>PSLH01000035.1:0-19784 GCA_040289505.1 Thermoleophilia bacterium | reverse complement strand
ATGATGGGACGGTCGCGGCCGCTCGCTCGGTCGGCCGCGTCCAGGTCGAGCAGGAAGCGAGTGGGTGAGCGGGTCGGCCTTTGCCTCCGAAATGGTCCGATCCCCGAGGCGCTCGCGCTCCGGCCATGACCACGATGTCGGGCGAGACAGCCTTGAGCGCGTCGTAGGCACGGGCGAGAAGAGCGAGGTAGGAGGTCGTTTCCGTCCTGCCCGAGCTAGGCATCCAGAAGCGGCTCGGGTCGGGCTCGTTGCCGACGATGTACTCCCTGACAAGGGAGACGAGGCCAGGCTCCCACAGCGTGGTCACCCTGGACGCGGCCGACCGAGCGAGCGGCCGCGACCGTCCCATCATGGACGTACTCGCCTTCCATTCCTACCTCGAGTCGGCGCAACTTGCTCCCGACCGACACCACCTCGCTCGACCTCGACCTCCCTGGCTGACTACGACAAGCTGGGCGACCTCCTAGGGCGAGCCTTCGACGGGACCTCTCAGCCCGGGCGGACCCTGGCCGTCCTCTACGACGAGCTCGCCGTGCAGACGCGGGTGGGAGCGACCAAGGCCGGCGCCCACTGCAACGCCGTCGCTCCAGCCGGTCTCAACGCTGTGTCCGAGGCGCCCACCGTGATCGACCTTCTTCTTCCACGTCAGCGACGAGGAGGATCTCCGGGCCTGACAACCCGGCCTCTACTACGCCGACGACACCCCCAAATCGAGCCTCGAGCCGGTACGGAGGGCAGCGCTCCCCGCTCAGGCCGAGCGCCTAGCCCGATGGAGCCTCTAGCCCGTCGCTAGCATGTCGGCCGTGAAGGCTGAGGTCGGCCAGTACGTCGCCTACACGTTCTACAAGATCGACCCTGCCTGGCGGCGGCTGCCCATCGACGAGCGTCTGGCCGGCAAGGAGGCCTTCGCCGAGGTGATCGAGGAGTGGAGCCCCCGCTTCGACCACCTCCAGGCGTACTCGACCGTAGGCGTACGCCCTGACTGCGACTTCTTCCTGTGGAAGATCAGCGAGCGCTACCTCGACCTCGAGGAGCTGGGCGCCGCTCTCAACGCGACGCCGCTTTCCTCCTGGCTCCACACGCCGTACTCCTACCTCGCCACCACCAAGGCCTCCCAGTACACGAGTGCCCGCAAGGCTCGTCGCATCACTCCTCGCAGCTCTCCCTACCTCGTCGTCTACCCCTTCGTCAAGGTGCGTCCCTGGTACTCGCTCCCCTTCGAGGACCGGCAGCGGGCCATGGACGAGCACATCCGCATCGGCGCCGAGCACCCTTCCATCCACAACCACACCACCTACTCGTTCGGGATCGACGATCAGGAGTTCATGACCGCCTTCGAGTGCGACGAGCCGGCCGACTTCATGCACCTCATGCTCCGACTGCGCGAGTCGGAGGCGAGCCGCTACACCGAGCGGGACACCCCCATCTTCGTCGGCCACCGCGTCGACATCCGCCTCGCCCTCGACCTCCTGGACGGGGCCGCCACCCGCGTCCAAGCCTGACCGGCGGCTACACGTACCGGTGCTGGTCGCGCCAGACCCGCACCATGGCGATTCCGCAGAGTACGAGCACCGCCAGGAAGGCGACGGCGGCCAGGCCGCTGGGCCGGTCGAGCCAGTAGGCGCCCACGTCCACCACGATGAGGACCGCGGCCGCGTAGAACGCCACCCGAGCCCGGGTCGGCCAGGTGCCGATCTCGGCCCGTCGCTCTCGCCACACGAGGAAGACGAAGAAGGCCACCGCAAGCAGGAAGGCGATCTGGAGCAAGATGGACAGAGCAACCAGGGTCTGCTCGAGCTGGAAGACGACGATCAGCGCGGCCACGAAGGCCACGATGAGGAGCCCGCGCAGGGTCGGGTTCATGACGGCCGCTCCCGCACTCAGGAAGCAGGGTACCCGACCGGGCGCCAGCCCAGGGTAGGATTAGGCCGTGGTCGAGGAAGGGAAAGAGGCCCCCGATTTCGAGCTCCCCAGCGAGGACGGAGGCACCGTCCGCCTCTCCTCGCTCCGCGGTCGCTGGGTCGTCCTCTACTTCTACCCCAAGGACGATACGCCCGGTTGCACCCGCCAGGCGTGCGGGATCCGGGACGCTTGGCAGGAGATCGAGCAGCAGGAAGCCGTCGTCCTCGGCGTCAGCCCTGACCCGCCCGACTCGCACCAACGGTTCAAAGCCAAGTACGGGCTCCCCTTCACCCTGCTCTCCGATGCCGAGCACGCGGTAGCCGAGGCCTACGGGGTGTGGGTGGAGAAGACGATGTACGGTAAGAAGCGCATGGGCATCGAGCGCTCTACCTTCGTCATCGCCCCCGACGGCACAGTGCGCAAAGCCTTGCGCCGGATAAACCCCGACACGCATGCCGACGAGGTGCTCGCAGCTCTTCGCGGCACCTCGACCTGAGCTCGCAAACCCTACACGGGGGAGGGCTACCCAAGGTATCTTCCTGTCCCATCGTCCCTGGCGCTGACCCTCCTCCACCCTACTGAGGCCTGCCTGCGCGGGTGGCCCTTACAGGCGCTCCGCGCACCATCGACAAGGGAGGCGACCACCCGCCTCGGCTCATCCGGTACAACCAGGACGAATCGTCCTTCCCGCTTCACGTCGAGCTGGGTCATTCCGTCACCTGTCCGCCTGAGGCAAAGATCGCCCCTCATTACAGTCCAAAGAGGCGTGTAGCGGACGCTCAACCTATAGGTGCCAGGCGCTTCCGCCCAGGCCACGATGCGAGTGTGGGTGACCGCGATCACCTTCGTCGGAGCCGGTCCTGTGAGGATGGCGCGAGCGTCGGGAACCTGGTAGATCACACCGTGCTGGGTTCGGAACACCAGACGGAGGCCCGAGCGCCCCGACCGGAGAAGGTCTGCCTCCCACGAGGCTCCCATCGGGGCGAGCGGAGCGCGCGGTAATACGACGAACTTGACGCCCATCTGACGGAGCCATTCCCGGTAGGAGCGAGCCGTGAGCGGCCGGTGGTAGAGGATGGGGTTGTCGGCAATGTCCAGCTGCCGGTACCAGCCACGAGCGAGAGCAAGCCCCTGGCGCGGGACGAAGTACGACTCCCAATGATTTGCGGTGGGGACGACCTCGACACGGTATCCGGGGGACGAGTGCCTCTCCAGAAAGCGAAGCAGGGGCGCCCAAAAGGCAGCGCTAGCGGATCGGTCGTCGACCCGGGATGGGATCATCCACACGTAGGGCCCGACGCTATAGACGAACGCCAAGCACACAGCCAGCCAGGCGAGCGGACGAGGGTGGTAACGGCTGAGAGAGGCCGTGAGGAGCATCAGCGGAAAGACGACGGACGTGAGGCGCGTCATGTTGTGGCCAATCGGCGACGGGAAGAGGAAGACGAGAACGCTGGCGAGCGACCACACAACAAAGAAGGTCGCCACAAGACGCCCTTCTTGTCCTCGCAGGGACAGCGCTGCGCCGATCGTGCCGATTATCAGGACCGAGGCAAGGCGCCAGACGCTGAATGGGTAGCGACCGGCGCCGCCCGGTATGAGGGCAAGAACGCCGAGCTGGAGGCCGGCGAGGAGGGCGAGCCCGAGACCGAGCACCACTGCTCGCTTCCAGCGGCGCCGGTCGCTGGCACCAAGCGCCACGAGCACCAGGCACAAGAACACGAAGGCAAGCGGGCTAAACCCAAGCGTGAGCGCAGCGGCGCCGAGGGCGAGCCACACCCGGCCCCTCTGGAGCGTTCGCAACGTTCCCAAAAGAGCGGCCATGCCCAGCGCGTAGCTGTAGGCGCCGGTGAAGAGCGGACCGCAGGCCAGCAGCGCGAAAGCTCGGGCTGGCCAGCGTGCCGCAGCACCCCACCGTGACACGACGACAGCAGCGAAGAGCGCCGCCGTGGCCAGCACCGCGGCAACGACGAGTGGAACATTCCCCACAAGCGAAGCCGGAAGGTAGTACAGGAGGCTGTAGGAGGCGAGCGGATAGTGACCCGCGTACCAGAGGTTGTCCCAGACGACAGCGCCCTGTCGGACGAGCAGCGTGCGGTAGACGTGCGCTGCGGCGTCCCCTCCGCGCGGGCCTACCCCGATGACGACCGCTGCGCCGATAGCGGCCAGCGCAGTAGCCAGCGAGACCTCTTGATCTACTAGGCGGAAGCGCTCGACTGGCTTGAGGTCATACGTACACGCGCGAGCACGCATCCGGCTAAAGTATTTCATCCTCCTCCTGAAGGCCACCTGAACGCGGCGACGGCCTTCGCCAAGCGGCGATCGGGAGGTCAACCGGCAGGAAGGCGGACGACGAAGCGACCCCCGAGGTGCCCGGCTTCCGCATGGATCTCGCCGCCCGAGCTGCGAGCAAGCCGGCGCGCCAGGGCGAGTCCGAAGCCGGCCCCCTGTCGCCCGGCGGTACGTCCCGCCCGCCCCCGAACACCCGCCTCGAAAATTGCTTCTCGCTCGTCGTCAGCGACGCCTGGTCCGTCGTCGGTGACCCTGTACACGATCCACCGGCCCTCCCGTGACACGGACACGTCCACGCGTGCCTGCGCGTACCGGCACGCATTCTCGACGACCGGATGGAGGATCCGCTCGACCAGGTCGCGTTCGATTCCCACGCGCAGGGGCGCAGTCGGTGGAGCGAGGCGGAGCACGATGCCGTGCTCACTGGCGAGGGGCGCGCATCCGTCGAGCGTCTGCGCGGCGACGGCGTAGGCGTCGGCCGTCCCCCGCACAGCTCCCGCCTCGTGCTGCGCGGCGGTGACCAGGGCCTGGACGATGCGGGTTAGCTGGTGCGTGTAGCTGAGGACCCGCTCCAGAGCACCCCTGTACTCTTCCGGCCTGCGTTCACGGCGGAGCGCCAGCTCGACCTCGGCGGCGATCTTCGAGAGCGGTGTCCGAAACTCGTGGGAGAGCTCCGCCGAGAAGCGTCGCTCGCGTCGCAGGCTGGCTGATATCCGGTCGAGGAGGCCGTCCAGCGTATGCGCCAGGCCGGTTAGCTCGTCGTAGGGCTGACCGAGGTCGAAGCGCCGGTCGAGATCGTGCTCGCTCCACGTCGCTGCTGCCGCCGTCATGCGGGCAACCGGGCGAAGGGCAGCGACAAGGAGCCAGCGCACAGCGAGCGCGATCGCCACCAAAAGCCCAGAGGCGAGCGCGAGCGAGCCGACGAGCGCCGTGCGCTTCGTCTGCTCGTACGGAGCGAGAGACAGCCCCACGACGACCGTGCCAAGCCGCCGGCCGCCGGAGACGACGGGAGTGGCGTAGAGCCGAGTATCGGTGGTGGACACGGTCAGGAAACGGGCCGGGCCCTGACCCAGCGAGCGAGCGATTCGATCGACCGCACGGCTCGCTCCGGCAGGCTTTTCGAGGACGCGCGAGCGCGAGAACACCCATACGGGGATGTCCGCTCCTGCCTCATCGGCGGTCTCGGCGATCGTGAGGCGCCTACCGACGGGCTTGAGCACGGCGAGCTCGGCTGCTGCCCGTGCCCGCAGAAGCTCGTCCGCGTCCCGGTCGAGCGTGCGGTCGAGAACGAGATTGAAGGCGGCTGTGAGCGCCGCGAGCGCTGCTGCGACCACGAGCACGGTGAGGAGGAAGAGCCGGCCACGCAGACCGCGGACGAACGGCACCCTCATCGAATCGAGTAGCCCACCCCGTGCACGGTGGTGATCCGTGGAGCCTGCGGCAGATCCCGAAGCTTGCGCCGCAGTCGAGCGATGTACGCATCCAGGGTGTTGTCGTGGACGATTGCCCCGTGCGGCCAGGCAGCTTGCACGAGCTGGCGCCGACGAACAGTCTCGCCGGGTCGCGAGAGCAGCCGCGCGAGCAGGCGAAACTCGGTGGGCGTCAACATCACGCTCATTGCCCCCACAGACGCCGCGTGCGTGAGAGGATCGAGGCGGAGGCCTGCCGCCTCGATCGCTCCGCTGCTCGTCGTCCGCCGGAGTAACGCTTGAAGTCGGGCAACGAGCTCGGCGAATGCGAACGGCTTTGTCAGGTAGTCGTCACCGCCGGCGCTGAACCCAGCCAAGCGATCGGCGAGCGTGTCGCGGGCAGTGAGGAAGAGAACCGGTACGTCTAGCCCTTGCGCCCGCAGAGCCTGGCAGAGGTCGCGTCCGTCGGCATCGGGCAACCCGATATCGACGACGAGCGCATCCACCTCCTGTTCTGCAAGCTGGGAGAGAAGCTCGGAGCCCCCTCCCACCGCGCTGGTGCGAAAACCCTCCTCCTCGAGACCCCGCACAAGGGTTGCGCGCAGCTCTCGGTCGTCCTCCACGATCAAGACCCGGGGTCCGGTCACTCCTCTCGAAGTATGGCTCCAAGCTGTAACCGCCGCATCCTGCGGACAGCCACGACCCCCGTGAAGAGGATTCCCAGCACGGAAGCACCGGCGAGAGCCCCGAGAAAGCCCCACGGGGCGGCCAGGTGATCCGGGGGAGGGTCGAACACGTGTCGGAGCATGGCCACGAGCATCTCGGCAAGCAGCCAACCGAGCAAGGAGGCGAGCGCCATCGCAGCCACGAGGACGAGCGCAGCTTCGCTCCACACGAATCCGGCAATGTCACGAATCGACGCTCCGATGGCGGCCATGGTGGCGAGTTCCCGACGGCGCTCGGTCACAGCCACGGCAACGAAGAGGGCCATCGCTGCCGCAGCGAGAACGACGACGAACGACCCTTCGATTTGACGGATCCCAGCCATCCCGATGGCGGTGATCGAGCTCACCGTTTGCGCCGTCTGCTGGCGGATGTTCTTCACGGTCGTTCCTGCTCTCGCCGTCTCCCTGCTAAGCTCCCCGGCCAGCGCGACCGGGTCGCCGTTGGCCTTCACGAAGACGACGTTCGGGCCCGGGTCGTGCGTCACGGCGAGGAGGTAGCGCAAGTTCGCGACCATGAACGAGTCCTTGGGGGCGGAGGGAAACTCCTGGACTACCCCAACCACGTGGAAGGGGACGATACGGAACCGGCCACGCCGGCGGTCGAGGATCCGCAGCTTGAGGAGGTCGCCGACACTGAGAGCGTAGTCCGTTACCGTCTCCTTCGAGACGAGAATCGCGTCCGGCCGCGATCTCAGCCGGGCGAGCATCTCCGTGGCGCTACCACCCAGGAAGAACGAGTCGCGCAAATCCGTGGCACGGGGAAGCGTGGTCGGGTCGATTCCGAACGTGTCCTGGAGGTCCGGCCCGACGTACGCGTAGGTGTGCTCGAGCGTGCTCGTGGCGGCTACGCCAGGCGCGTGCGCGATAGCTCGCTGGAGGCTCTCCCCCACTCCCGACGGCGCACTGACCACGACGTCGGCGCCGAGCGTCAGCTGAGCATCGACGCGAGCCTGTTGGTCGTAGGTGGCGGTGAAGACGCCGAAGCTGACTCCGTAGGCGAGGAGCAAACCGACCAGGACGAGCCCACGGTTGATCGCGGGGCCACGCCGTCCAGCGCTAGCCAGCAGAAAGGCTGGCAGCGTCGTGGCCCTCCTCCCGGCAAACCGCGCGGAAAGCCAGGCGAGCGCACGGCCCCGTGCCCTGACGAGGAGGAGCGTCGCCCCCACCCAGAGAAGCGCCGGCCCAAAGAACATGTACACCGACAGGGAAAGGGTGGGGTTCGCGTCAGGGTTCACTACCGCCGCGAACCCGGTACGAGCGGTCAACCAGTAGATGAGGCCACTCGCGGCCAGTGCCAGTCCATCCACATGGAGCCGCTGCCAGAGTGGCGATCCTGCCCTACGGGTGCTACGCCTTCCCTCGACGACACTTCCGCGGAGAACGGTTACAGTCACCCCTACCCGGGCGACGAGCGCGCCACCAATGGCAAGGAGGACACACACCGCTACCGTGGACAGGACGCGAGCGAGGTCGAGACCGCCACCGCTCCGGACGAGCAGGCGTACGGCAAGGAAGCTGGCGCCGGCGCCGACCACGCCGGCGAGCACGCCAAGCAGCATGCTCTCGATCGCGGCCAGCGTGAGCAGGTGTCGACGGGAGGCGCCACGGGCGCGGAGGAGGGCGAGATCGCGCCCATCACGCTCGGCCGTGCCCAAAGAGGCCAGGTAGGCAAGGCCGAGAGCGATGAGCGCGCCCGGACCGGCGAGCATGACGAACAGCGCCTGTGCGTACAGGGAGTCTGCGGTCGCGGTGCTGAGCTCGTCGGCCAGGTTGTCGACGAACTGCACCTGGCCGGGCAGGGAGCGCTGGACGCGGTTTCGGATCCTGCTCTCCAAACGGAGCGCTCGGCTGGGACTGCCCGTGAGAGCACGCGGATCGACCTGAGCCTGGACGTGCCACTGTACGCCGCGCGGCGCTCCGGTAGCAGTGGTGGCTCCAGGGCCGACCGAGGGGATGCTGCCGAGCTCGGGCGCGACCGTGTGCGCGAACGTAACTAGGGGGAGGATGGCCACGTTCGCTGGCGGCTGAGCGGGTGCTGGACCGACGAGCGGGTTGAGGGGCTGGAACAGGACGTCGCCAGCGGTTAGCGCCGCGACGCCGCTCACGCGGAAGGCGCGTGGTTTGACACCCGGTCGGGGGGACAGGGCGATCGTGTCGCCGACCTGTGCTTGCAGCGTCGCCGCCAGCTGCTGGTCGAGGACGATGGCGCCCGGCTTGAGCGACCCGTACAGGAGGCGGAAGGTGCGGATGTGGCGCAGGTAGCCGGGCGGGACGGCGAGGATCGCGCCCGCCCCGGCACGGATCGTGCCGGCAGAGCCGTGGTGCTCGGCGCTCGCGAACGGCGCGGTGGCTGTGGGTACGGCCTCGGCGACGCCTGGTTGCCGTCCCACTTCCGTCGCAACGCGCAGATCGGCAGCGTAGGAGCTCACCGGCCCCTGCCAGTCGAGCGGTACGCTGCGCACCGCCGAAGCCGTCATCGTCCGCAGGGAATGGCCGATGAAGAGGAGCATCGCTCCCAGCAGAGCAACCGCTGTCGCGAGGACGAGCACGCGCGTTCCTGCCCGCCCGGGTGCCCGGACAAGGGAGAGCGCGGCCAGCCTGGCGAGGGTGAGCGTCATGCGTGGACCTCTTCGCGCACGATGCGGCCGTCGTGGAGCTCGACCTCACGTCCCAGACGGGCAGCGACATCTGCGTCATGCGTGGCGATGACGAGCGCGAAGCCGACCTCCCGCTGGAGAGCCTCGATCAGGGCGAGGATGCGATCACCCGTGTCCGTGTCAAGGTGACCGGTTGGCTCGTCGCAGAGGAGAAGCCGTGGCCGTTGAGCGAGGGCGCGGGCGATGGCGGCGCGCTGAGCCTCTCCTCCCGAGAGCTCGCTCGGCAGGCTGTCAGCTTTGCCCCCGAGGCCGACGAGCTCGAGCAGTGCGAGCGGCTCCAGACGCCGGTCGAGCTCGCCGCCCGCGGCCCGGGCGGCGAAGGCGACGTTCTCGAAGGCGGTGAAGTGCGGTAGCAGGTTCGCGCTCTGAAACACATAGGCGATCCCGGCCGCCCGCATGCGACCACGGGCCACCGCATCGAGCGTCGACAGCGGCCGCCCCTGCCACTCGACAACACCTGTCGTGGGCTCGAGCAGGCCGCCCAGGACGTGCAAAAGCGTCGTCTTCCCTGAGCCTGAGCGACCCCAGAGGGCGACGCTCTCCTCTGGCTCGATCACGAGATCGATGCCAGCAAGGGCGGTCACGGACGCCTCGCCCCGGCCGTACACGACGGTCACCTGTTTGCACGCTGCGAGAGGGCCCTGGAGAGAAGGCTGGGTCACAGCGCGCGCCCGTTCCGCATCTCGATAACGCGGTCGACAGCATCGGCGACCCGTGGAGAATGGGTGACGACGACGACCGTGCTTCCGTATTCGTCCCGCAGCCGCCGGAGCGTGTCCATGACCACTCGTTCGTTGTGCTCGTCGAGCTCGGCGGTAGGCTCGTCAGCAAGGACGAGGGAGACCTCCCGGGCGGCTGCTGCGGCGAGAGCAACGCGCTGCTGCTCGCCGCCGGACAGAACACCGGCGCGGTAGTTGCGCCGACGCTCCAGACCGAAGGCCCGCAGCGAAGCGTCGGCCGCTCCCCTGGGGTCCGGGTGGCCGGCCAGACGGAGCCAGAGCACCACGTTCTCGCGAGCGGAAAGCCACGGCCACAGGTTCGCGTTTTGGAAGACGATCGCCACCTGTCGCGCTCGGTACGTCGCCAGCTCCTGCTCACCGAGTCGAGCGAGCGAGCGTCCGAAAGCCCGCACCTCACCTGCTGATGGCAGATCCAGTCCTCCCGCCAAGTGCACCAGGGTGCTCTTCCCCGATCCAGACGGTCCGTACACTGCGACCAGCTCCCTGGGCTCGATCCGGAGCTCCAAACCTCGCAGGGCTACCGTCTCGACTGGGCCTGACCGGTAGATCTTGAACACGTCGTGGAGCTCGAGCGCCGCCCAGACGGGTTCCTCCCGCGCCTCGGGCTCGCTGTAGAGGCTCCTTACCTCCACCGGAAGCTCTCGATCATGAGACGGTAGGCGTCGACGTTGTCTACGCCTTGGGGAGTGCCAAGATCAACGATGGCCACGGTGTCGGCGCGCCACAGGTAGTAGCGGTCGACCACGAGCGTGACGCGCTTCCCGGTGACAGGGTTGGGCGCGCTCTGCGTGAGGTAGACAGCTTTGATCGCGGGAGCGCCGGCGACCACGAGGCGTGTCGGCCGCTGTACCACCCGAGCGCCTGGGAGATGCCTCATCTCTTTTCGCACCTGGCCGAGGGTCGGCGCTCGGCCGGTCACAAGGACGACACGAACGACGTTGTTCTTGTCGCGAAAGGTGACGCGGTTACCAGACCCGATCTGCGCCCATCCCTCCGGGTAGCGGATCGAGTAACCGGCGCGACGGTTGCGGAAGGTGAGGAAAACCTGGTTGTCGGGGATATCGCCGGTCGCCGCTGCTTTCGCCTCCGCCTGGAGCGCGCCGACGCCTGTCTTCACGCCACCCGTCCGAGTCGTCGTACTCGCCGCACCACCGCCTGTGGGCGAAACCTTCTTTGCCGGCGTGACGCTTGGCGATTGCGCTTGCTTCGCGCCGGTGCAGCCGGCGAGGAAAAGCGCACCCATGATCACGGCGAGGAACGGTCGAATCCGCACGCTCACAGTGTCGGCTCCCGCGCCTGAACGCCGCCTGAACGCCTCCGCCGGACCCCGCTCGCCCGTGGACGCGGTCAGGTCGCGTTCAGGAGACCACGGCGAGACTTGCACATGGGCGATGGACACGGGAGGCGTGAGGCCGACGGGAGCTTCCTCTCGGATGGAGAGGGGGCTCCTCGCTGCTCTTTCCACGGCGCTCTCGGAGCTCGTGGGAAGGCGTGGCCGGCTGGCCGCCAACGCCCTCATCCCCGAGCTCATGCTCGCCGTGCTCGCGGGAGCGGCGGCGAGCGGCGCCCGACCCCTCGTGCAGCCGCTCGGAAGCGCGGTGGCGGCCCTCGCCGGGGCCAGGTTGGTCTGGGTTTGGGCGGCGGCTAGTGCCTTCGCTTGGGCGCTCGTGTGCTCCGCGAGCGCGCGGCGCTCGGCGCTCGGCTCGTGCGGGACAGCGATCGGCAGGCTAGACGCTGTGGCACGCTACGGCGTCGGCTCGCTCGTCAACTCGATCCTGCCTGGGCACGCGGGCGGAGCGGCTCGAATCGTGCTCTTCTCGCAGGCGGTAGGAGCGTACCCAGACCTTCTAGCCCGACTCAAGCGACGACGCAGCCGACCTCCTGAGCGCGCTCGACACCAAGGATCGCTCAGGCGAGCCAGCGTTTGGGTGGTAGGCACAGGTCGTTGAGCGCCTGGGAAGCCTCGAAAAACCCTTGCACAAAGAGGCTATGCGGATGAGAGGATTTGAACCTCCACGGGGTTTCCCCCACACGGACCTGAACCGTGCGCGTCTACCAGTTCCGCCACATCCGCGCCGACCCAATTCTAGCGTCGGCTGAACGGCCGGCGCCTGTCGCTGGCTGCGTACCATGCGCCTGCGTGCGCGCCTTCTTCCTCCTTGTCGCCTGCCTCGCCGGGCTCGCTCTCGCCGCCCAGGCCCAGGCTCGAGCGGCCCCGACCGCCGAGGTGGTGGTTACCCTGGAGCCGCCGCCGCTCGCCACCGCCGTCCGCTCCAGCCGAGCCCTGGCTGCTCACGTCAAGCGGGCGCGCCTCGACCTGCGGGCGCCCACGAGCCGGGGCTACCTCGCCGCCCTCGCGATCGAGCAGCAGGCGCTCGCCCGCCGCATCCGTGCCGCTATCCCAGAGGCCCGCGTTCGCTGGCGCTACCAGGTCGTGCTCGACGGCCTGGCCGTCGTCCTCCCTGCCAGCCGCCTGAACGACCTTCTCCGCGTGCGGGGGGTGGCCCGTGTCTACCCCAGCGTCCGCTACCGACGCTCGCTCGAGCGCAGCCCCGGCTTGATCGGAGCCGACATTCTGTGGGGGCTTCCCGACCTGAGCACGGCCGGGAACGGGATCAAGATCGGCATCATCGACGACGGCATCGACCCTAGCCACCCATTCTTCTCCGCAGCCGGATTCGCCTATCCGCCGGGCTTCCCCAAGGGGAACCTTGCCTACACCACCCCCAAGGTGATCGTGGCCCGGGCCTTCCCGCCCCTCTCTCCGCGCTGGAAGTACGCCGCCCTGCCCTTCGACCCCGTCTACTCCGAGCACGGCACCCACGTGGCCGGCATCGCCGCCGGGAACTACAGCCCGACCGCGATCGACGGCCGTACCCTCCTCTCCGGAGTGGCTCCCCGGGCCTATCTCGGGAACTACAAGGCTCTTACCATCCCCACCCCCGGCTTCGGCCTGGATGGCAACACCCCCGAGCTGGCGGCAGCCGTGGAGGCGGCCGTGCGGGACGGGATGGACGTCATCAACCTCTCCCTGGGCGAGCCGGAGATCGAGCCCTCCCGCGATCTTTTGGCCCAGGCCCTCGACAGCGCAGCCGACGCCGGGGTGGTGCCGGTGGTGGCGGCTGGAAACGACTTCGCCACCTTCGGCCGGGGGAGCATCTCCTCGCCCGGCACGGCGGCCAAGGCGATCACGGTGGCGGCAGTTACCAAGGCGGGCATCGTCGCTCCCTTCTCCTCGAGCGGGCCCACGCCCATCTCCTTGGGCTTCAAGCCGGACGTCAGCGCTCCCGGGGTCTCCATCCTCTCTTCCCTCCCCAGCCGCTCGAGTCCCTGGGGGCAGCTGAGCGGGACGAGCATGGCCTCTCCCCACGTGGCCGGAGCGGCTGCCCTCCTGCGCCAGCGTCACCCCGACTGGACGGTGGCCCAGATCAAGTCCGCTCTCGTCCTCACCGGACGGCCGGCCTTCGTCGATCTCGGTCGATCGAGGGAGGCTGCGCCCATCCGCGAGGGGGGCGGTCTTGTCGACCTGCCCCGAGCGGACGCGCCCTTTCTCTTCGCCCAGCCCTCGGCCCTCTCCTTCGGGCTCCTGCCTCCGGGGACAGGGGCGGGGCGAGCGGTGGAGCTTACAGACGCCGGCGACGGCGCCGGGGCTTGGCAGGTCGCTATCGAGCTGCAGACGGCGGCCGCTGGGGTGTCCGTGGAGGCGCCCCAAACGGTGGACGTGCCCGGCCGCCTCGACGTCCAGGCCACCGTCTCCCCCGACGCCGGCGAGGGGGACGTGAGCGGATTTGTCGTCCTCGTTCGCGGCGACAGCCGGCTGCGCATCCCCTTCTGGCTGCGGAGCGCCCGAAAGCGCCTTGGGCCTCCGTCTCGGACGCTTCCCGGCCCAGGCGTCTACCAGGGCGACACCCGCCGAGGCCAGGCTCGCGTGCGCTCCTACCGCTACCCCGACGGGCCCCAGCCCGCGGGAGTGTCCAACAACCTCCCCGGGCCCGAGCAGGTCTTCCGGGTCGTCGTCCGTCGGCCGGTGGCTAACCTCGGCGTCCGCGTCCTCTCCGCCGCCCGCGGCGTCCGCGTCACCCCCCGGCTGGTCCTGGCAGGGGACGAGAACCGCCTGGCTGGCTACGCCGCCCTTCCTCTGGACATCAACCCCTACCGAGCCTCCTTCGGCACCCCCATCCCGGTAGCCGGGGCCCTCGCGCCTGCCCCAGGCGCCTACGACCTCGTCTTCGACACCCCTCCTGCCGCTCGCCCGGGCCCCTTCGTCTTCCGCCTGTGGATGGACGACGTCGCCCCTCCCCGCCTGCGCTTGCTCACCCGGGCGGTCAGGCTGGGGACGAGTCGGCTTCTCCTCGCAGTGACCGACAGGGGATCGGGCGTCGATCCCTCCTCGCTCTCAGCCCAGGTAGATGGCCGCCCGGCCGAGGTCTCCTACGACGCCGCGCGCGGGGAGGCGAGAGTCTCCCTGCGACGGCTGGCCGAGGGACGCCACCGCCTGTCCGTACGGGCGGCCGACTTCCAAGAGACGAAGAACATGGAGACGCTCGGCCCTATCCTGCCCAACACGGCCGCGCTTCGGGCCAGCTTCGTCGTCCGCGCCGGGAGCTGAGGAACGGCTGACGCCGAGCTAGCGGTGGGGCTCCTGCTCCTCGATCGTGGGCAGGCGCTCCAAGTCACGGCGCACGCTGGCCGCGAACTCCTCGCTCTCGGAGCTGACCAGCCGCAGCCTCTGCTTGCGCCGCCCTCGCCGGCGCCGGGCCCGCTCCTCCAGCCCCGAGAGCCGCCTCAACCGCGGCCACTCTGCGCCGATGAGGACGAGCACGGCGCAAGCGAGGAGCGCGGCGAAGACCCAGCTCACGCCCGGCATTGTAGACGAGATTCGACCCGGCGCCGAGAGCCCGAGCGAGCCTGCGCCGACCCCCGCCTTGGGCTCGACTTCAGCCCTTCTCCCGCCGATAGAGAGTCCGTGATCACGTCCACGTGGCTCCTTGCCCCCTGGGCCATGCTCTGGGTGGTCTTGATCCGCGCTCTCCTCTCTCAGGCAGGGATCCTGCCTCGCCTCTGCCGCCGTTGCGGCCTCCCGGGAGAGGGCTCTGACGAAGGCCAGAAGATCTGCTCCTGCCGGTTTCCCTACGTCTGATCGGGGCGCGCCTTCGGCCACTCGACGTCGGAGAGCCGGGCCAAGGCCAGGATCAGGGAGTGGGTCCCCTTCCTGCCCGACCCCTGGGCCTCGAGGGCCAGGTAGAGCTGGTGGGCGAGGGCCAGGCCGGGCAGCGCAAGACGCATGCGCCGCGCCTCGGCCAAGGCGATGCCCATGTCCTTGATGAAGTGCTCGACCACGAACCCTGGCTCGAGGTCTTGAGCCAGGATGCGGGGCCCGTAGTTCGAGAGCGACCAGGAGCCGGCTGCCCCGCTCGCCACCGACTGCAGCACCCGCTCGAGATCGAGGCCTGCCCGGAAGCCGTAGAGGAGGGCCTCGCACACTCCCACCATGCCGCTCGCGATCAGGATCTGGTTGACCATCTTCGCGTGCTGGCCGGCGCCGGGGCCGCCTTGGTGGACGATGGTCTTCCCCACGAGCGCGAGGAGGGGGCGCACGCGCTCCACCGCCTCCTCCTCGCCGCCCACCATGATGGACAGGGTGGCGTTGCGGGCACCCACGTCGCCGCCGGAGACGGGGGCATCGATCGCCTCCACCCTTTTCTCCTTGGCTGCGCGGTAGATCTCCACGGCCAGGGAGGGCTCGCTGGTCGTCATCTCCACGACCGTCGCTCCTGGGCGAGCGCCGGCGAGGACGCCATCATTGCCCAGGATCACCGAGCGCACGTCCTCCGGGTAGCCGACGATGGAAAAGACGACGTCGGAGGCGGCAGCGACCTCCGCCGGGGTGTCTGCCCAGGAGGCGCCCCGATCGAGGAGAGGTTGGGCCCGAGCTCGCGTGCGGGTGTGCACCGTTACCCGGTAGCCGGCGGCCAGGATGTGGCCGCACATGGAGCCTCCCATGACTCCGGTGCCGATCCAGCCCACTCGGGTCGTCTGCGGCGACACGGTCACGGGCGGCGTGGGCAGGGGTGGTCTCCGCTCACTCGCGAGGGGGCGAGCTCTCCTCGTCGCTCAGTCGCTCCCGCGCCGCCAGGCGGCGCTCGAACGAGCGGCGCAGATCCTCGCCGGTGACGCGCAGCTCGTAGCGGGGACGCCGCGGCTCGACGTGGACGATGCGCACGTCCGAGCCCCGCCCGCCGTGGCAGCGAGCGTAGGCTTCCGCCTCGTTCAGGGGACGCAGCCGCACCCTCAGTTTCATGCTGATACCCTCGCTCTGCGCACGCCCTCCGATCCTAACGCGCGACCGCCATTGGCTCCAGGCAGGAAGACCGCTGGGGCCAGGGATGGAGAGGAGGCAGCTCCTCGGTGAGATTCGCGACCGGGGCCATGAGCGAGGCGAGCTTTCAGACGTCGGTTACCCCAGCCAAGGAGCGGCCGATTTTCCGCATCGAGGTCTTACAGGCCGCCGCCGCGCCTGCCCTCGCAGCCCGCGTACTCTCCTTCTTCTGCGCGTGATCGAGCGCCGGCTTTGCCCAAGGCCGAGGGCAGCAAGGACGAGACGGGGACCCTCCTTGACCGCAAGTCTTGGCCCTTGCCTCGCACCCTGCGTCAGGCGCTCAGGAGCAGGGCAGGTCGACCCTGGCCTGATCGTCTGCCCTACTGGCTCTGGGGCGAGCAGGAGCCCCACCGCCACCCGCCAGCCCTTGCCCTCGTGCCCGCCGAAGCCACGGCCGCGGGAGAGCCGGATCGAGGTGGCGGTCCCGTACCCCTCGGCCACGATCTCGTCCACGGCCGTCTTGGGCCGAGCGACCGCCACCGGGCTCGCGACCGCCACCGGGCTCGCGACCGCGAGGGCGGGTGTCCACAGGTGGGCCACCTTGGCGGGAAGGAGTGTCTGGGGGGCGATGGCGCAAACGATGCGGCAACAAACGCCAAGTCCCGCGGATCCGAAGATCTACGGGACTTGGCGGGAAGACTCTCGCACGCCTCGGCCTCGTTGTCAAGGGTAGAGAAGGAGGCGTAGGCGAGACTTAGGAGGTGGGGTAGCCTCCCCGCCGGTGGCCGATCCGCCTCCTCTCATCTTGGCGCGCGGCATGACGACGCGCTTCGGCGGCTTGGTGGCCGTGGACGGGATCGACTTCGCCGTCGCTCCCGGCGAGACGTTCGGCTTCCTAGGACCGAACGGGGCCGGCAAGACCTCCACCATGCGTATGATCGGCGCCGTCTCGCCGCAAAGCGGGCGCGAGCTGACCCCTCTGTGTTGCCCCCTGGGCGGTTTTGGCCTTCACTTGTGGCAACAAGAAACCCCGGGTTTGCGGGGGCTTCTGTCTTCTGATCACTCCCCGGGCTGGACTCGAACCAGCAACCCTCCGGTTAACAGCCGGATGCTCTGCCAATTGAGCTACCGGGGACCGGTCGCGGACGCAGCAGGGCCAGTCTAGCGTCTCCGCTGGGAGGCCCCACCCTTGTTACGAGTTGTGTTTCGCTCGAGAAGGTCAGGGGAGGGCGTCGCGCAAAGCCCGCGCTGCTCGCTCCGGATCGGCAGCGTCGCAGATCGCCCGAACCACGGCGATGCGCCGGGCGCCTGCAGCTACCACCGCGGCCACGTTCGACTGGTCGATACCGCCGATGGCGAACCACGGCTGCCGGGCATGGAGCGCCGCGTAGCGCACGAGCTCCAGGCCCACGGGCGGGCGCCCGGCCTTGGTGGGGGTGGCGTACACCGGCCCCACGCCGATGTAGTCGGCGTCGGCCCAGTCGATCTCCTCGGGCGCGTGGGTCGACAGCCCCACCCCGATGCCGAAGCGCCGCGCCGCTGCCACCGGCAAGTCGTCCTGGCCCACGTGCACGAAGTCGGCCTCGCAGAGGACGGCCAGGTCCGGACGGTCGTTGACGACCAGGGGAACGCCGAGCCTCCGGGTTGTCTCTCGAGCTGCCTGCAACCGGGGCAAGAGCTCCCTATCGGAGAGCGCTTTCTCCCGTACCTGCACGACGTCGACCCCTCCGCGCACCGCCTGCTCGATGAGCTCGACCAGGTCGGGGCGCGCTGGCGCGACCAGGTATAAACGCCTATCCGCCAGCGACGGGACGGGCGACAACGAGCCGATCTCCTTCTCGAAGCTCGACCTGGCCGTAGCGGGAGCGCTCCACCGGCTCCCCGTTGCGCTCTACCAGCGCGTAGCGGGGCTGCAGGCCGAGCTCGCCCAGGAGAGTCTCGACCGTGGCCTGAGGCTGGAGCTCAAGCTCCCGGTTGTTCACGATCACCTTCATGGAATCGCCCTCACGCTCGCTCCTGGGTGACGAGGCCGGTAATCGGGCTTGACGGCCGCGCCTCCTTCGACTCCTCGATGATCCCCGCCAAGTACGCCATCCTCCCCGCCTCCACCGCCAGGGCGAAGGCCCGCGCCATCGCCGGCGGGTCGCCAGCCATCCCGATGGCGGTGTTGACGAGGACGCCGTCGGCCCCCATCTCCATGCACTCGGCCGCGTGCGAGGGAGCCCCCAGCCCGGCGTCCACGATCACTGGTACCTGGGCCTGCTCCACCATGATCTCGATCGCGTGCCGCAGCTTGAGGCCACGACCGCTGCCGATGGGGGCGGCGAGCGGCATCACCGTGGCGCAGCCCACCTGCTCGAGCTTCCGTTGGAGCACTGGGTCAGGCAGGACGTAGGGAAGCACCGTGAACCCCTCCTCTACGAGCTGCGCTGCCGCCCGCAGCGTCTCCTCTCCGTCGGGCAGGAGGTAGCGCGGGTCGGGGATGACCTCGAGCTTGATCCAGTCGGGCAAGCCCCCTGCGCGCGCTAGCCGAGCCACCCGTACGGCCTCCTCGGCCGTCTGGCAGCCGGCCGTATTGGGGAGGAGCATCACCCCCTCGGGGAGCCAGTCGGTGATGGCCTCGCCCACCGCGTCCAGGTCGATCCGGCGGATGGCCACGGTCACCATCTCGCACTCGGAGGCGACGACGGCCTCCCGCATGACCTCGAAGGAGGGGTACTTGCCGGTACCGGTGATGAGCCGCGACCGGAACTCGCGGCCGGCAATGACGAGCGGATCGCGCACGCTGACTCCCTTCTCTGTCATGACCTCGGTCGAGCCCGAGGGCAAGCCTCCAGCTCTCCCCTCGGCCCTCGCCATCGTTGCTCTTGAGCCAAGCTCACTCTCCATTCCCTCCGCCGGCATTACCCGGATCAGGTTCTGCGGTCGCAGCCTCGTGGCCACCTCTCAGCCCCCGACCAGGGACTCCCGCTCCCTCTAGCGTAGCGTGTACGACCCTTCCGTCGGGACGATTGGCGTCCCCAGCCCAAGGAGGCCCAATGAGGACCTTGCTGAAGGTCTCGATTCCTGTGGAGAAGGGCAACGAGGCGCAGAAGAACGGGGCGCTCCCGCGCACCATCCAGGCACTGATGGAGACCCTGCGGCCGGAGGCGGCCTACTTCTACCCGGAGAACGGCGCTCGAGCCGCTCTCTTCGTCTTCGACATGGAGGCCTCCTCCCAGCTTCCTCCCACCCTGGAGCCTCTCTTCCTAAACCTGAACGCGGGCGTCACCCTGACGCCGGTCATGAACGCCGAGGAGCTGCAGCAAGGGCTCTCCCGGGCGGGGATCGGGGCGTAAGGCCAGGAGCCGGGCGCGTCGTGTAGCGGGGAGGCCCAGGAGGCACGGGGCCTCCCCGCTACACGAGCCCTGCCACCGCCTCCCGGATACGGGCCAGCGCTGCTTGGAGTTCCCTGGTCCGCTCGAGATCCCCCGCCGAGCGGGCAAGCTCCCGGCGCAGGTAGCGCTCGCGCAGCCTGAGCACGAGCTCCTTGGCCGTAGCCTCGTCGATCCGCTCCGCCTCGGCCCGGGCGTCGAGCTCGGCCAGGAGCGGAACGAGCTCGGCCGGAGGCGAGCCTCCCTGAGCGAGATGCGCGTACAGGCGTCGGTGGACGTCCAGGTCGAAGTGGTCGGGCGTGAGCTCGGCTAGGAGCGGGGCCAGCCCTGGGTGGGCGACGCAGCCGGCCAGCGCGTCCCGCTCCA
>PSLH01000034.1:9953-20186 GCA_040289505.1 Thermoleophilia bacterium | reverse complement strand
CGCGGGCTTCGAGACGCTCGGCCGTCTGCTCGCCGAGCGGGCTGACATGGCCTTCGAGAACGACGTGACGGAGGCAGTGCTACGCCCGCTCCACATCGAGCCCCGCTGGCTCGATCCCCTCCCGGCGAGCGCGGGCTTGCACGCCACGCTGGACGAGCTCCTTCGCTTTGCGCAGGAGCTTCTCTCACCGACCCTGATTGCCCCGGAGACGCTGGCGGAGGCGACGAGCGTCCAGTTTCCCGGGCTCGCCGGGGTTCTCCCCGACGTGGGGCGCTTCGACCCGCTCGACTGGGGGCTCGGCTTCGAGCTCAAGGACCGTAAGGAGCCGCACTGGACGGGCCGGCTCAACTCGCCGCGCACGTTCGGCCACTTCGGGGGCAGTGGAACCTTCCTCTGGGTGGATCCGGAGGCGGGTGTCGCCCTCGTCTGCCTCAGCGACCACGGATTCGGGCCGTGGGCGCTGGAGGCCTGGCTGCGCCTGTCCGACGCGGTGGTGGGGTCAGACCCTGTTACGAGGCTGTGAAGAGCGGGCGGATGAGCTCGTCGAAGGCGGCGCGGTCGCAGCTCGCCACCACCGACGGCGTGAGCGCGCGCACCGAGGCGGTGAGCGGAATGCCTATGGCCAAGTCCACCTCGCCGAAGTAGTCGCCCGGCCGAAGCAGGCGCCGGGGTCCCATGCTCTCCTGACTCACGGAGAAGACGCCGGAGAGAACGACGTAGAAGCGCTCGCCGGCCTGGCCCTCCACGACCGGCGCCGCGCCGGCCGGGATCTCCTCCCGCCGCATGCGGCGGGCAAGCTCGGCCAGCCGCTCCCCCGAAAGCTGGGCCAGAAGGCGACAGCGGCTCAGCTCGCTGACGGTGGCCGGCACGAAGCGGGGGCTCACGGTCGTATTGTTGCGGGCGTGGGACGGCTAGCCGGCTGGAAGTTCTGCCCCCGTTGCGCCGGGCAGCTGGCTCTCGCTCCCGGGCGCGCTACCTGCCCCTCCTGCGGCCTCGTCGTCTACGCCCACTCCGACCCCACGGCCTGCGCCCTGTGCGTGGACGATGAGGGACGTCTTCTCCTCGTGCGCCGGGCCCGCGACCCCGACAAGGGCAAGTGGGACCTCCCCGGCGGCTTCCTCGAGGAGGGAGAGCACCCTCTGGACGCGCTCCGCCGCGAGCTACGCGAGGAGACCGGCCTCGACATCGAGCCGGGCGAGCTCGTCGGTGTCTTCGTCGACCGGTACGGGGAGGGCGAGGACGCCCCAGCCACGCTCAACCTCTACTGGACAGCGAGCGTCGTCGGCGGCCAGCCCCGGGCTGCCGACGACGTCTCCGAGCTCCGGTGGTTCGCGCCTGAGGAGCTTCCCCCGCCGCAGGAGATCGCCTTCCGCAACGTGGCCGAGGCGATCGCGACCTGGCGGAGGAAGGTAGGGCGCTGACTAGGCGGCCACCGGCTCCAGGCCGAGAGCGCGCTCGATCGCGCCCTTCGGCTGGGCCCCCACCGCGATCGCCGCCGGCTCTCCGTCCTTGAACAGGATCATGGTGGGGATGGACATGACCCCGTAGCGACTGGCCAACCCCTGCTCCTGATCGATGTTCACCTTGACGAGCTTGAGCTTGCCCTGGCGCTCCTCGGCGATCTTGTCGAGCACGGGGGCGACAGCGTGGCAGGGCCCGCACCACTCCGCCCAGAAGTCGACCAAGACCGGGATATCGCTCTTCAACACCTCCTGCTCGAAGGTGGCCTCGGTTACGTCCTTTGCCATGGGTAGCTAGCCTCTCTCCTTGTCTCGTGGTTGCGCGACGGCACTGGAAGCCTAAACGCTAGACGGGCGAGCCCTGTTCCCGTCTCTACAATCGCCCCCGTGGCCCGCCTCTTCCCCTCGCTCCCTCCTGTTCCCGACCACTCCTCGCTGGAGCTGGAGGTGCTCGACCTGTGGGAGAAGGAGCGCATCTTCCCGCGCCTGCGGGAGAAGAACCGAGGCGGGGCCCGGTGGAGCTTCATCGACGGGCCGATCACGGCCAACAAGGTCATGGGGGTCCACCACATGTGGGGGCGCACCCTCAAGGACGTGTTCCAGCGGTACAAGGCCCTGCGCGGGTTCGACCAGCGCTACCAGAACGGCTTCGACTGCCAGGGCCTGTGGATCGAGGTCGGCGTCGAGCGCGAGCTCGGCCTCAACTCCAAGCGGGAGATCGAGGAGTATGGGCTGGCCGAGTTCGCCCGCCGCTGCCGGGAGAAGGTGATCTGGTCGGCGAGGGAGATTACCCGCCAGTCCAAGCGCCTGGGCCAGTGGATGGACTGGGGGAACGACTACTACACCTTCTCGGACACCAACATCGAGTACATCTGGCGGTTCCTCAAGATCGTCCACGAGCGCGGCTGGCTGTACCTCGGCAACCGGGCCACGGAGTGGTGTTCCCGCTGCGGTACCTCCATCTCCCAGCACGAGCTCCACACCGGCGATGCCTACCGGGAGAAGGTCGATCCCTCCCTCTTCGTGCGCTTCCCCCTCCGCGACCGCCACGGCGAGGCGCTCGTGATCTGGACGACGACTCCCTGGACCCTCCCCGCCAACGTGGCTGCGGCTGTCCACCCCCAGGCCGAGTACGGCCTTACCCGCGACGGCGAGTGGTACGCGGTGGCGCGCTTCCCCGACGAGGAGTACGTCCGTCGGGCCCGGGGCAGCGAGCTCGTGGGCCTCCGCTACCAAGGACCCTACGATCACCTGCCCGCGGCGGCGGGGGTCGAGCACCGCGTCATTCCCTGGGAGGAGGTCACCCTGGACGAGGGCACGGGGATCGTCCACATCGCCCCTGGCTGCGGAGGAGAGGACTTCGAGCTAGCCAAGGAGCACGGCCTCCCCGTCCTCGCGCCGGTGGACGAGGCTGGCCGCTTCTACCCTGACTACGGCTGGCTCCACGGCGAGGGCGCCCACGCCGCCGCCGACCAGATTATCGGCGATCTCCGAGAGCGGGGCCTGCTCGTCGAGGCCGGCCTCTACGAGCACCGCTACCCCCACTGCTGGCGGTGCGAGACCCCGCTCATCTTCCGGGTCACCGACGACTGGTTTATCGCCGTGGACGACCTGCGGCCGCGCCTCCTCGAGGCCAACGCCACCGTGCGCTGGATCCCGGACTACTTCGGCAAGCGGATGGACGACTGGCTCCGCAACATGGACGACTGGAACATCTCCCGCCGCCGCTACTACGGGCTTCCCCTGCCCTTCTACCCCTGCAGCTGCGGCCATCTCACCGTGATCGGCTCCCGGCGCGAGCTCGAGGAGCGAGCGCTGCGGGGCCTCGACCAGCTCGAGGAGCTGCACCGGCCCTGGATCGACGAGGTGATCATCCGCTGCCCTGCCTGCGGCCAGGAGGTACGGCGGATCCCGGAGGTGGGGGACGTGTGGCTGGACGCCGGCATCGTTCCCTTCTCCACCCTGGGCTGGCAGAACCCCACCTGGATCCCTGGCGGCTACGCCACAGGGGCGTCGCGGGGGCTCTCCGGGGCCGACCTCCCCGACCATGCCTACTGGGAGCAGTGGTTCCCGGCCGACTGGGTGTCGGAGATGCGGGAGCAGATCCGGCTTTGGTTCTACTCCCAGCTCTTCATGTCGGTGGCCTTGGTGGGCGTGGCTCCCTACCGCTGCGTCCTCGGGTACGAGAAGATGCTGGACGAGCACGGCCGGGAGATGCACGGCTCGCTCGGCAACGCGATCGAGGCCGACGAGGCCCTGGCGCGCATGGGCGCCGACGTCATGCGCTGGCTCTACTGCCGCCAGCCCCCCACCCAGAACCTCCGCTTCGGCTTCGGCCCCGCCGAGGAGGTGAAGCGGGAGTTCCTCACCCTATGGAACTCGGTGCGCTTCTTCGTCGACTACGCCAACGTGGAGGAGTTCCAGCCCCGCCTCCAGGATCTGGACGAGGGCCCCTCTGGCGACCTGCGCCCGCTCGACCGCTGGCTCGTCTCCCGCACCCACCGCCTAGTGGAGGAGGCGACCGAGGCCTACGAGGCTTTCCTCACCTACCGGGTGGTTACCGCCTTCGAGCAGTACGTGGACGACCTCTCCAACTGGTACATCCGCCGATCCCGGCGGCGCTTCTGGGAAGGGGACGCGACCGCCCTTCGCACGCTCTGGTTCGCCCTGGTGCGAGCGGCTCAGGCGATCGCCCCGGTTATGCCCTTCTTGGCCGAGCGCCTTTGGCAGGACCTCGTCCGCCGCGCCTGTCCGGGAGCCTCGGACTCGATCTTCCTCGCCCCCTGGCCGGAGGCAGGAGAGGCCGACGAGGCTCTGCTGGAGGAGGTAGGGGAGGTGCGGCGGGTGGTCGAGCTCGGTCGCCAGGCGCGGGCCACTCGAGGAATCAAGCTCCGCCAGCCGCTCCGCTTGGCCGTCGTCTATGGGGCGAGACGGTCCGCCTCCCACGCCGACGAGATCGCCGACGAGCTGCGGGTGAAGGAGGTTCGCTTCGAGACGGCAAGGCAGGCCCAAGTCCTGCTCAAGCCCAACCTCCCCCTCCTCGGCCCCCGCCTCGGCGCCAAGCTGCCGGCGGTGCGGTCGGCTTTGGCCGAGGGTCGGTTTCGGGTAGAGGGGGGCGTCATCCACGTCGAGGGCGAGGTGCTCTCCACGGAGGAGGTAATCAGGGAGCACCGGCCTGTCCACGAGGGGTGGGCGAGCGCCTCCGACGGCACCTTGAGCGTGGAGATCGACCCCACCCTCGACGACGAGCTCCTCAGAGAGGGGCGGGCGCTCGACCTGATTCGGCGCCTGAACGAGCTCCGCAAGGAGGCAGGGCTCGAGCTCACCGACCGGATCGTGGTCACGCTGCCTGCGAGCGCGGCAGACCTCCTCGCCTATGCTGACTTGATCAAGCGAGAGACGCTGGCGGTGAGGCTGGAGATGGACGGGGGCTCCCTCGAGCCCACCATCGCCAAGGCCTAGGAGAAGGCTCGCTCGCCCTCCGCCGGTCGCGCCCGGTTGGGCTAGGCGGCGGTGCTCGCCGTCCTCCTCAGCTCCACCGGGAGCCGGAATAGTACGTCCTCCACCATGGATCCGAACGGCCGGATATCCGTCACCCCCCGAGCCCGGAACCACTCGCACACCCGCGTCACCAGCCGCTCAGGCGCCGAGGCTCCTGCCGTCAGCCCCACCGTCTCTCGCCGCTCCAGCCAGCGCTCGTCGATGTCGGTCTCGTCGTCGATGAGGTAGGCATCCACCCCGCTTGCCCGGGCCACCTCCACCAGCCGCTGCGAGTTCGAGCTGTTGGACGAGCCGAGCACGAGCATGAGGTCGACCTCGGCGGCCAGGCTCTTGACTGCCTGCTGGCGATTGGTGGTGGCGTAGCAGATGTCATCCCGTCGGGGCCCTCGCAGCTTGGGGAAGCGGCGCTTGAGAGTCCGCACGATCTCGGCTGTC
This sequence comes from Thermoleophilia bacterium, assembly GCA_040289505.1. Taxonomy (GTDB): domain Bacteria; phylum Actinomycetota; class Thermoleophilia; order Gaiellales; family Gaiellaceae; genus PALSA-612. The sequence goes on along the minus strand of PSLH01000034.1, from coordinate 14,790 downwards.
TCGTCCACGGACAGGGTCGTCTGGGTGACATAGGCGACGCGGTCGGGGTCGGGAATCTCGAGCGCCTCAGCGTCCTCGGCGCTGGCGACGACCCGGATGGCCTCGGGGGCCTCGCCCCTGGTTCCCTCGACCTCCTCGTGATCCTCGTGGCCGATGAGGACGACGGTGTAGCCCTCGGCGGCGTAGCGCCGCGCCTCCACGTGCACTTTGGTTACGAGGGGACAGGTGGCGTCGATCGTGCGCAGCCCCCGGGCGGCTGCAGCCTCGTAGACCGAGGGGGCCACTCCGTGCGCGGACAGCACGAGGGTCGCTCTCTGGGGGACGTCCAGCTCGCTATCTACGAACACGGCTCCTCTCTGCTCGAGCTCGCGCACGACGTGGACGTTGTGGACGATCTGCTTGCGTACGTAGATGGGGGGGCCGTAGAGGTCGAGCGCCCGCTCCACCGTCTCGATGGCTCGCTCCACGCCGGCGCAGAAGCCCCGCGGGGACGCCAAGAGGACCCGTTTGACCACGGAGCGCCATGGTAGCTCGCCCAGTAGCCGGGGGCGCCGGTTAGGCAGGGGCAAGCTCAAGCGCAGGGACGAGCCCGCCGCTCCGGGGGGTCGCTTGCGGCGGGCTCTCCCTGACTGCTCGCCACGGCCTACGCACTGGGCCAAGGCCGTGGCTCGCATCGCCCAGTGCTGCGGACGCTAACGCGCTCGCTGCGAAAAGTAAAGCGCTTGGCCTCAGAGCTGGCGCCTCGTCTCCTGGAGCGCGGCCTCCATCGCGCCAAGTCGGCTGGATCAGATCGCCTCTCCCCTAGGCGAGGCGGTGCTGCCCTCAGCGGGCGGTCTGTGCGAGCAGGATCGCGGCTAGGACGAGGGCGCCGCCGACGAGCTGCTCCACGCCCAGGGTTTGGTCGAGCCAGGCGAAGGCGACCAGCGTCCCCAGCACCGGCTCGAGCATGGCCACGATCCCCACCTTCGTGGCCGGAAGGTGACGGAGCGCCTCGACGATGAGGAGAAAAGGGGCGATGGTACCGAGGACGACCACCCAGGCTAGGAGCGCCCACACCGGGAGGCTCACCCCGGCCAAGTTGCCAAGCAGCGAGGTGGAGCGGGCTACCGCTCCCCAGGGAAAGGTCCACCAGGGCTGGACGACGGCCCAGAAGACGCTGGCGAAGAGGAAGCCGTAGGCGAGCAGGGAGGTGGGATCGCGGCGCCCCACCGCTCGCTCGGCGAGGAGCAAGTAGGCGGCGAAGGTGACGGCCGCAGCCAGGGAGAAGAGGAGGCCGAGCCCGCTCAGCTCGACCCCGGTGTAGACGTCCACCATCACCGACAGGCCGACGAGGGCCAGGGCGAGCGCCGCCCAGATCCGGCGGCGGACCGGTTCCTTTACCACCAGGCGCGCCCACAGGGCGACGAGGAGGGGAGCCGTGTACTGGATGAGCAGCGACATGCCGATGGCGAGGCGCGAGATGGCGAGGAAGTAGAAGAGCTGGACGAGCGCCACGCCTCCCACGCCGAAGGCGGCCAAGAAGAGAAGCTCCCGGCTCCGAATGCGGAGGCTAGCGGGGCGCCGGGCAAGGACGATGGTCGCCAGGCCGAGGAGGGCTCCGGCGCAGCGAGCCTCGGTGAGCCTGAGGGAGGAAAGGCCGGACTCCAGGACGACCTTGGAGACGCTTCCGTTGACCGCGAACAGGCTGGCCGCCGTCAGCACCATGGCGTAGCCGAGAGCCGGCTCGCGCTCGGCCGGGACAGAGGCAGCGGGAAGGTAGGGGGAGTCGGCCACGGCGGCTGAGCCTAGCGGCAGGAGGGGCAGGAGGTGGTACGCACGAAGGCGTACACTGCCGGGGACGGGACGTGGCGCAGCCTGGTAGCGCGCCTGCTTTGGGAGCAGGAGGCCGGCAGTTCGAATCTGCCCGTCCCGACTGATGGGGACGGTGGCCGTAGTCGCTCTTCTCGTCCTCGCGGTCGCGGTCGGGAAGGGGGCGGCCGCTCCCCAGCCAGGCTTTCGCGGGACGGCGCGGCCGCTCTCGCCAGACTGCAGGCCGCGATGGTAGGCGTCAGCTGGCGACCTGGGTGCCCGGTCGGCCTGAAGAGCTTCGCCTCCTCGTCGTCTCCTACTGGGGGCTCGACGGCCGCCCGCCCCAGGGCCTCCTGGTCGACCACGCCTCGGTGGCGCGGCTGCTTTTCGAGGTGTTCCGCCGGCTCTGCCAGGCCAGGTTTCCCATCAGGCCCATGCCTGCGATCGAGGCTTACGGAGAAGCGACTCCTGCTCGCTTGAGGCCGATGACGCCTCGGCGTTCGACTGCCGCCGGGCCACCGGCTCTAGGCGCTGGTCAGAGCATGCCTACGGCAAGGCTGTCGACATCAACGCGATCGAGAACCCCTACGTGGAGAGGGGCGGGTGTCCCACGCTCGCAGTCCGCCCTCCATCGACCGAGCGCGGGCGAGGCCTGGGATGGCCCTGCCGGGGAGCGTCGTCGTCCGCGCCTTCCGGGCCATCGGCTGGGGCTGGGGCGGCGACTGAGCGGGGAGCACTTCTCGGCCAGCAGTCGGTAGGGTGATGGGGTGATCTCCGGCGCGCTGGCAGCGGCGGCGACGCCGCTCAGGGAGGGGGGCGACTCGCTCGACGAGAGCGCGTTCGCGTCCCTCGTCGACTTCCTGGTCGCGGGCGGGCTGGACGGGATCTTGGCCCTGGGTACGACCGGCGAGGGCATCCTCCTCACCGTCGAGGAGCGAAAGCGAGTGGCCGAGCTCTTCTTGGAGGTGGCCTCCGGCCGGCTGCAGGTGGCCGTCCACTGCGGTGCCCAGACGACGCGGGACACTGTCGCGCTGGCCGCCCACGCCGCCGAGGCCGGCGCCGACGCCGTAGCGGTGATCGCGCCCCCCTACTTCCGGCTCGACGAGCCTGCCTTGCTCGCCCACTTCGGGGCAGCGGCAGCTGCCTGCACTCCCCTTCCCTTCTACGTGTACGAGTTCGAGCGCACGAGCGGCTACCCGGTGCCGCCGGCGACGGTGGAGCGGCTCAGAGAGCGGGCGCCCAACCTCGCCGGCATGAAGGTGTCGGACGCCCCCTGGGAGCGCTTCCGGCCCTACCTCATCGAGGGCTTGGGCATCCTCGTGGGGCCAGAGGGGCTGATCGCCCAGGGTATCCGCCACGGCGCGGTAGGAGCTGTGTCAGCGCTGGCCACGGCCTTCCCCGAGCTCGTGGTCGCGGCCGTGCGGGAACCTGTCCCCGAGCGGTCCCAGCGGCTGGCCGACCTGCGAGCCGCGGTCGAGCGCTTCCCCAGGCACGCCGCGCTCAAGCGGGTACTGGCGCTGCGGGGGGTGCCTGTCAAGGAGGACGTGCGGCCGCCCCTGCGCAGGCTGAGCGAGGACGAGCGGGCCGAGCTTGACCGGGCGCTTCCTTCCTGGCTGGGCGAGCGGGCGCTGGCGTGACCGGGCTCGGCCACGAGCTGCGGTGATCGCGCCGGACCAAGAATTCGCCGAGCCGGTAACGCTTTCGTCCACTCCACCGACCGACTGTCCGGTTGCCCGTAGAGCCGCCCGGTGGAGCTTCGACCTACTCGCGCCCCGTGCTCGGCGCAGGAGGAAGACTAGGGTGTTCCCGGGCCGAATGCAAGAGCTACGGCGAAGAAATTTCCCGCAATTTGCGAACTCGCGAGCGCCCCTCCGGGCCGCCAGTCGTCGCTCCTCCTTTCCCCTGATCGGGCTCGCCGTCGCCGCCGTCCTCGCTGGCTGCGGCGGCCCAAAAGCCGCTACAGCCTGGCGAGTACGCGGCAGTGCCTAGCCAGCCAGCCCCGCCTGCGCCTGGGCCCACCCCCGGCGAGCGACGTCGTCGCCTCTAGCGCTCTTGGGGGAGCGGTAGAGGTGCGCATGCCCGGCAACGCCGTCGTCATCTCCTTCGCCCTGGACGAGGAGGAGGCAGGACGGATCGCCTCCGCCTACCGGCGCTTCCGAGGTCGTACCATCGGCATCGAGGACATCCTGCGACCGCGCCGAAACGCTGTCCTTTTGTGGCGAGCCCACCCCCGCCCTGAGGACGAGGAGGCGGTCACCGCCTGTCTGAAGTAGGGGCCCTGATCGGGGCGGCGAACGCGTCGGCGCGCTCCTCTTGGCGGAGGAAGGAGCGGAGGTAGCGGGCGCCCAGGAAGGCGAACAGGGCCGCCTCCTCCACCGACATGCTCACGCCGCCGATCTGCTGGTCGGCCAGAGGGGAGAGCCCCCACAGGCCTGGCCCCCGGGCGTAGAAGTCATACACGGGGACCGAGAGCAGGGAGAGCACGAGGCCAAGCGGGCTAGCCAGGACGAAGGCGCAGGCGAGGTAGGCCGCCTTGGCTCCTGGGCCGAGCGCGTGAGGCTGGGCCTGGAGCACCGGCCACCAGAGGATAAGGCCGCTGGCGAAGTAGCAGGCGTGCTCCAGATGGAGGAGGGTGGACTGGTGCTCGAGCGCGGCCTCGTATGGCCAAGGCAGGTGCCAGACGAGGTAGGTAAGCGCCCACGCCGGCAGAGCCAGGGCTGGGTGGGTGAGGAGGCGAGCCGCGGGCAGGGAGGCGAGCCGGCCGGCGAGCGCCGGCGGGATGCTGGCCACGAGGAGAGCAGGCGCCCACTCGGCCAAGATGACGTTCTGGAGCAGGTGCGCGGAGAGGAGGTAGTGGTTGGCGATGGCGGCAAGCGGGCTCACGTGCGTGAGGAGGACGAGGGCTAACCCGGCGGCGAGACAGGCCACGCGCCAGGCGCCGACTGGCCGGCCCCGAGCGCCGATGGCGTAGCCCCCGGCCAGGAGACAGACGACGAGCACGGCCTCCAGATCGAGCTGCCAGGCGTAGGGGTCGGGCCTCACCAGCGGG
>PSLH01000034.1:0-9912 GCA_040289505.1 Thermoleophilia bacterium | reverse complement strand
GGGCGAGCCCTGGCAGAGGCTCGAGCTCCGGCTGAGCGAGGCTAGTATGCGAGAGGACGTGCGGGCGTAGCTCAGTGGTAGAGCCCCAGCCTTCCAAGCTGGTCGCGCGGGTTCGATTCCCGCCGCCCGCTCTCTCCTCGCTCCGGCGCCCGTGGGAAGAGCGCTGGCGTCCTCGTGGCCGGAAGCGCGCTGCGTAGGCTAGAAGCATGCGCGCGCCGCCAGTGCTCCGGGGAGGGATCGTTGCCCGCCTGTGCTCGCTCGTCTTCGGGTTGGCGCTCTTCGCGGCCGGGATCGTCGCCTTCCTCGAGTCCAAGCTCGGGCTTCCTCCCTGGGACGTCCTCCACCAGGGCATCGCCCAGCGCACCCCGCTCTCCTTCGGCGAGGCCAACATCGTGGTGGGCGTGGCAGTACTGGCCTTCGCCTGGGCTCTCGGCGCCGGCGTCGGAGTGGGTACGGTGGCCAACGCGACCCTGATCGGGGCCTTCGTCATCGCCCTCACCTCGGTGGACGAAGTCGATCGCCTCTCCGAGCAGCCGCTCGCGGTGAGGGTCGTCCTCCTCGTCGCCGGGATCGTCCTTGCCGGCTTGGGCTCCGGCTTCTACCTGGGGGCCGGACTCGGGGCAGGCCCGCGCGACTCGCTCATGGTGGTGGGTGCCGAGCGGACCTCGACGCGCATCGCTGTGGTGCGGGGAGGGCTCGAGGTCTCGGCCCTCGTCGCCGGGCTGGCCTTGGGGGGAACCGCAGGCGTGGGCACGCTCGCTTTTGCCCTCCTTGTCGGGCCGGCGGTCGAGGGCTCGCTGTGGGCTCTGACGCGGGCCGGCTTGGCCTTGCCGGCGCCGGCAGAGGCCTAGGGAGAGAGCTCGACCCCCTCGATCCTGACCGGCGTCAGGGGGCGGTCGTTGGCGTCGGTGGGGACCCGGGAGATGGCGTCCACCACCTCCATCCCGCCCACGACTCGGCCGAAGACGGTATGTCTGCCGTCCAGCCAGGGGCACTCCTCGGCGGTGACGATGAAGAACTGGCTTCCGTTCGTGTCCGGGCCGGCGTTGGCCATGGCCACGACCCCGTGGACGATGGGGCGGTCGCCGATCTCGTCGGGGAAGGTGTAGCCAGGCCCGCCCGTGCCGTCGCCACGAGGACAGCCTCCCTGGATCATGAAGCCCTCGATCACCCGGTGGAAGGTGAGCCCATCGTAGAAGCCGTCGCCGGCCAGCCGCTGGAAATTCTCCACCGCCCGCGGGGCCGTGTCGAGGAAGAGCTCGATGCGAATCTCGCCTCGATCGGTGAGGAGGATAGCCCCGGGCACCATCCCAGCCTACAGGACTGTCCGACGCAGGCGCGATGCTTTGCCCGTGGTACCCGAGCGCGTCGTCCGCTTTCCCGTGCGCACGGTCCTCACCGTGCTTGCGATCGCACTGGCCGTCTGGGGGCTGCTTCAGGTGCTCTTCGCCACGCGGCAGGTCATCACCTGGATCCTGATCGCCATCTTCTTCGCCTTGACGCTCAACCCAGCCGTCGAGTGGGTGCAGCGTAGAGGCGTCCGCCGCCGCGGCTACGCCGTGGCCATCGCCTGTCTGACCGTCTTTGTCGCCTTCGGCCTAGCCGGCTGGCTCGTCATCCCTCCGCTCGTCGACCAGGTGAACGACTTCGTGCGCAAGGTCCCCGACTACATCGAGGACCTGACGAAGGGTCGGGGCAAGCTGGGCTTCCTGGAGACCAAGTACCACATCGTGGAGCGGGTCCGGGAGGCGGTTCAGCAAGGAGACGCCACGAAGAGGATCTTCGGCCTCTCGGGCACGGCCATCTCGGTCACGAAGAGCGTCCTCACCATCGTGGCGGCCATCATCACCATCGTTGCCCTGACGGTGTTCCTCCTGCTCGAGGGCCCCACCTGGACGGAGCGGATCTACTCGCTCTTCCCTCCCGAGGCGCAGCCGCGCTGGCGGGCGGTAGGCCGGGATATCGCCCGGGCCGTGGGCGGGTACGTGACCGGGAACCTCCTCATCAGCGTCATCGCCGGCGTCTCCACGGGAATCGTGCTCTGGATCATGGGCGTCCCCTTCGTCCTTGCTCTCGGGCTCCTCGTGGCCATCCTCGACCTCGTCCCCTTGGTCGGAGCCACCCTCGCCGCCGTGGTTATCTCCACGGTCTCCTTCTTCCAGTCGCTAGAGGCCGGCATCGTCGTCCTCGTCTTTTTCGTCGTCTACCAGCAGGTCGAGAACCACGTCCTCCAGCCGCTCATCTACGGGCGCACCGTCCAGCTCTCGCCGCTCACTGTGCTGGTGGCAGTCCTCATCGGGGCCTCTCTAGCCGGCATCCTGGGGGCGCTGGGAGCGCTCCCCATCGCGGGGGCGATCCAGGTGATCATCGTCGACTGGCGGCGGTACCGGGCAGGGGTCAAGGAGCAGGCGGCGAAGGGGGTTGCATCCTCTGGAGAGACGTGAGAGGCTTTGGCGCCGATCGTCCTCGAGCTGGGCCGCACCCATGCCTCGTCGCGTACGCCGTCTTGCAGCCGTTTTGGCCGCGTTCTGCCTAATCGGGGCAGTTGCGGCCGGGGCGGCGCCGGGGCCGCGACGGCTGGCCAGCGTCCAGGCTCTGGAGGCGGGCCTCCTGGCCCAGGTCAACGCGCTTCGGGCTGAGAGCGGCCTTCGTCCCCTGCGCTGGAGCCCCGCGCTGAGCAGGGCCGCCCAAGCTCACTGCATCGATATGGCCCAGGCTGGCTACTTCGGGCACCTCTCCTCGGACGGGACGCCATTCACGCAGCGCATCGCCCGCCTCTACCGCCCGCGACGTCCGCAGGTCTGGGCAGTGGGCGAGAACCTCCTCTGGTCGACACGGGGGCTGGGGCCCCAGTCTGCGCTCCGCCGTTGGCTGGAGAGCCCCGAGCACCGAGCCAACCTGCTCGACCCTCGCTGGCGCGAGGTGGGTATCGCAGCAGCGCGTGTGGTAGGCGCGCCGGGGGTGTTCGCGGGGAGGTCGGTGGTCGTGCTCACGGTCGACTTCGGCGTCCGGTAGAGCGAAGAGCGCCGGCGCTAGGCTTGGGGCGAGCGCCTGTAGCTCAGCGGAAGAGCGGCGGCCTTCTAAGCCGCGGGTCGGGGGTTCGAATCCTCCCAGGCGCACTAGCCGCGGCGGGCTATGCTTGGCCTGAGCGCGGTGGCCGTAGCTCAGCTGGTAGAGCCCCGGGTTGTGGTCCCGGTGGTCGTGGGTTCGAGTCCCACCGGTCACCTCTGAAGCTGGGGCGGCGGGAGCAGGCTGCGGCGGCTGGAGCCACCGGGCATACTGGGTATGGGCCCCGTAGCTCAGCGGATAGAGCGGCAGACTTCGAATCTGCGTGCGGAGGTTCGACTCCTCCCGGGGCCGCACCAGAAAAGCCCTGGGGACAGGGCTTTTCTCTTACCAGTTCTGACGACACGAGAACGGTCGGCGAACGCATGCGCGACCGCTCAGAGAAAAAGCGGGCGTGATGACGACCTCGGCTTCTACCCGCTCTCCGGGCTCCCTCAGGCTCGAGGTCCCAAGGGAGGCGACGATGGCGCTCTCGGTTGGCTCGAAGTGGGTACCCCGTGCCCGGCGTGGATGGCGTAAGATCGCGCCGCTAAGGCAGCGATCAATGAAAGCGAAGATTCAGCCATGTCTTCCGACGAGGAGGCGCGGGTAGGCGAGACTGAGGCTGTCGTCCGGCTGGTACTCGGAGTCGCCCGACTGGGTGAGTCTGACCTTTTCGGCTGGTGGCGCTCGCGGGGACTGGGCGAAGCCGGCCGGTATGTTCTCGGAGGCTGGCTGCCCAGGACATGGCAGCGCGCGGCCCTGGAGGGAGATGTGCTCTCCGCGGCGGCGGGCCACGAGGAGGTGTTCGCCCGCCGGGACGCTCTCCACCTGTTTTCCGATGAGCTTGCCGCCAAGACGCTGGCCCTCGCTTGGCTGCGCGAGCGGAAGGGGGAGGGAGACGCGGACGGCCTTCTCGCCGAGCTTCGCAGTTGGGCGAGGGATACCGCAGCGCCCAGCCTCCTCGCCTGGGCTGGGGTTGAGGCTCCCAGAGGCGAGGTTCTCGGCGAGGGCCGTTGCCTAGGCGCTCTCGCCGCCACCGACCTCGACGGCCGTGAGGGTGTCCTGTATGCGACGAGCCGCCTTGCCGCGGCCTGGTCGTGCTCGGCCAGATGACGATCCACGGCAACATCCTGCCCCTCCCCAGTATCCACCAGCCGCTTCAGGCGGTCATGGACAGCGGCGCCAAGAAGGTGGTGATCCCCGTGGAGAACAAGCGCCACCTGACTCGAGGTGCCGGGCGACATCCTCGACGCCGTCGACCCATCTTCTACGCCGACCCGCTCACAGCAGCGCTCAAGGCCTGCGGCCTTCACTGAGGAGTTCCGGGGGCTTTCGCCCACCGTGTCTCGACTTCAGGGGGCGGGGCGTGATGGGGATGCGGCGGACCGTCGCCAGGCGGCCAGGTCTCTCTGCCGCGCTGACGAGTAACGCCCAGGCCACCTGGCTCAACCTCGGCCGGCTTTACCCCGACCCGCGCGGTTCACCGTGGTCATCTAGGGAGAGAACCCTTTCCGCTTCGAACCGGCGCCCGAGCGCCGCTACTCCGGGCGGGCCCTGTGGGTCATCGGGCGCGTCACCCTCCACCGTGGCATCCCCCAAAATCGAGGCCGATTCGCCGCGCCAGGCTCGGGTTCTCCGGCAACGAGGGCAGTCGGTGGTCGAGCCGCTGACTGCCGTAAGGGCCCTGCCCCCCTCGTCGACGGTGGAGCGCGCACGAGGGGGAGTGGACTGGCGCTCGAGTCACGGTCGAGCGATGGCGCTCGGGGACGGGCAGCACGCGTCTGCGACCGGGGCAGCCGGCGTCAGGGGGTAATGGCGAGGGGGCGAAGCCGCGGCCACGCTCCGTCGTTCGGCGTCAAGTCGAGGGGGCCGTTCTGCCGGCAGTCGGGACTCCAGTAGATCGTCCCCTGGCGCTTTGGGTACATCTGCTCCCATATGAAGCGGCCGATGGACCGAGCGTCGTCCTCGGCGGCGCCGAGCGCCTGAGCGATGAGGATCGTCAACTGCATGCCGGCGCACTCGGCCAGGGCCTCCTCCACGTCTTCGGGGAGCACTGGCTCCCAGGCTCGGGCCAGGAGGAGGTGGACGAGCTCGTGGGAGTAGGTGTGGAGCGACAGGGCGTGCCACCAGTACCGCTCCCAGCCGCCCCCCGGGGTTGCCGTTGGTAGGTCGTAGCAAGGGGCGGGCTCTCCAGGAACCTCTCGGGTGATCTCTTCCGTGACCGTCACGGGCTTCCGGGTCCACTTGGTCACGGTTACCGTCTTGGTCACCCACTTGCCGCTCACGCGGACTCGCTTGCGCTGCTTCACCCGCACCTTGACCCAGCGGTACTCCGTGCGGGAGACGGTCTCGGTCACGAGCTTGGTGGTGGGGCATTTCGTGGGCTTGACCTGGGCCTTGGCGAAGAGCCAGAGGTGGAGGCAGACCTGAGGCGACAGGTACATCTCGGTAGCGTCTTCTGCGTACACCCCTAGGCTCGGGTACCAGCTGGTGGGGACGAAGCCAAGGAGCGAGGCTGGGTCGAGGCCCTGCGCCGCAGAGACCGTAGCCCACTCCGAGTCCCCCAGGCAGAGCACGCGCGCCGGCCGCTCGACGATGCGAGAGGCGAGCGAGCTCAACAGCTGCTCGAGGGGGCTGGAATGCGCAGGATCTGTCCAAGGAAGAGCCTGGTCGTCAGGGATGACGGCTACGTCGGCTCTCGCCCCGGGCGCCCAGGCGCCGGCGAGCAGGGCAAGCAGGACGACCGCTACGGCCAGGGAGGCTCTCGATCCTGGGAAGCGTCTCACGCTGCTTTCGTCGGGCGCGGGCAAGCGCTTTCTTACGGCGCCCGGGTTGCGCCAGCGACCCCCCGCGTAAGAAGCCATGTCCCTTTCGGCGACACTGAAGAGCGATGAGGCGATTCGGGGGATCGGTTCGTCCGCTGGCGCTACTGAGCTCCGGCCTCCTCCTCGCCTTCCTCTCGGGCGCTGACCGTGCCAGCCCTACCCCGACCGCGACCCGGCAGATCTCCCTCGGCACGGTCGCCTCCGTCTACGACGGGGACACCCTGACGCTCGCCAGCGGCAGCCGCATCCGCCTCCTCCAGATCGACACTCCCGAGCTGGGATCGGGGGAGTGCTACTCCCGCCAGGCCAGGAACGAGCTCCTCGAGCTTGCCCCTCCGGGAAGCCGGGTGGGATTGGAGGCAGACCCGAGGCTCGACTCGGTCGACCGCTACGGCAGGCTCCTCCGCTACATCTGGCGGAAGGGCGTGAACGTGAACGTCGAGCTGGTGAGGAGAGGCGCTGCCACCCCCTACTTCTACCGGGGGGAGCGGGGCAAGTACGCGGAGGCGCTCATGAGCGCGGCCAAGGCCGCCCAGGCCCAAAAGCGCGGCCTGTGGAGAGCCTGCCCAAAAACGCGGCTCGACCCCTACGCCCCCGCCACCACCGGGGCGAGCGGCCCGCCCACGAAGACCCCGCCTGCGAGCGGCAAGTGCGATCCCTCCTACCCGGACGTGTGCATCCCGCCCTACCCGCCCGATCTCGACTGCAAGGACATCCCGTACAAGGGCTTCCGGGTGGTCGGTCGCGACCCGCACGGCTTCGACGGCGACGGGGACGGGGTGGGGTGCGAGTCATGATCCGGAGACTGCTTCTCCGCCGGATGCCGACTGCGCCCTGGCTTGCCGCCGCTTCGCTCGTTGCCTCTCTCGCTGGCTCGGCTGCGAGCGGCGCTGCGACGCGCCCCGGTGGAGAGGAGACCAGGCTCTACCTCGTCAACCCCTTCGCCCTCGACGGCAAGCTCGCCTCCGGCCTTCGCCTCGTCTGTCGCGTACGCGGTGACTGCTGGATTGGCTCGCTCATGACCGCCCGCGCAGACGCCTGGCGCCGCAGTGCGAGCCCGTCGCTGGGGCAGGGAGGGCTGACAACGATCCACGACCCCTGAGTCGGTGCTCGCTGATCAGCGGGGCGACCGGGTTCATCGCTGGGATGCGCATCAACGACGGCTGCGAAAGCGGTGGCGCGCTCATCGACAGCCCGCGACGAACGAGGCCGACTTGGACGATCCTGTATCAACGCGTCCTTGGCTCCAAGCGGCTCATATCCGTGGGCATTGCTAGTGCGTGGTGGTGAGGAGGTTGCTGCCGTCTCTTCGAGGACGGGATCCGTCGACGGGGGCGAGTATGGGGACGCGCTCCTGTGACTCGCCGGGGATCTCGAGCTGATGAGAGCGCTTTCCCCGTGCTTGGGCGCGTTGCCGGTCGCAGGTCTCCTCACGTGGTCTCCTCCTGCTGGCGCACGCTTCGGCGGTGTCTGGTTCGACACCGCTGCGAGGACGGCCTTCGCTATCGAGGGGAAGTACCCCTGCGTAGCGACGGCTCGCTGCTTCCCGCTTCCGCTGGGGGATAGAGACCGCTACCACGCTCGCTCCTTCGTGAAGGGAGCCGTGCGCCTGTGGGATCACTTCCTGTGCGGTCTCTACATCCGGAACCGGGGCGTGTGCCTCGCCGTCGCGCACCACATTGGGCGGGAGTGGTATCAGCTCGTGCTGACGTCCTCCCGGTTCCGCGGCTGCACGCCTTACGACCTGCGATGAGGTTCAAGGACGTACGCGTCGGCGCCGCTCCTTCCCTCCGGCGACCGGTTCGACGGCGATCGATCGGTGAGGCACCGCCAGCTCACCCGGATCGTCTACAGGATTATGAAGGCGGTCGTCTCTCGGCCGCGCATGCTGGCCGTCGCCTGCTGGACCGGGGCCGACTACAGGTCGGTGCGGGCCAGCGTAGGCGGGGACGTGGTCGAGCACGGGGCTGTGGTGGTGGCCTTCTGGCTCCGCCGCCAGCCGCGCTGGCTCCACCTCTCGCCTTGGGCGTGCAGGGACGCCCAGCAGCTCCTGGACGGAGGATCGCCGACCGGCCGGCGGGCGAGCAGCCTGGCGACCGTGCTCCACGAGGCGATCCACGCTCGCGGCCTGGAAGATGAGGCCCAGGTCAATTGCTACGCCGTTCAGCTCGTTCCCGCGGCTGCCCGGCTCATGGGGCTCTCGCCGGCTCGCGCTGACTACCTGGGCCTCCTGGCCCTCAACTACACGCGTCGGACGGCCCCGCCGGGCTGCTGGAACGCCCTCGCCTGTCGCGACGGCGGGGAGTGGGATCTTGCTCCCCACAGGGGCAACGTTCGCTAGCAGCTGGAAAGAGCGCCCGCGGCTCTCAGGCTCCTGGTGGGAAGGAAGCGAGCGTCGGCCAGCGAAGGCCGAGGCAGGGCACGGGCAAGGTCGCTGTGACGGGCGGGTCAGTGGCGGCCATGGAGCCAGGTAAGGAAGCCCCGGCGCCTGCGAGCTGCCGTGGGCCGGGCCAGGGCCACCTGGTCGTCGGCGGCGGCCAGCTCGTCTTCCGCCGCCAGCTCTTGCGGCGAGCGCTCGCCTGCGTCCACCTCCGCCAGCGCGGCCTCCAGGCAGTCCTCCACGTGCGCCCCGCGGCGCGGGCGGTAGCTCGGCGCATTCTCCCAGACGAGGATGTCTCGGCCCTGCCAGCTCTGCTTGCGGGCGACCTCGTACGTGGACACGAATCGGCCGGTCTCGTAGTCGTGGGAAGCGGTCACTCTCACCTGGCGGCCGTCGAAGGTGTCGACGAGGACGCTCGCCCCTCCGATCTGGTGCACGCCGGCGAGGTTGCGTACGCCGCTCAAGTCAAGAGAGAGAGCGAGCGCGCCCGTGCGGGAGGGAGGCAATCGCCTCGGCTCGTCGTCTCCGGCTATGGTCGTCTCCATCGCCTCCGCCTCGGCGAGGGCGGGCGGGGATGCGTGAGGGGCTGGCCCCTTGGGCTCGCTGGCCGAGGGGCTCTCGGGCTGGGAGATCGACTCCTCCTCTGGCCCTCTCACCTGAGCGGGGAGGCCGAGCTCGATCTGGCGCTCTTCCAGCTCCTCCTCCCGGCGGCGGAGCCTTTCTTCCCGCCGAACGAGCTTCTCCTCTCTGCGAGCAAGCTCGCTCTCGCGGCCGACGAGCTCTTCTTGTCGGCGAGCCAGCTCGTCTTCCCGCTCGCGTAGGTCTCTCTCGCGCTCTCCCAAGGCCGCCTCGTCCGCGAAGCTCCCCGGCTGCGCTTGTTCTCCGGCCTCGACGTCGTCTACCGGAACTCTCCGCTCGCCTTCACGCTCGCGGCCGAGCGACGCCTCCTCCGTCTCCCTCCCCACAGGGCTGGCGCCCGCTTCTTGCTCGGTCTCGGCGCTCGCCGTCGCTGCCTCCTGGGGAGGAGAAGATGGCTCGGCGTGGGACAGGACAGGGAGAGGCGTCCCGAGAGCGGCGGCGATCTCCTCCAGGTGGTCTCTGGCGTCGGCCACGCCTGTCTCGTAGAGGTGAAGGGTCACCCCCGAGATGCCGATTCGGGCCGCCAGCTCCTCCTCGCTCAGGCCGGCTTGCAGCCGAGCCTGCCTGATCCGCCGCCCGAGCTCGGCGATGTCGGAGCCGGCGGGATCCCTCCTCGCGTCCACGCCTGGGAGAGTACCGTGCCTAGGCTGGGATGGAGACTGCCCGCACGAGCGCGTCGATCGCCACCGCTTGCCCATCGTCGAGGGCGACTCGGCGGGTCACGCGGTGGGCCCGGATCACCCGGAGGTCGGGAAGCTCGCGCACGATGTCCTCGGGCGTATAGAGGACGTTGGGGTCGCTCGGCCCGGGGGCGCTCGCTCCGAGGTTGGCGAGATCGTGGCCGACGAGGAGGAAGGTGCCGCCGCGTGCGAGGGCGCGGGCGGCCCGGGCGAGGACGGCGCGCCGCTCCTGGGCCGGCACGTGGAGGTAGAGAACGAGAACGAGGTCGAAGGCCTTGGCCGGAGGCTCGTATGCGCGCAGGTCGGCCTCCACCAACTCCACCTCCACGCCTCGCTCGGC
>PSLH01000033.1:0-20362 GCA_040289505.1 Thermoleophilia bacterium | reverse complement strand
AGAAAAAGCGGGCGTTCTTCGCCTTCTCCTCGAGGCTTGCCCGAACGACGCTTACCTCTGCTCGAGCGCGAGGAGCCTCTCCACCTGCTCCTGGAGGAAGGCGAGCTTGGCCTCGATCTCGGCCAGCCGGGAGGCCAGTACCGAGCAAGTCAAGGAAACCGCGCTGACCTCGTCCGCCGCTCCCCGCAGATCGGCCGAGGCCTCCTTCTCCACTGCCGAGGGGGCACGCTCAGGTCGAGGCTCTCCCAAGGCCTGCTCACAGACAAAAGCCGGGCCGGTCTGGCCCAACCGCCCCACCGAGCGACGCTCGAGATTGGAGAAGAGGCCGCTTCCGAGGCCCCTCTCCCGCTCCAGGGCGAGACCTTGCTGGTCGAGGAGGGCGCGGGCCAGGGCAGGGCGGGTGATGATCCGTGTGGGCAAGGAGGATCTCGCCCAGTCGCCTGCCTGTCTCTCGCTGCTCGCTCAGGGCCGCCTCCAGCTCGTGCTCGCTGATCAAGCCCCGCTGGACGAGGATTCGGCCCAAGGGCTGAGACGTCCGCGCCCCGCTCTGGCTCTCCGGTGATGAGTCGCTCACGTGCGCTTCTCTCGGCATCCAGGCGCGGCTCCTGAAGTGACGACGGCCATCTGGGGCGACCGGGGGAGGTGCCCGGCGCCGGGGCCGCGGCGCCGGGCACCTTGGGGAGGGGGACTTTCAGATCGAAGCGGCCGCCTCCTCGGCAGCGTGGGCCTTGCCGCCGGCCAGCGTGCCCTCATGCTCGTCCTCCAGGCGCGCGACCTCCGCCTTGGGGACGACCCGCCAAAACTCTCCCAGCGCCTGGTCGAAGCGCTCCAGCAAGTCCCTCGCCCGAGCCGAGCCCGTGTACCGGAGGTGCCGCTCGAGCAGGCGCCGAAGCTCCTCGGCGGGCGCGGTCACCGGCTCCATCCGCACAAGGTCGCCGTTCAGCCGCAGCTGAAGCAGGCCCTGGGGATCGTGGACGTAGACCTGGCCGCCGCTCATGCCGGCGCCAAGATTGCGGCCGAAGGGGCCGATGATGACCACGGTGCCGCTCGTCATGTACTCGCAAGCGTGGTCACCCACCCCCTCCACCACGGCAGTGGCGCCCGAGTTGCGCACGCAGAAGCGCTCGCCCGCCCGACCGGCGCAGTAGAGCTCCCCGCCGGTCGCCCCGTAGAGCACCGTGTTGCCAGCCAGGACAGGGTCCCCAGCGTCGTCGACCGGCGGCCGCAGCACGATCCGCCCTCCGCTCATCCCCTTGCCTACGTAGTCGTTGGCCTCGCCCTGGAGATCGAGCTCCACCCCGGAGGCCAAGAAGGCGCCAAAGCTCTGCCCGGCCGTCCCCTGGAAGCGGGCGCGCACACGGCCCGGCGGGCGCCGGGAGCCGAGCTCGCGCCCGATCAGGCCGCCCAAGCGGGCGCCCACAGCCCGGTCGTCGGTCGTGATGCGAAATGTAGGCTCGACCAAGGTTGGACCTTGGAGCGCTGGCAGGGCCTCCTCGGCTAGGCGCACACCCAGCTCGCCACCAGTAGCCTGCAGCTGCCGCTCCCCGACGTAGCGACGCGGGCCCTCGCCCGGCGGAGCAAGAAGCGCCTCCAAGTCGAGCGTATCCCCTGCTCCTGCGATCTCCTTGCGCCGCAGGCACTCGACCCGACCGACCGCCTCCTCGAAGCTACGGAGCCCGAGCTGAGCGAGGAGCATGCGCACCTCCTCGGCCACGTAAAGCAGGTAGGCCTCGATCTGCTCGGGGACGGCGTCGAACTTGGCCCGAAGCTCGGGCCGCTGGCTGGCAATGCCCACTGGGCAGGTGTCGAGGTGGCAGCTTCGCACCATGAGGCAGCCAGCTGCCAGGAGGACCGCGGTCCCAAAGCTGACCTCGTCGGCTCCGAGGAGGGCTGCGACGACTACGTCCCGGCCGGTCTTGATCCCTCCGTCCACGCGCAGGCGAACGCGTCCCCGCAACCCGTTGGCGACAAGCGCCTGCTGCGTCTCTGCCAGCCCTAGCTCCCAAGGCGCGCCCGCGTTCTTGATCGAGGAGAGGGGGCTAGCTCCCGTACCGCCGTCAGCGCCGGCGATGTGCACGATGTCGGCCAGCGCCTTGACGCAGCCCGCAGCTACCAAGCCAACGCCCGCCTCCGACACGAGCTTGACCGAGACTGCCGCGTGCGGGTTCACCTGCTTCAGGTCGAAGACGAGCTGGGCCAGATCCTCGATCGAGTAGATGTCGTGGTGGGGCGGCGGCGAGATCAAAGCGACTCCTGGCTGGGTGTGGCGCAGACGGGCGATCTCGGCCGTCACCTTATGGCCGGGGAGTTGGCCTCCCTCGCCGGGCTTAGAGCCCTGGGCGATCTTGATCTGGAGCTCCTCGGCGTAGGCGGCGTACTCAGGGGTGACCCCGAAGCGACCAGAGGCGACCTGCTTGATCTTGCAGTTCCGCTCGGTGCGGTAGCGCTCCGGCCCCTCCCCTCCCTCGCCTGAGTTGGCACGGGCCCCCAGGCGGTTGAAGGCGATCGCCACCGTCTCGTGAGCCTCGGCCGACAAGGCCCCATGAGACATGGCCCCGCTGGAGAAGCGGCGGACGATCGACTCGGCCGGCTCGACCTCGTCTAAGGGGAGAGGAGGACCCGCAGGCGCGAGGTCGAGGAGGTCGCGCAGCTCGAGCGGCCTGCGATCGTTGACGAGCTGGGCGAAGCGGAGGTAGCGCTCCCACCCCTGGCCGCGCACGGCCGCTCGCAAGGCCGCAGCTGCCGCCACCTCGTGGAGGGCATCAACCACGTCGGGGCTGGTGGCGTGGTCCTCGCCGCCCTTGCGGTACTTGACGTAGCCAGGGTTCTCCAGACGGGGTCGGCTGCTCGAGGCCCGCCGCGCTCGCTCCAGGGCGTCCCGCTCCAGGTCGGCGAAGCCGAGCCCCCCCACAGCCGAGGGGGTGCCGGGGAAGCAGCGCTCGACCACCTCGTCGGCCAGCCCCATGATGTCGAAGATCTGGGCGCCGCAGTAGCTGGCCACGTCAGAGATGCCCATCTTGGACATGATCTTGAGGACAGCGTCCTCGATCGCTGCCCGGAAGCGGCGCTGGGCCTCAGCGGGGGAGGGTCGGTCGCCCCCGAGCTTGTCGTCGGCAGCGAGCGCGGCCACGGTCTCGAGCGCCAGCCGAGGACAGATGGCCTCGACCCCGTAGCCGAGCAGGCAGGCCATGTGGTGGGCCTCGCGAGGCTCGTCGCTCTCCACCACCAGGGTGGCGTGACTCCTCAGCTGGCGACGGACGAGGTGGTGGTGGACCGCTCCTACCGCGAGAAGCATGGGGAGGGGAGCGCGGCTTGGGCTCACCCCCCGGTCAGTGAGCACGAGCAGGCCGCGACCGGCCCTGACCGCTGCCTCGGCGGCATCGCAGATGCGATCGAGGGCGGCGACAAGCCCCTCCTCGGCGGTGAAGGTCGCGTCCAGCCGCTCTCCCGAGAGCTCCTCCACCGTGCTGGGGTAGAGGAAGAAGCTCTCCAGCTCCAGCCCCTGGGCTACCTCCGGCCCTTGGCGCAGGATGAACGCGCGCGCCCCTAAGACCGTCCGCAACGAGAAGACGAACCGCTCGCGCAGGTGGTCGATCGGGGGGTTCGTCACCTGAGCGAACCGTTGGCGGAAGAAGGAGTAGAGAGGCCGCATGCGGTTGGCAAGCGGAGGGAGGGCGGTGTCGTCGCCCATCGAGGAGGTGGGCTCGTGAGCGTGGGCGCCGATGGGTCGAAGGACGGCCCGCAGCTCCTCCTGGGTGTAGCCGAAGGCAGCCTGGCGAGAGGTCAAATCCTCCCCGGGAGGATCGACCGGCTCTCCTACCGACATCGTCCGCAGGCCGCGAGCGAGCCACTCCCCGTAGGGGGCTTGCCGGGCCAGCCGCCGCTTGATCTCCCCGTTCTCCTCCAGTCCCCGCTCGGGATCGAGCGCGATCATCTGGCCAGGCCCGAGCTTTCCCCGCCGCACCGGGCCCTCGGGCAGGTCGACCGCTCCCGCCTCCGAGGCGCAGACGACGAGCCCCCCGCCTACCGCGTAGCGGAGCGGGCGGAGGCCGTTCCGATCGAGCGTGGCTCCCACCACCCGACCGTCGGTGAAGACGAGGGCGGCCGGCCCGTCCCAGGGCTCGCACAGGTTGGCGTGGTAGCGGTAGAAGTCCCGTACCTCGGGATCGAGCTCGGGATCCCCTTGCCAGGCCTCGGGCACGAGCATGGCCAGCGCATGGCGCACGTCGCGACCGCCCCGCACGAGGAGCTCCAAGGCGTTGTCGAGCATGGCCGAGTCGGAGCCCGACTCGTCGATCACCGGATGGAGGATGTCGTCGTCCTCGCTCCCCAGGTTCCCCTCCCGGGCCCGCATCCAGTTCACGTTGCCCTGGATGGCGTTGATCTCGCCGTTATGGCAGAGGAGCCGGAAGGGCTGAGCCCTCTCCCACGAGGGCGTGGTATTGGTGGAGAACCGCTGGTGGAAGATGCCGAAGGAAACGGCCAGCTCCGGCTCCCCGAGGTCGGGGTAGAAGGCGGCCAACTGGTCGGCTGCGCAGAGCGCCTTGTAGGTGACGGTGCGGAAGGAGAAGGAGGCGATGTAGGAGGAGATCTCTCGCTCGGCCCGCCTCCGGGCCCGGAAGGCGCGGCGCTCGGCCTCGTCCCCGTCCACGCCCGGAGCCTCGACCCCAAGCTGGACGACGGTAGGCATCGAGGCTCGCGCTTCCTCGCCCAGGGCCTGGGGCACGACCGGCACCTGTCGCCAGCCGAGCGGCACCAGGCCCTCCTTCCGACAGGCATCCTCGATCGCCTCCCGGTCTCCCTCGTGGCGCAGGAAGACCATAGCCAGCCCAGCCCCAGGCCGAGAACGAAGGAGGTCAGGGATGGGGAGAAGGAGGCCGGCTCCGTCGCCCGTCCTCCGATCGGCAGCCACCGCTCCCCGGTGCCGGACTCGGCGTAGACCCTCGAGCAGGGCGTCCACGATCGCACGGGAGGGGCGACCGGCGAGATCGGCGACGAAGCCGATTCCGCAGGAGTCGAGATCGGTTGTCGGGTCGTAGAGCGTCTTCCCCGCCACTGGGCGTGACCTCGTGAATCGAAGGGCCTGGGTGCGGTTCCGCCTCTTTCGTCTAGCTAGCCGGCGAGGCGGAACCGAGTGAGCGCCGACTAGCGTAGGCTCGCGCGCGCGACGGCAAAGAGCCGCTTAGACGTAACACTGGTCGCGCCCGCGTCCATCGTCCTTGCACTTTACTTTGAATAGCCGTATAGCGCAAACACAACCCGACTGCGCGCTCGCGCGGCTAGGCTCTCTGGCGGGGCTCGATGGGAGCGGGGCTCGATGGGAGCGGGGCTCGATGGGAAAGCCCCATCGCCCCCCCGATAGCGGTTGTCGCTTGACAAGCCGGTAGCCTGTCACGCAAACTGGGAGGCCGATGGAGGTGCGTGTCGCATCGATGCGCGTGGTCCCCTTCGGGGGACGGAGCGTGCTGCCCTTCCTTCTTGGCCTCCTCATTCTTCTCCCCCGGTAGGGGGAGACGAGACGACGCCGCGGCCTAGGCCGCCCAACCACTTCCAACCGTAACTCCAAGCCCCCGCAGAGGAGGGCGTCGTACCCGAGGAGGCAGCCAGTGAAAGGACGCAGGATCACCATCTTCGACACCACCCTTCGCGACGGCGAGCAGTCGCCGGGCATCGCCCTGTCGCCCGAGGAGAAGGTCGAGATCGCCCTGGCTTTGGAGCGGCTCGGCGTGGACATCATCGAGGCAGGCTTCGCCATCTCCTCGCCCGGCGACTTCGAGGGCGTGCGGGCGGTGGCCCGAGCCGTCTCCCGACCCACGGTAGCCTCCCTGGCCCGTACCCGACGGGAGGATATCGACGCCGCCATCGAGGCCCTGGCAGGGGCCCGGTGCCGCACCCGCTTGCACACCTTCATCGCCACTAGCCCCATCCACATGGAGCGCAAGCTGGGACTGGAGCCGGAGGAGGTGCTGGAGCAGACGCGCTTTGCCGTGTCCTACGCACGGCCTCACGTGGACGAGGTGGAGTTCTCCTGCGAGGACGCGACCCGTTCTGACCCTGCCTTCGTGGCAGAGGTCTGCCGCGCGGCCATCGAGGCCGGAGCGACCACCATTAACCTCCCCGACACGGTGGGCTACTGCCTGCCCGAGGAGCACGCGGCCTTCCTCCGCCGCGTCCAGGAGCTCTGCCCGGAGCTTCGCCGAGTGACGCTCTCTGTTCACTGTCACAACGACCTCGGCCTGGCGGTCGCGAACTCGCTGAGCGGGATCCAGGCAGGGGCGACCCAGGTCGAGTGCACCATAAACGGGATCGGAGAGCGAGCTGGGAACGCCGCCTTGGAGGAGGTGGTCATGGCCATGCGCGTGCGCAAGGACGTACTCGGCTGCGAGACGGGGATCAACGTGGGGGAGATCGGGCGCATCTCCCAGCTCGTGTCCCAGCTCACGGGCTATGTCGTCCAGCGCAACAAGGCCATCGTGGGCGCCAACGCCTTCGCCCACGAGGCCGGTATCCACCAGGACGGGATGCTCAAGGACGCAGCCACGTACCAGATCATGAATCCCTACGAGCTCGGCCTCACCATGACTTTGCCCCTAGGGAAGCACTCGGGCAGGCACGCCTTCGCCAAGGCCTGCGCCGATGCCGGTATCCAGCTCGATCGGGAGGAGCTCGATCGAGCCTTCCGGCGCTTCAAGGAGCTCGCCGATACCCGCAAGGCGGTGACCCTGTACGACGTCTTCGAGGAGGAGGTGGCTGGACGGTGAGGACGTACACGGTCGCCTGCCTCTCTGGGGACGGGGTGGGACCTGAGCTCATGGCCGAGGCCACAAGAGCGCTGCACGAGGTATCCCGCATGCACGGCTTCCGGGTCGAGGACGTCCACGTTCCCTTCGGCACCGAGGCGCTCACCCGATCAGGTCATCCTCTGCCCCTCTCAACCCGAGTCGCCTACCTCGAGGCAGAGGCAATCCTCGTGGCCTCGGCTGGAGAGCCGGCGCTGGGCGGGGTCGAGGCCGAGCTCGACCTGCGCGCGCGAGCGACCCAGGTCGCCTTCGCCGGCGGGAGCCTCCTCCTCGTCACCCCGCTCTCGCCCCAGGACGAGGAGTGGACGGTACGGCGGGCGTTCGCCATGGCCCGAGAGCGACGGGGGCGGCTGCAGACGATCGACCAGGACGGGCCCTGGGCGGAGCTGGTGGACGCGGTGGCAGGAGACTACGACGGCGTGGCCGTCGACCACCTCTCGGTGGCCGAGGGCCTGCCTGCGCTCGCCTTCCAGCCCGAGCGCCTGGACGTGGTGGTGGCGGGCACCCTCTTTGCCGACGCCCTGGAGGAGATCGTGTCCCTCCTCGACCGGGAAGGACGGGTGGTCGCCCGCGCCCGCCTGGCAGGGAGCGGCCCGGGCCTCTTCGCCCCTGTGCACAGCGCCCCCGCCGAGCTGGCTGGCCAGGGGATGGTGGATCCCGCTCCTGCTCTTTTGGCCGTCTCCCTCCTTTTGGCCGAGGGCCTGGGGGAGCGGGCGGCCGCAGGCACCCTGGCCTCAGCCCTGGCAGAGGCCCGTCGCCAGGGAGCCCGACCGCTGGAGGCGATCAAGCGCGGGATCGCCGCCACCACCCGAGAGCTGGCCGACGCCGTGCTCGGCTTGCTCCCAGTCACCCACCGAAACGCTGAGTTCGTCCGGGAGGCACTGCTATGAGAATGACCGGCGCCGACGCCATCCTGCGAGCGCTCGAGGCCGAGGGCGTGGAGGTCGTCTTCGGCATCCCGGGCGGAGCCATCCTGCCCACCTACGATGCTTTTGCCCGCGGCACCACTGTCCGCCACGTCCTCGCCCGCCACGAGCAGGGGGCCGGGCACATGGCCGAGGGGTACGCCCGGGCGACAGGCAAGGTGGGCGTGGCTCTCGCTACCTCCGGTCCGGGCGCGACCAACCTCGTGACGCCCATCGCCGATGCCTGGATGGACTCCACCCCGCTTGTGTGCATCACCGGCCAGGTGCGAACCCAGCTCATCGGCACCGACGCCTTCCAGGAGTGCGACATCGTGGGGGTCACTATCCCCATCGTCAAGCACTCCTGGCTCGTCCAGGACGTACGCGAGCTCCCTGGCGTGCTCAAGGCCGCCTTCCATATCGCCCGTACCGGTCGCTGCGGGCCCGTGCTCGTGGACGTGCCCCGCGACGTACAGGAGGCGGAGCTCGATTTCGAGTACCCCGAGGAGCCCGACCTCCCTGGCTGGCACCCGCCCAAGCGAGGGCACCCGCGGCAGATCGAGGCAGCCGCCCGAGCTATCGCCGCTGCCGAGAAGCCGGTGCTCTACGTCGGGGGAGGGGTGCTCAACGGCAACGCCTGCGCCGAGCTGCGGGAGCTGGCCGAGGTGGGCCGGCTCCCGGTGATCACCACCCTCATGGCCAAGGGCGCCTTCCCCGAGTCGCACGAGCTCCACTTCGGCTGGCCCGGGATGCACGGCCCCAAGTGGTCGAACTGGGCGATGAACAAGTGCGACCTCTTGGTAGCGGTGGGTGCCCGCTTCGACGACCGGGTCACGGGAAAGCTCTCTGCCTTCGCCCCCGGCGCCACGGTCGTGCACCTCGATATCGACCCGGCCGAGATCGGCAAGCTGCGGCGGGCAGACATCCCCGTGGTGGGGCCCCTGCCCGAGGTCTTGGCAGGGATCGCGGCCGAGCTACGGCGCCTCCAGGCCGAAGGGCGCAAGCCCAAGACCGACGCCTGGCTTCGTCAGATCGCTGAGTGGCGCGAGGAGTTTCCGCTCCGCTACTCACGGAGCGGGCCCTACCTGAAGCCCCAGCTCGTGCTGGAGACATTGCGCGACCTCACCGCTGGCCGCGACGACGTGATCTGGACGACCGGGGTGGGTCAGCACCAGATGTGGGCGATGCAGTACCTCGTCTGCGATCGCCCCCGGAGTTTCATCACCTCGGGAGGCTTGGGCACGATGGGCTACGGGCTCCCCGCTGCCATCGGGGCCAAGGCCGCTCGCCCGGAGGCCACCGTCATCTGCGTGGATGGCGACGGCTGCTTCCAGATGACCGGCCAGGAGCTGGCGACAGCGGTGCTGGAGGATCTCCCTGTGGTCGTGGTGATCGTCAACAACGGCTACCTGGGCATGGTGCAGCAGTGGCAGGATCTCTTCTTCGGCCAGCGCTACTCGCACGTCCACCTCACCCACCAAGTCCCCGACTACGCCATGCTGGCCGAGGCGTACGGGGCGGCCGGCTTCACCGTCTCCTCGGAGGAGGAGCTGGAGCCAGCGTTGGAGGAGGCGCTGTCCCTGGGCCGCACTGCCGTCGTCGACTGCCGGGTCGACCCGCACGAGCAGTGCTACCCCATGATCCCGGCAGGGGCCGCCGCTCTCGACCTCATCGAGGCTCCGGTGGACGAGGAGGTGGAGGCACGGTGAAGCACACCCTGGCCGTCTTGGTCGAGAACAAGCCGGGGGCGCTCATGCGCATCTCCAGCCTGTTCGCTCGCCGCGGATACAACATCGAGAGCCTGGCCGTGGGACCCACCGAGCGACACGACGTCTCACGGGTGACTCTCAGGGTCGACTGCGAGCAGCACCCTCTGGAGCAGATCGAGAAGCAGATGCACAAGCTCGTCAACGTCCTGCGGGTGGCCGAGCTGGAGCCGGGCGAGTCGGTGGAGCGGGAGCTGGCCTTGATCAAGGTATCTGCCCCGCCCGAGCGCCGGAGCGAGCTTCTCAGTATGGCTGGCGCCTTCCAGGCGAGGGTGGCCGATCTGGGGCCAGAGGCGATCGTGTTCGAGGTGGTGGGCAGCCCCGAGGAGGTCGACTCCTTCGAGGAGCTCGTTCGCCCGCACGGCGTCAAGGAGCTTGTGAGAACGGGCAGAATCGGCCTCACGCGGGCATCCGACCGCAAGGGCATCAAGCGCCACCAGCACATCCTCCGCTGACCTGAAAGGAGCTCAATGGCCACCATCCACCGTCAAGGGGACCTCAGCCTGCTCTCGGGCACCGTGGCTGTGATCGGCTACGGCAGCCAGGGCCACGCCCATGCCCTCAACCTGCGGGACTCGGGCGTGGAGGTGCGCGTGGGCCTGCGCCCGGGGAGCCCCTCCTGGGCCAAGGCAGAGGCAGACGGCCTCGTCGTCCGATCGGTGCCGGAGGCTGTGGCCGGCGCCCAGCTCGTGGCTATCCTCCTGCCCGACCAGGTCCAGCCGGCGGTGTGGCGCGAGTCGATCGAGCCTCGGCTGGAGCCCCAGGCGGCCGTGCTCTTCGCCCACGGCTTCAACGTCCACTACGGCCGGATCGCTCCCGGCCCAGGCCACGACGTGATCATGGTCGCTCCTAAGGGGCCCGGCCACATCGTCCGCCGCCTGTTCGAGCAGGGCTACGGCACTCCCGCCCTCGTAGCCGTCCACCAGGACGCGAGCGGGCGTGCGCTCGACCTCGCCCTCGCCTACGGGACAGCCATCGGTGCAGGCCGAGCGGGGATGCTGGAGACGACCTTCATGGAGGAGACGGAGACCGACCTCTTCGGGGAGCAGGCTGTCCTCTGCGGAGGGGTGAGCGAGCTCATTCGGCTCGGGTTCGAGACCCTGGTGGAGGCCGGCTACCAGCCCGAGATCGCCTACTACGAGTGCCTGCACGAGCTTAAGCTCATCGTCGACCTCATCTACGAGGGAGGCCTGGCAGGCATGCGCTACTCGATCTCGGACACGGCGGAGTACGGCGACCTCACCCGCGGGCCCCGTGTCATCGACGACCACGTGCGGGAGAACATGCGCCGGCTTCTCTCTGACATCCGCGAGGGGACGTTCGCTCGCGAGTGGATCGCGGAGATGGAGGCTGGAGAGCCGCGGCTGGCCGAGCTGCGGCGCAAGGCGGCCGAGGAGCGGATCGAGAAGGTGGGGGCCGAGCTGCGGGCGCTCATGCACCGCGTCCCGGTTGAGTCGCGTGAGCGCGATTGACGTCCCTGTCGCCCTCCTCGGCTACGGCACGGTGGGGTCGGCAGTCAACCGGCTTCTGATCGAGAGCGAGGAGGAGATCGTGCGAGCCACCGGTCACCGCTTGCGCGTGGTGCGGGCGCTCGTGCGCGACCCGGGCAAGGAGCGGGAGTTCCTGCCCGATCCCAGCATCTTGACGAGCGACTTCCGCGCCATCGCCGACGACGCCTCCATCGCCGTCGTGGCCGAGGTCATGGGCGGGCTGGAGCCCACCGGCGAGTACGTGCTCGAGCTCTTGCGCTCGGGCCGACCGGTGGTCTCGGCGAACAAGCAACTGATCGCCCGCCGGGGCGCCGAGCTCTTCGCCGCCGCCTCCCAGGCCGGCGTCCAGCTGCGCTTCGAGGCCTCCGTGTGCGGAGCCATCCCGGTGATCAAGGTGCTGCGCGAGTCGCTCTCCTTCTCCCGGATCCACCGCGTGCTCGGCATCGTCAACGGCACCACGAACTTCATCCTCACCGAGATGGAGAAAGGGGCCTCCTACGCTGAGGCTCTCGCCCAGGCCCAGCGGCTCGGCTACGCCGAGGCCGATCCCAGCGAGGACGTGTCCGGAGCCGATGCCGCCGCCAAGATGGCCATTCTGGCCACCGTCGCCTTCGGCACCCGGGTGTCGCTGGAGGAGGTCTCCTACACGGGGATCGAGTCGATCTCCGCCCTGCACTTCGCGGCCGCCCGCGAGCTGGACATGACTCTGCGCCTGGTGGGGTCAGCGACGCTGATCGACGGCCGCTACGACGTCCGCGTCCAGCCTTCCTTGGTCGATCGCCACCACCCCCTGGCCGGTGTGGAGGGGGCGTTCAACGCCGTCATGCTCCAGGGCGATGCCATCCAAGAGATCACCCTCGAGGGACCAGGAGCAGGAGGGCCGGAGACGGCCTCCGCCGTCGTCTCCGACCTGATCAGCATCATCGGTACCACCGGCACCGGCTTCCTCCAGAACGACGCCTGCTGGCGCCAGCTGGAGCCGCTGCCTCCCGGCGAGGTACGCTCGCCTTTCTACTTCCACGTGGAGGTCGAGGACCGGCCAGGCGTTCTGGCCCAGGTCGCCGCTCGGCTAGCCGGGCACCAGGTCTCGGTCGCCCGTCTCGTCCAGCACGAGGTCGCGAGCGGCCGAGCAGCCCTCCACGTCGTCGTCCACGAGACCTCCGTGGCCGAGCTGGCGGCAGCCCTGGCTGAGATCGCCCAGCTCGCCGAGGCGCGTCAGGCGCCGACCGCGCTGCCGGTCGTCTCCGCGCGCGGAGTCCCCGGCCTTGGCTGGACATGAGCCCATCCCCTCCGTCGCTACTCGAGCGGTACCGCGACCGTCTGCCATTGTCGCAGCGCACCCCCCTGCTCGTCCGGGCCGAGCGGCTGTCGCAGCGGCTGGGCATGGAGCTTTGGCTCAAGTGGGAAGGAGCCAACCCCACGGGGAGCTTCAAGGACCGGGGCATGGCGGTGGCGGTGGCCAAGGCGGTGGAGGAAGGAGCCCGGGCCGTGGTCTGCGCCTCCACCGGAAACACCGCCGCCTCCGCCGCCGCCTACGCCGCCCATGCTGGCCTAGCCGCGGCCGTGCTCCAGCCGGCAGGCGCCGTCGCCCTGGGGAAGCTCGCCCAAGCCCGGGCCCACGGCGCCCACGTGCTCGAGGTGCAGGGCACGTTCGAGGAGGCCCTGGCGGCGGCCCGGGAGCTCGCGCGACGGGGGACGCACGCCCTCGTCAACTCCCTCAACCCCTACCGCCTCCAGGGCCAAAAGACGGCCGCCTTCGAGATCCTAGAGTCGCTGGACGGCCCCCCCGACGTCCTCGCCCTCCCTTACGGAGGCGGGGGCAATACCTGCGCCTACGGGATGGGCTTCGAGGAGGCTGGCGCGCGGCCGCGCCTGCTCGCCGCCCAGGCAGCCGACCGGCGCAGCACCCTCGCCTCCGCCATCCGCATCGTCGAGCCGGTGCACCGGCGGGAAGTAGAGGAGCTCGTGCGCCGCTCCGGGGGCTCAGTGGTGACGGTGAGCGACGAGGAGATCCTGGTTGCCTGGCGAGAGCTCGCCGAGCTGGAGGGGATCTTCTGCGAGCCTGCCTCCGCTGCCAGCCTGGCTGCTCTCCGACAAGAACGTCCTCAGGGCCGCGTCGTCTGCGTCCTCACTGGTCATGGCCTCAAGGACCCAAGCACGGCCGAGCGCTACTCTCCGGCGCCCATCCCCGTTGACCCAGATCCGGACGCGATCGCGGCCGTGCTCGGGTGAGGAGCCCCTTCGGCAAGTCGGTGGCTACGGGAGCGGGAGGCGGAGGGAGATGGGGCGCGTGATTCGAGTGCGGGCGCCAGCCACCACCGCCAACGTGGGGCCGGGGTTCGACTGCGCCGGGATCGCCCTCGACCTGTGGAACGAGCTGGAGGTGGAGGAGGACGCGGAGGCTCCCCCGCCCGATCTCCGCCACCTGGGCGTGGCTGCCTTCTCCCTCTTCGCCTCGCCCCAAGGCCGCCGCTTCCGCTTCGTCGACCGCATCCCCCGCGCCCGTGGGCTCGGCTCGTCGGCGGCGGTGATCGCGCTCGGGCTCGTAGCCGGGGCCCTCGCGTCCGGCCATAGGCCTGACGCCGAGGACCTGCTCGCCCGCGGCGTCCACCTCGAGGGTCATCCCGATAACCTCGCCGCTGCGTTGGCCGGCGGCGTCTGCCTCACCTGGGACAACCGCATCGCCCGTATTGCCGATGGCCCGCCTGCCTTCCCCATCGCTCTCGTTCCCGAGGAAGAGGTAGAGACAGAAGCGTCCCGGGCTACCCTGCCCCCGAGCGTTCCCCACGGGGATGCGGCGTTCTCCGCCTGCCGCGCCGCCCTCCTCGGCGCGGCCCTGGCCTCGGGCTCTCCCCGCCTCTTCGCCGCCGCCCTCACCGATCGCCTGCACGAGCCCTACCGCTCTCCCTTCCTTCGGGAGGTGCGCTCTGCGCTTCCCCCGCAGGCCCTGGGAGCGACGCTCTCTGGGTCGGGCCCGACCGTCATCGTCTGGGCCCGCCCCGGCCAGGAGGACGCCTGCGCGGCTGCGCTCAGGGCTCGGTTTCCCGGACGGCGTATCCTTCCCGTGCGTGTGTCTCCGAAGGGAGCGATCCCGTGACTGTCCGCTTCGTCGACTGCCGCTACGACCTCGCCGAGCCTGCACGAGCGCGCGAGCGCTACCTCCAAGGGCACATCCCGGGCGCTGCCTTCCTCGACCTCGAGCGCGACCTCTCCGACCTCTCCTTCCCCGCTGAGGTCGCCGGCCGACATCCGCTACCGAGCGCCCAGCAGCTCGCTGAGGCTGCCAGCCGGGCCGGGATTGGCGAGGACACCCTCGTCGTCGCCTACGACGAGGGCATGACGGGGGGAGCCGCCCGCCTGTGGTGGCTTCTCCGGCACTACGGTCATGAGCGGGTGGGCGTGCTCGACGGCGGGCTCTCCGCCTGGGCGGGGCCACTGGCATCGGGCGAGGAACCAATCGAGCCAGCCGTCTTTCACCCTCGGGAGCGGAGCGGAGACATCGCCACCGCCGAGGAGATCCTCGACCGTCTCGGCGATCCCCGCCTCTGCCTCGTCGACGCCAGGACTCCCGATCGCTTCCAGGGACGCGAGACGGGGCTCGACCCCGTGGCAGGAAGGATTCCTGGCGCCGTGAACGTGCCCTACACCTTGGGCCTGTGGGCGGCGATCCCACCGGTAGTGCTCGAGGCAGAAGACATCGTGTGCTACTGCGGCTCCGGCGTCACTGCCTGCGTGACTCTCCTCGCTCTGGCCCGAAGAGGACGGGAAGACGCCCGCCTGTACCCCGGATCGTGGAGCGAGTGGTCGCGCAAGGGTCTTCCCATCGAGCAAGGGTGATCGCCTGATGGCCACCACTGCCGAGCGGCCCCGGCTCCACGTTCTCCAGGCGATCGAGCGCCGCGTGCTCTGGCTGGCGGTGCGCATGGTCGACTACGCCAACCGGGAGCGCCCCAGGGGAGATGCCCTCAAGGTGGGAGGCCACCAGGCCTCCTCCGCTTCCTTGGTCACGCTCATGACCGCCCTCTACCTCTCCGACCTGCGAGGGGAGGATCGGGTAGCGGTCAAGCCCCACGCGTCGCCTGTCCTCCACGCGATCGAGTACCTCATGGGCCGACTCGACTGCCGCTACTTGACCACCCTGCGCGACTTCGGCGGTCTCCAGCCCTACCCGAGCCGTACCAAGGATCCCTTCCCCGTCGACTACTCCACGGGCTCGGTCGGCCTCGGCTCGGCAGCCCCGCTTTTCGGCGCCCTCGCCGACCGCTACGTACGCACCCACTTTGGGCATGGGACGGGCGGCCGATTCGTCTCTCTGATGGGCGACGCAGAGCTGGACGAGGGCACGATCTGGGAGGCGGTGCTCGAGCCGCAGACGCGAGGGTTGGGCAACGTGCTTTGGATCGTCGATCTCAACCGCCAGAGCCTCGACCGAGTGGTGCCGGTCATCCGGGCAGGCGAGCTCGAGGGCCTATTCGAGACAACGGGTTGGAGCGTGATCGAGCTCAAGTACGGACGCCGGCTTCGTCAGGCCTTCGCCCAGGAGGGGGGTGACCTCCTCCGCCAGCAGATCGACGAGATGCCGAACCAGCGCTACCAGGCGCTGTTCGCGGCCTCGGAGGAGGCGATCGTGGAGTCTCTCTTGGACGGCCTGGCGGGGAGCGATCGGCAGCGACTGGCCCGCCTCCTCGCTGGCTACGACGGTAGCGTCGGCACCCTGATCCAGGATCTGGGAGGCCACGACCTGGCCGACATCTTGGCCGCCCTCCGTTCCGCCCGGGAAAATCTTTCGCGCCC
Source organism: Thermoleophilia bacterium (assembly GCA_040289505.1). Classification (GTDB taxonomy): domain Bacteria; phylum Actinomycetota; class Thermoleophilia; order Gaiellales; family Gaiellaceae; genus PALSA-612. The sequence continues at coordinate 4,607 of PSLH01000033.1, read as the reverse complement.
TACGGTCATCTTCGCCTACACGATCAAGGGCTACGGGCTTCCCATCGCCGGGCGCCCCTTGAACCACTCCGCCCTCCTCACCGCCGAGCAGATCGACACCCTCCGCACGGCGGTAGGACTGACCGCGGAGACGGAGTGGGACCGCTTCCCCCCAAGCTCGCCCGAGGCCGAGCTCTGCGAGGCCGCCCGTCGCCGCCTGGAGCGGCCCTCTTTGCCGCCGCGCCGCCCCCTCGCCATCCCCCAGGCGGTGAGCGACCGCGATCCCGGCACCGTCTCCACCCAGGCCCACCTAGGGCGGGTCCTCCTCGATCTCTCCCGCCACCCCCGCCTGGCCGAGCGCCTGGTCACTATCTCTCCGGATGTCGCTGTCTCCACCAGCCTGGGAGGATGGATCAATAAGGTGGGCGTCTTCGGGCGCGAGCGCGAGCCCGAGTACGACCCCTTCCACGACTCCCCCCTCGCCTGGCGCGTCGCCCCTGAGGGAAGGCACATCGAGCTCGGTATCTCGGAGATGAACCTCTTCCTCCTACTGGGGCAGCTCGGCCTTACTCAGGAGACGCACGGCGAGCAGCTCTTCCCGGTGGGGACGCTCTACGACCCCTTCGTCGTCCGCGGCCTCGAGGCGCTGCTCTACGCCGTCTACTCGGGGTCGCGCTTCGTCGTCCTGGGCACGCCCTCAGGCATCTCCCTCTCCCGAGAGGGGGGCGCCCACCAGTCGACCATCACCCCCGGCATCGGCATGGAGCTGCCGGGGATCGTCTACGCCGAGCCCTGCTTCGCCCGCGAGGCAGAGTGGCTCTTCCTGGAGGGCTTGCGCTGCCTCCAGGAACCCGACGGAGAGGCCCTGTACTTGCGCCTCTCGACCAAGCCCGTCGATCAGGGCCCGTTCGCCGAGGCCCTCGCCCGCCGGGGAGAGACAGAGCTGCGAGCAGACATCCTGGCGGGAGGGTTCCGCCTGAGAGAGCCCGGACCGCACGGCCAGGGAGTGGTCATTGCCGCCTGCGGGGCGATCGTCCCCGAGGCGCTCGAGGCAGCCGAGCTGCTGGCCCAGGAGGAGGGGGTGGAGGCCACCGTCCTCTGCCTCTCCTCGCCCGACCGCCTCTACCGCGGCTGGCGGCAGGAGCGCTTGCGCCCGCTCCACGATGGGTCTCTCCCGGGCCGCTCCCACCTCGAGGCCTTGGTCACCCCCGAAGAGCGACAGACGGCGCTCGTCACCGTCATCGACGGCGCCTCCCACGCGCTCTCCTTCCTGGGCGCCTGCTTGGGCATGCCCACCGTCTCCCTGGGCGTCGATCGCTTTGGCCAAGGAGGAAGCCAGCCAGACCTGTACGAGGCTTACGGCATCTCCCCGGACGCCATCCGAACTGCGGCGCTGGTCGCGCTTTCGGCGTAGGCTTGGGGCATGCTGTCCGCCTCCTTCAGCGCCACCATTCGGGTTCGGCTGGAGGACAGGCCGGGCTCCTTCGCCGACCTGGCTCGGGCGATCGCCGACGCGGAGGGGTCGCTGGGAGCAATCGACCTCGTGCGGGTCGAGCGCGGGACCAAGGTGCGCGACGTGACCGTGCTCGCCTACGACGCCGACCACCTCAAGCGCATCGTCGAGGCCGTGCGCAAGGTCCCCGGGGTCGAGGTCGAGCACGTCTCCGACCGCACCTTCCTCCTCCACCTGGGCGGCAAGATCGAGGTCGTAGCCAAGGTCCCCATCAAGACCCGCGACGACCTCTCCATGGCCTACACGCCAGGGGTAGCCCGGATCTGCCAGGCGATCGCCGACGACCCCGAGAGCGTCTGGAACCTCACCGTCAAGCGCAACATGGTGGCCATCGTTACGGACGGCACCGCCGTCCTCGGTCTAGGCGACATCGGGCCGGAGGCAGCCCTTCCCGTGATGGAGGGGAAGGCGATGCTCTTCAAGGAGCTCGGCGACGTCGATGCCTTCCCTGTCTGCTTAGCCACGACCAAAGTGGACGAGATCGTGGCGTGTGTGCAGGCGATCGAGCCCGTGTTCGGTGGCGTCAACCTGGAGGACATCTCGGCGCCGCGCTGCTTCGAGATCGAGGAGCGGCTGCAGCAGGCGCTCGACATCCCCGTCTTCCACGACGACCAGCACGGCACCGCCATCGTCGTCTTGGCCGGTCTCCTCAACGCCCTGGGCGTGGTGGGCAAGCGGATGGAGGACATCAAGGTAGTGGTGTCGGGGGTGGGTGCCGCCGGCGTGGCCACCACGCGCATCCTGGCCGCAGTGGGCGTCCGCCGCATCGTTGGCTGCGACCGACGAGGGGCCATCTACCGGGGCCGCCCTGACCTCGAGGGAATCAAGGCTACCTACGCCGAGGAGACGAACCCCGAGGGCGAGCAGGGCTTCTGCGACGACGTCCTCGTCGGGGCGGACGTGTTCATCGGGCTCTCTGCTCCCGGCGCGGTGAGTATCGAGGGCATCAAGTCCATGGCCAGCGACGCCATCGTGTTCGCCATGGCTAACCCGGTACCCGAGGTCCCGCCTGAGGAGCTTCACGCCCTAGCTGCGGTCGTGGCCACCGGCCGCTCCGACTACCCCAACCAGATCAACAACGTGCTCGCCTTCCCGGGCGTCTTCCGGGGCGCGCTGGACGTACGAGCCGCCGCCATCACCGAGGAGATGAAGATCGCCGCCGCCCGTGCCATCGCCTCAGTGGTAAAGCCCGACGAGCTCGGGCCCGAGTACATCGTGCCTAGCGTCTTCAACCGGGAGGTCGTCCCGGCGGTGGCAGCAGCGGTTGCCCAAGCAGCGGAGGCAGCTGGGGTGGCCCGCCGGCACCGCGAGCGGGAGCCGGCCGCTATCGAGTAGAAGCCTCCGGGTACACGACGAGCCGGTCGCGATGGACAGCCTCGGTGCCCCGCGGCCTCCCGGCGAGCTCCTCGACCGAGACGGAGGCGATGCCCTTGGCGAACGCCCGCCCATCGGGGCCGATCAGCTCCACGGCTTCCCCGGGAGCAAACCGACCCTCGACCGCGACCACGCCTACCGCGAGCAGGCTCGCCCCTTCCCCGACGATCGCCCGGCGCGCCCCTGCGTCCACGTGTAGCCGCCCTGCCACTGGCTTCCCGTACCGGAGCCAGAGCTTGAACGACGACAGGGCCCGCTCGCCGGGCGGAAAGCGTGTCCCCCTCGGCTCCCCGGCCACGATCGGCCCCAGGACCTCACGGCCGGCGCCGCCGGCGATCACCGTCGGGATGCCAGCCTGAGCAGCGAGCTCGGCGGCCAGGATCTTGCTCCTCATGCCGCCCTTCCCTAGGGGGGAGGCCTGGCCGAGGAGGGCGCGGGAGGCGGCAGATCCGTGGTGGATGAGCTCGGCTCCTGGCGTCCCTGGCGCTCGCGTGTACACGCCGTCTACCTCGGTGAGAAGGACGAGCAGCTTGGCCTGGGTGAGGACGGCCACCTGAGCGGCCAGGGCATCGTTGTCGCCAAACGTGATCTCGTCAGTCGCGGTGGCGTCGTTCTCGTTTACGATGGGGACGGCGCCCAGCGCGAGCAGAGCAGCGAGCGCATTGCGGGCGTTCAGGTAGGCGGCCCGGTCAGCGATATCGGCGGTAGTCAGGAGGACTTGGGCAGCGGCGATCCCTTGGCGAGCGAGGGCCTCGTCCCAGGCGGCCTGAAGGCGACCTTGGCCCAGGGCCGAGGCCGCCTGAAGCTTGGGCAGGCTGCGTGGCCTGCGGTCGAGCCCAAGCCGGGGGAGGCCGAGGGCGATCGCCCCCGAGGACACGACGCACACCGGCGTCCCCGCTCGCACGAGCCTCGCGATCTCCTCCGCCCGCGCCCGGAGGAGGGAGCGGCGAACCCTGCCCCCGGGCCCGGCCAGGAGCGAGGAGCCGAGCTTGACCACGACTGGCCGCCTCACCGAGCCGCCGCTCCTAGGCCCCAGGTGACGACGTCGGGGCAGGGGAAGGCTCCAAGCGGCAACACGGGCGGCAGGCTGGTCAGCGGCGTTGAGTCCCGTCGCCGATTACCCGGTACTGGCGAAGCCAGAGGTCGCGGTAGGTCACAGGCCCGCGCGGCCCCGGCGTCCAGTCGACGTTGATCCCAGTCTCAGGAGCCCCGGTGAGCTCGTACCCGTCGGCGAAGCGGGTGGTGGCGTTCCAGAAGGCCACCGTCCCCCGGTACCCGTCCAGGAACCGACGAGCAGCCTCGGCATCCTCGGTGACGATGCTCGCCGCCAGGCCGGAGGTCTCCTCGTTTGCGATACGTACTGCCTCGTCAAGGGAGTCGACCTGGGCCACCGTCACCGTCGCCACCCGCTCCGGATCTCCTGCCCACTCGTAGCCGAGGGGCTGATCGAGCGGCAGAGCCCCTTCTACCGAGCCTCGCGCCTCGATCCCTAGCCGCCGAAACAGCGCCAGAAGCTCAGGCACGATCCAGCGTGCCTGGCGATCGACGAGGCAGAGGTTGAGGCGGTTGCAGACTCCGAGCCGGTCGAGCCCGGCCTCGGCCACGGCCAGCGCCGTCTTGGCCGAGGCAGCTCCGTGGACGTAGAGGACGCCGCCTCCCTCGGCGTGGGCAAGCGCCCGCACGCCGTGCTCGGCGGCCAGGCGGGCGAGCTCGGCAGTGGCGGGGCCGCTTCCCCGCAGGA
>PSLH01000032.1:0-20591 GCA_040289505.1 Thermoleophilia bacterium | reverse complement strand
GCTGGAGATGGCAGCGCCACCGTAGGCAGCGGCGGCTCGCAGGCCCTTGGGCTCGGCGACTGCCCCGAGCTCGTCGGCCACCTGGGCGGCGAGCTCGCGAGTGGGAACGAGGACGAGCGCCGCGGGCGCTCGCTCGTCCGGCCGCGTCCGCTCGACCACCGCCAACGCGAAGGCGAGCGTCTTGCCCGACCCAGTCGGCGACTTGGCGAGGACGTCAAGGCCGGCCAGGGCGTCGGGGAGGACGAGGGACTGGATGTGGAAGGGCGTATGGACGTCGCGGCAAACAAGTGCCCGCTCCACGGGGGCGCTCACGCCGAGAGCGCGGAAGGACTGCTGGGTCACGCTCGACTCCTTTGATCGTCAGGCCTCGAGATCGTCCGCTCGAGACCGCCGAAGGAGGAACGAGGCGCTCAATCTCGCCGGACAGCCCCATGCCGTCCGTCCACCCAGGCTAGCAGGAACGCGGTTCAGGCCGATCGCAGACGGATCATGCCGCCGGTCGCTGCGTCGTTTGTCCCCAGGCACAGTTCCGCCCGAATCGATGGAGGAGGAGGCGCGTAGCTGAGAGCTTCGAGCCTCGCAGGAGACGCCTGCCGACGGTGCGTCCGCTCCGTCTCCTGCAGCGCTTCCCGCCGTTAAACCGCAGCTGCGCCGCTCGCCGCGCGTCTCGACCAGGGAAGGGGACGAGCGACATGCGATGGAAAGAAAGGGCCGACAAGTCGCCGCGCGGAGGCGAAAGGGCGCCGGCAGTCGTGTCCAGGACGCCGTGGACGAGCCACCAGAGGCCGGCAGGATCGGGTCCGGTGCTCGTCCGGCACCCCGGAGGAGTTGCGTTGGCCGCTCGGGGGACGGATCGCCATGGCGCGAGCGGGCTTCCCTCGGGGGCAGAGGCTCTCGGCACCCCTCCTCCTCTGGGGAGGCGCGGAGGTCAGGTCTTCCGAGTTGAGAAGGGGAGGGGCGGCGAGCGCCGCGCGGGGAGACCCGACAAGGACGGCCAGGGTCGCGATCTCCGTGCCTGACCCGAACGAGACGACCTCCGCCGTCCACAGGCGACGCAAGGACAGAGCCACCTGCCGAGGCCTGTCTCGCTCCTCTTTCTCCTTTCCCCTCCCCAGACAGAGACTCCGCCTCGAGGACGGAGTCGACGCCGGCGAGGTCGAGGCCCTTGCTTTGGCAAGCCTCGGCAAGGCTGCGCTTTTCGCCACAGCAGTAGTCGAGCCCGAGGCGCTCGAGGACGCGGGCTACCTGGATGCTCGAGCACGAGATCGGTCGTGCGTGGATCGATCGTGGATACCACGTTTCCTTCGGGGCTGTGGCTCGCGTGGGGACTGTCGAGCGGCCATGGTGGACGACGGCGGGGAAGGACGCATCCGTCCAGATCGGTCCCTGGTTTTCCGCACTCCGAGAGCGGAACACTAGGGAGCGAGCGGGCGTCGCTGCCTCTGCGCTCAGTCGGAGGCGGCCGATGCGGGAGCGAGGACCAGGTCGGGCGCCTGGCGGGCTACCGGCTGAAGGAGCGCCCCCGCCACCCACCAGAGCGTGTAGGCAAGCCAAGGGACGCCGTAGACGTCGGTCTGCACGGCCAGCGCGAGCACGGCGGCAAGAGCGGCGGCGGCGAGGGCGGCGGCGAGGCGGCGATCGGGCCCCTCGTCTCTTCCTGGCCCTGCCAGGTCGCCCTCTCCCTGCACCACCGGGAAGCTTGGCTGGGAGGGAAGCCGAGCGGCCCTCACCAGGCCTGCGAGAAGCGCGAGGTTCCAGGAGACGAGGAGGAGCACCCCGAGAAGGCCGGTCTCCACCCCAGTCTCCGTGTAGTTCGACTCCCCTGCCCGCACGGGCAGCCCGAAGCGGGAGGCGGTAGCGCCGGCGTTGCCCAAGCCGTAGCCCTGAGGGTGGCGGAGCACCGCCTCTACGCCCTCCCGCAGGGCGTCCCAATGGCTACGGAGGGAGGGCTCGCCCGGGTCGAGAGCGAGCGAGCGCCCTCCAGGAAGCCCGCCCTTCTCCCGGGCCTGGGCCTCCTGGTAGGGGAGATCCTGGGAGAAGAAGTGGGTCTTGGGGGCGAACGCGGGGAAGGAGTAGGCGAAGCCGATGGCGACCGCGATCACGGCGGTGGCCGCAGCAAGCGGCCACCGCCGACGCGCCGCCAGGGCAAGCACCACCAGGCCGCAAGCGAGGGCGATCAGGGAGGAGCGCGACAGCGTGAAGAAGAGAGCGACGAGCGAGAGGCCGACGAGCGAGAGGGCGACAGGTCGCAAGCGCCGCGACCGCAGGGGAAGGCCGGACAGGAAAAGAGCGACCACCAAGGCGAAGGCGGTGGCGAGGGGGCTGATGAAGCTCGACACGAGGCGTCGGAAGAGCCCCTCGCTCGTGTTGAAGGCGAAGTTGTCGGGAAGCCCGCCCGGGCCGTGGTAGTCGAAGCCGAGCTCGTGGCGGAAATAGCCGACGGCGCCCGATCCTCGCCACCACTCCACGGGAACCGTGTAAAGCTCGATCAGGCCGCCGAGGCTGAGCGCCCCCGCCACCGAGAGCGCCGTCCACCCGATCCTCGTGAGCTCGCGGAAGCCGAGAGCGAGCGACCGGCCCAGGAAGTAGGCAACCACAGGCACGAGGGCATGGCGGAGGGCGTAGAGGACAGCGGTCGCCCCCGCCTCCCCGCCCAGGGCCTCCTGGGGAACGAGGGCGTAGATGACCACCACCACCGCGAAGGCGAGCGCGAGGCCGTCGACGAGCCCCGGTCGAAAGGGCAAGCGGCGGGCCCGGATCGCGTCCACGCCGACCCTGGCCGCCGCGACCGCGAGCAGGACCTCCTTCCAGGCCTGGATCGCGTCCAGCGCCGCCCCTCTCACCCCTGCCCCGTAGAGCAAGGCCATCGCCAGGTTGTGGACCGCTAGCCCCACCAGGAAGAGAAAGAGAGCAAGCAGGGGACGCCGCCAAGTGGCCACCACCGAGGCGGCGAGGAGGACGGCGTACAGGGAAAGGGCTGCAGTAGTCACGCCCGGCGCTCGAGGCGCAAGAAGACCTCGCGGGCGAACCGGTAGGGAGAGCTGGGACTCTCGTCCCGGGCCGCTACCTGAAGCCCAGAGGCGGCGATGCCGGCGGCGAGCTCGCTCTCGGTGAGGCGGAAGCCGCGGTAGGAGGCCCGTCCAGCTACGTCCCGAGCGAGGAGCGAGGCCAAGGGCACCACTGCCGTCCGTACCGCTCGCCACAGGCGCGGGCGCGCGCCCTCCCTCAGCACCGGGAGCTGAACGAGCGCTCGGCCTCCCGGGGCGAGCACGCGGCCGAGCTCGCGGAGGTAGGAGAGGACGAGGCGCCGGTGGGGCAAATGCTGGAGCACGAGGTAGCAGACCGCGGTGTCGCAGGCGGCGTCCTCCACCCCGTCCAGCCGCTCCCCAGAGACGAGCCGGAAGTCGACGTTGGCGGCGGGGACAGCCGCCCGCGCCCGCTCCAGCATCGCCGGAGAGATGTCGACCGCGATCACCCGCCGGAACCGCTGGGCGAGGTAGCCCGTCATCCGGCCGGGGCCGCAGCCCACCTCGACGCACACGTCACCACCGAGGTCGGCCCCCAGGCGCGAGAACAGGCTCTCGAGCTCGGCTCGGGCAGTGGCGGGATCGCCCACGTAGGCGTGAAGCCGCTGCGAGGTCGCGGCCGCGTCCCAGGTTGCCCTCATCGCAGCTCGTGGCACTGCCCAAGGGTAGCCCGGCCTCCGTCGGGAGGCTCCCGTAGGGTTGGTCTGCATGGTGGAGACGGTGGTGAGGCCGCGCGGGCCCTACGCCCTCGCTCTCTGCGCGCGGGCTGGAGGCGACGCCACCCGGGCCTTCGTAGACGGCGTCCTCGTGGCCTCGCTCCCTGTCCCTGGCGGCGCGGAGCGGGCCCTCGCCCGTCAGCTCCCTGACGGCTCTCTCCTGCTCGCGGCAGGGACCGCCTGGGGGCTGGATCGGCTCCGCTTCTGCCTCGCCGTGGACGACGACCACTCGGAGTTCTTGCGCCGCTTTGGCCGCGACCCCCTCCTCGGCCCAGCCATCCTCCGCCTGCGCGGCCTGCGCCCGCTCCGCCTTGCCACCGTGGCCCACGCCCTCCTCCGGGCCCTGTGCGGGCAGCTGATCGAGGCTCGCCTGGCGCGGGCGATCGAGCGGCGCATCGTGCGGGCGACGACGTCGGCTACAGCAGGGCTCCACGCCCCGCCCCGCGAAGCCGACCTCGCCCGTCTTGCCCCTGCCGAGCTGCGTGCCCTCGGGCTCCCTGCCCGCCGGGCGGCAACCCTCGTCCGCCTGTGCCGGGCAGGGGAGCTCGAGCGCCTGCGGGAGCTCCCTACCGGGGTCGCCGCCTCCCGCCTGGAGCGGGAGCGGGGGCTTGGGCCCTGGTCGAGCGGGGTCGTCTGCCTGGAGGGTCTGGGCCGCTACGAGCGGGGCCTCGTGGGCGATCTCGGCCTCGTCAAGCTCGTCTCCTCGCTCAGGGGCCGCCCAGCCGAGGCTTGGGAGACCGAGGAGCTCCTCGCCCCCTACGGGGAGTGGGCAGGGCTGGCCTCCGTCTACCTCCTCGCCGGCCTGGCCCGGGGTCTCGTCCCGCTACCTCGCCGACGGCCCTCGATTCCCTCCGGGTAGGCTCCTCGCCCATGAGTCGTCGTGTCGCCATACTCGGCTGCGGGAAGATCGGGGAGGCCCTCCTGGCCGGGCTGCTCACTGCGGACTGGCGGTCCCCCGAGGAGGTAGTGGTAACGGGACGGCGGGAGGAGCGGCTGGAGGAGCTCCGCCAGCGCTACGGCGTGCAGGCGACGCTCTCCAACGCCGAGGCGGTGGCCGGCGCCGGCCTCGTCGTCCTAGCCGTCAAGCCGCAGGACTTCGACGTCCTTTTGGGCGAGATAGGCCCCCTCCTTGCCCCTGAGCAAACGGTGCTGTCGGTGGCCGCCGCCATCCCCACCGCTGCCATCGAGCGGCGTATCGCCCCCAGCGTGCCTGTGGTGCGGGCCATGCCCAACGCACCGGCCATCGTCCACGAGGGGATCGCCGGCGTCTGCGCCGGCGCCCACGCCGCTGACGAGCACCTGGCCTTGGCCGAGGAGTGCCTGTCCCACCTGGGCGCGGTGGTGCGGGTGCCCGAGCGCTACATGGATGCGGTGACAGCCGTCTCCGGCTCCGGGCCTGCCTACTTCGCCCTGCTGGCCGAGGCCATGATCGAGGCCGGCATCCTCCTCGGCCTCTCCCGGGAGATCTCCACCCGCCTCGTCGTCCAGACGATGCTCGGCACGGCCGTCCTTCTCAGAGACGAGGGCATGCACCCGGTGGAGCTACGCGAGTCGGTGACCTCGCCTGGAGGGACGACGATCTGCGCCATCCGCGAGCTCGAGCAGGCGGGGGTCCGCGCTGCCTTCCTCAACGCGATTCAAGCGGCGATGGAGCGCTCGCGGGAGCTGGCGGCCGGGGAGACGTAGCGCACCTCCGGTACGCTTCCAAGGTGCCTCCTCCTTTCGCCAAGCTCCGTTTGCCTTCGCCCGAGGAGGCGCTTCCCGGGCGACCGCAGCCGATCGTGCCCCCGCAGCGCCACGCGGTGCTCGGTACGCCCCTCGTTCCGCCGTTCCCGGACGGGTTGGAGCAAATCCTCTTCGGCATGGGCTGCTTCTGGGGAGCAGAGCGTCGCTTCTGGGAGTGGCCTGGCGTGTACACGACCGCCGTTGGCTACGCGGGTGGCTATACCCCCAACCCGACCTACGAGGAGGTCTGCACCGGGCTCACCGGGCACGCTGAGGTGGTGCTGGTCGTCTTCGACCCGGCGCGAGCGAGCCTCGAGCAGATGCTCCGCCTCTTCTGGGAAGGCCACGATCCCACTCAGGGCATGCGGCAGGGGCCGGACGTGGGCACTCAGTACCGCTCGGCGATCTACTGCTTCTCTCCCGAGCAGCTTCGGCTGGCCGAAACCTCCCGTCGGGTCTACCAGGAGGCGCTTTCCCGCCACGGCTACGGGGTGATCACGACCGAGATCAGGGAGGCGCCCCCGTTCTACTACGCCGAGGAGTACCACCAGCAGTACTTAGCGAAGAACCCCGGCGGCTACTGTGGCCACGGCGGCACCGGCGTCGCTTGCCCTGTCGGCCTCGTCCCCGCGCGGGCCACTAGCGAGTAGGCTGCCCCTCGAAGGAGGGGACGGTGACGGGCAAGCTGCGCGAGGTGTACTTCGTGGACGGCCTGCGCACGGCCTTCGGGCGAGCGGGCGAGCAGGGCTTCTTCTGGCGCACCCGCGCCGACGATATGGCCGCGAAGGTCGTGCGCGAGCTCCTCCGTCGTCACCCCTCCCTACCCCCGGAGCGGGTCGACGACGTGATCATCGCCGCTACCGCCCAAGTGGGCGACCAGGGGCTCACCCTAGGGCGAGACGTGGCTCTTCTCGCCGGCCTTCCTCCCAGCGTGCCCGGCTTTGCGGTCGACCGCCTGTGCGCGGGGGCGCTCACCGCCATCACCGCCGGAGCGGGGGAGATCGCCATGGGCGCGGCCGACGTTGTTTTCGCGGGGGGCGTGGAGCACATGGGCCACCACCCGATGGGAGTCGAGGTCGACCTCAACCCCCGCTACGCGGCTGAGGCAATCGTGGAGGCGAGCGCCGTCGTCATGGGCGAGACGGCCGAGAACCTGCACGACCGCCTCCCCCATCTCGCTCGGGAAGAGGCCGACCGCTACGCCCTTCGCTCCCACGCCCGAGCAGCCGCCGCCTGGGCTAAGGGAGTGATGGAGGTCATGGTCGTCCCCATGGCCGTCTTCACCGACCAGGGCTGGACCGTGGCCGACCGCGACCAGTTCCTGCGGCCAGAGACGACATTGGAGGCCTTGTCCCAGCTTCCCCCCGCCTTCCGACCCGGGGGCCGGGTCACCGCCGGAAACTCGGCCGGGCTCACCGACGGGGCCGCTTGCTGCCTGCTGGCCTCGGCAGAGGCGGTGGAGGAGCTCGGCCTGGAGCCGAAGCTCCGCCTCGTCTCCTTCGCCTACGCTGGGGTGGAGCCGGAGGTCATGGGGCTAGGCCCGGTACCGGCCACCAGACGTGCGCTTGAGCGGGCCCGCCTGGCCCTGGACGACATCGACCTCGTCGAGGTGAACGAGCCTTTCGCGGTGCAGGTCCTGGCCTGGTGCGACCAGCTCGGCCTCGATCCCGACGACGAGCGGCTGAACCCCTACGGGGGCGCCATCGCCTGCGGCCACCCCCTGGCGGCGACCGGGGCCCGCCTGGTCACGCAGCTGGCCCACGGGCTGCAGGCGCGCCCGCACGCCCGCTACGGCCTGACTGCCCTCTGTATCGGCCTGGGGATGGGGGCCGCGGTGGTGTGGGAGCGAGCGGGTGCCTGACGCCACCTTCTTCCTCCAGCGGGTGGAGACGAGGGCCGGCCCCCTCGCCCTGGTCACCCTGACCGACGGAGAGGACTGGCGACGGCCCACCGTGCTCGGGCGGGCCGCGCTCGAGTCGGGGCGCCGAGTGGTGGCGCAGCTCGAGGAGGGCGAGTGGGTAGCGGCGGTCGTCACCGGCAAGCCCTTCGTCTTCTGCGCTGGCGCTGACATCGACGAGTTCCCCACCGTGCGCACTCGGACGCAGGCGATCGAGGGAAGCCGGGCCGGTCACCAGCTCTTCGGCCGCATCAGGGCTCTGCCCTTCCCCACCGTAGCGGCCATCAACGGCGCCTGTCTCGGCGGCGGCCTAGAGCTTGCCCTCCACTGCTCGGCGCGGACGATCTCGGCCTCGGTCCGCCACCTGGGCCTGCCCGAGTGTTTCCTCGGCCTCGTCCCAGCCTGGGGCGGGACCCAGCTTCTCCCTCGGCTCGTGGGGCCGGAGAGGGCGGTAGAGGTGATCGTCGCCAACCCTCTCCGCCAGAACCGGTTGCTGGACGCTGACCAGGCGCGCGCGCTCGGCCTCGTCGACCGCGTCTACCCGGTCGTCGACCTCGTCGATAGCTCGATCGCGTTCGCCCTCGAGCTCGCGGAGAAGGGCTTGCCTTCCCGGCCCGAGCCCGACTGGACGAGCCTGGAAGAGACGATGCGCCGGGCTCGAGCCCACGTGGACGACGTCGTCCATGGAGCCGCTCCCGCTCCCTACCGGGCTCTCGACCTCATCGAGGGAGCTTCCCGGTGGACCATCGAGGAGGGCTACCGGCAGGAGGAGGAGGCTATCGCCGACCTCCTCCCTGGGCCCCATGCCCAAGCGTCCGTGTACGCGTACATGCTGGTCGAGCGACGAGCGAGGCGCGGTCTTGGACGGCCCCAGGCTGCCCCTCGGCCCCTACGCAAGGTAGGCGTCGTGGGTGCCGGACTCATGGGCACCCAGCTTGCCACCCTCTTTCTCCGTCGCCTCCGGGTTCCCGTCGTCCTCCAGGACGTCGACCAGGGGATCGTCGATCGGGCTCTAGGCCAGGTTCGGGCCGAGCTCGAGGGGGCCGCCCGCCGCGGTCGTCTCTCCTCCGAGCGCGCCCGCTTCCTGGGCTCGATCGTGTCGGGCTCTACCAGCTACCAGGGGTTCCACGACTGCGACCTGGTCATCGAGGCCGTGCTCGAGGAGCTAGAGGTGAAGCAGCGGGTGCTGGCCGAGACTGAGGCGCAGGTGGCAAAGGAGGCGCTTCTTGCCACCAACACCTCCTCGCTGTCCGTGACCGCCATGGCCAAGGCCCTGGCCAGGCCGGAGCGGCTGGCGGGGATGCACTTCTTCAATCCGGTGGCGGTTATGCCTCTGGTTGAGATCGTTCGCACTCCCTTGGCCGACGACGTCTCTCTGGCCACCGCCTTCCAGGTCGCGACCGATCTGGGCAAACGGCCGGTCCTCGTCCGGGACGCGCCTGCCTTCGTCGTGAACAGGGTGCTCGCCCGGTTGATGCGGGTGGTCCTGGACGCGATCGAGCACGCCACTCCGATCGAGGAGGCCGATCGCGCCATCCTCGGCTTAGGGCTCCCCATGGCCCCTTCCGTCCTGCTGCAGATGGTGGGGCCGCGGGTGGCGGCTCACGTCCTGGAGACGCTCCATCGTGCCTACCCCGACCGCTTCCCGCTCTCCCCGACCCTGGCCAACTACGCCCAGGGCAGGGACGAGGCGGCCATCGTGGAGGAGCGCCCCTGGTCGCAGGAGGAGGTGCGCGGGAGAGCGCTCGAGGCCATCGCCGACGAGGTCAGGCACCTACTCGAGGAAGCGGTCGTAGGCAGCGCCAAGGACGTCGATACCTGCCTCCTCCTGGGCGCCGGCTTTCCCTTCTTCCTGGGCGGGATCACCAAGCACCTCGATCAGACCGGGGTATCCCACCGCGTGGTGGGTCGGCCGCTCTCAGAGCTCGGCGCCGAGTAGGCTTGGGCCGTGGACCGCGACGACTGGCGGGTTCGGGTCGAGCTCGAGGAGGGCCACGCCGGGGGCCTGCTCGAGCGACTGGGCTTCGGCCTCGGCTCGCGGGCACGGGAGCTCGCCCACGAGCTGGAGGCCCACCGCCTGCCCGTCTCCCGGGAAGGAGGGACGGTGTTCGTCTACGCCTCCTCCGGTTTCCAGGCCGAGCAGGCAAGACGGGTGGTCGAGGCCGAGCTGGCCGAGATGGGGATCCAGCCCAAGCGGGTGGTCATCGAGCGCTGGCTGGCGGCCGAGGACCGCTGGGACGACGAGCCGGAGGGACCGGACGTGGAGGAGGAGCTTGTTGCCCGCGGCTACGCGCCCTGGGAGGTGCGGGTAGAGCTGCGAAGCCACGAGGAGGCCGACGCTCTCGCCGACGAGCTGGAGGAGGAGGGGTACGAGGTCGTGCGGCGCTGGCGCTACCTGATCGTGGGCGCGGCTAGCCGAGAGGAGGCAGAGACCCTCGCCCGCCGCTTGCACGGCCAGGTGGAGCCAGGAGGCGAGTTGGTGTGGGAGGTCATGCCCCAGAACCCCTTCGCCGTGCTCGGGGGTCTGGGCGGCTGAGACGCCCTCTCGCCCTCGCCGGCTGACACCGAGGCGTGCCCTATCGAGCTCGAGGGCACGTCCCAGATCGGTTATGATAAAGAGAACTACGTCCGCGGCGACCGGCGGGCGGCTCTTCTTCACACGCGGCAGCACCTGGGCGTGCTGCGCCTATGCAGAAGACGATCGATCACCCCACGACAGCCTTGGAGGCGGACCGTCTGAAGGAGGCGGCCCTCCGAGCGGAAGCTTGGGCGGGCGAGCCGTTCCTCCGCCCCGACGAGGACCCCAGCGAAGCCCTCGCCCCGGGCACTGCCCGCCGGCGGGCGCTCGACGAGGCCCTGGCCGAGATCGAGGCAGGGCGGAGCGAGCCCTCCCCGGAGTGGAAGGTGCGCTTCGGCCTGATGCTGGGGCTGGAGCGCGTCCTCTCCGAGAGGCCCCCTCGCCTCCGCTCCGGCACCGAGCTCCGCCGCCACCAGATCGACGCCCTGGCAGGGATGCTGACGGAGCTCATCGCCATGAACCAGCAGGCAGCCGAGAACGGGGAGACGAATGGCGAGGGGCGAGAGGAGGAAGTCGAGGACGAGGAGGGGGTCGAGGAGGCCGAGGCGGAGGTCGAGGAGGCAGCTCCCCCTGCCGACCGCGGCGCCGCCCGTCGCTTCCGCTTCCGCCACCCCACTGCCTCGGGCAAGACCATCGCCGCTGCTGGCTTCGTCGAGGCAGCCCGCACGCTAGGCGTCCTCATTCTCACCCACCGTCGCCTGCTCGTGGCCCAGTTCAAGCGCGAGCTGGCCGCTGAGGGCTACGGGGATCGCCTCGTCCCCGAGATCCTCCGCGGGCAGCGTCCGCCCCGTCCCAATCCGGTCACCGTCCAGACCTACGCCTGGTTCGCCCGGCACGTAGGCGACCTGGAGCGCACCGCCTACCAGCTCGTCATCTGCGACGAGGCCCATACCGCCCTGGGGGAGAAGACCTCCGCCGCCATTCGCAGCTTCCCCGAGCCGATCTACATCGGCATGACCGCCACCGAGCAGCTCATCGCCAAGCAGGTGTCCGATGTCTTTCCGGCCTCGGTGGACGACCTTCCCCTCCAAGACGCCGCCCGCCGCGGGCTCATCGCCCCCCTCCGCTGCCTGCGGGTACCCCCAGTGGCGGCGATCAACTCGGTGCCCATCGTGGGCGGCGACTTCGACCAGGAGGCGCTAGCCCGCGTCCTCGACCACAAGGCCCTGAACCAGGCGGCGGCAAGCCTCTACCGCGATCGCTTCGACGCCACCCCCGGAGTCGTCTACGCAGCCGGGGTGGAGCACGCCTACAACCTGGCCCAGGAGTTCCGGGCGGCCGGCCTGCGGGCAGAGGCCGTGTCGGGGAGGACGCCACCGGTGAAGCTGGCCGAGATCCTGGCAGCCTACGAGCGGGGGGAGATCGACGTCCTCATCAACGCCATGCTCCTCGCCGAAGGCTGGAACTCGCCGCGAGCCACGGTCGTCATGCACCTCGCTCCCACCGCCAGCCGCCGCGTGTACCAGCAGCGCATCGGGCGCATCATGCGACTCCACCCGCGCAAGGAGGCGGGCATCGTCGTCGACTTCGTGCACAAGGGGGCGACGCACACCGAGCGCGTGGTCACCCTTCACTCCCTGCTCGACGCCGACTTCTACCGCGAGGGCGCCCGCGTGACCCCTGCTCCCAGGCGGAGGGTGCTCCGTCGAGCCCGGCGCAAGCTCACCCCCGCGCCCTGGCTCGTCCCTGTGACCCCCGATCCCGCCCGCCGGCGGGCGGTGATCGCCCGCGAGTGGCAGCGGGTCGATCCCAAGTACCTCGACGAGGAGGAGCAGCGCTACTGGGCGACCATCGCTGGGCGCTCGATCCGGTTCGAGGAGCGGGCTGAGTTCATCAAGAAGTTCAGCGAGGGCCGAGCCGGGCGAGCAGCCCTAGAGCAGTTCCTGTTCACCTGCGCGGCCGAGAACCCCAACCGCAGGTTGCGCATGATGGCTTTGGCGGACCGGGTCTCCATGCGGGTCGACCGGGCAACCTTCGACGATCTCGTCACCGTGGTCACCCAGGCTCCCACCTGGGAGAAGGACCGCCTGGCCGGGATCCGCCTCCTCTTGCAGGCGATCGCCCAGGGGATGCCGGATGCTCCCGAGCAGATCCTGGCCCGCTGGACCTGGCGACTGGCCTGGGCCTCCCGCAAGGCCCAAGACCGGGCGGCCAGCGCCGGATTTCCCGAGGCCAAGCGCCTCCTGGGAGCGTTGGCCAACTCTCGCGGCCACCGCCACGAGGAGAACATGGCCCGGCTGGTCGCTTCCACCCGCGAGCTTCCCCTCCCTGTGGCCGCCGCTCTCATCGCCTCGGCCGAGGCCTACACGCCCCGGGCGGCCAAGCTCCTGGACGAGGCCCGAGAGCAGCTCGGCTCCATCTCCGAGGTGGCGGCCGCCCTGGCTCAGAACCTGCCCGAGCCCAAGCCTCCCCGCCACTCGCGGCGGCGTCGCCGGCGCAAGCGCAAGGGGCAAGCGGTCGAGGCGACCGCCGCTCTCGGAGCAGAGGTTGCAGCCGCGCCCGGCGAGGCCCTGGAAGCCTCCGGAGACGGTCGACCGCCTTTGGCCCTCCCTCCTGCCCCGGAGCCGGTCGCCCTCCTCCCGGCCACCGCCGCCTCCGAGAGAGCGCTCCGCCCCGAGAGCTCGCAGTAGCGCTCGCCGGCGCTACTGGCCGCGGGCGGCGTCGGGCGGTCCTTTGTCCGTGCGCTCGCGATCCTTGCGCTCGCGCTCGAGCAGGTACCGGCTGAACTCGGTGGCCAGCGCCTCGCCGCTTGGGAGCTCGCTCTCGGCGAGGAGATCGGCTCGCTGCTCGAGCTCCGCAACGTACGCAGCCGTCTCCTCGTCGGCCGCCACCGCCTCGCTCACCTGGCGGGTGTAGTCGGCCACCATGGCCTGGAGGGCCGAGGTATCGATGGAGACGTCGAGCAGGACGGAGAGGCGAGCGCACAGAGAGAGCGCGGCCCGAGGGCTGGGCGCGAGAGACACGTAGTGGGGCACGGCTGCCCACAGCATCACCGAGGGGAGGCCTGCTCGCCGGCAGGCATCGTCGAGGATGCCCACGATGCCTGTGGGACCCTCGTAGCGGGGTACCTCTAGGCCCAGCTTCTCAGCCAGGGCAGGGTCGCTGGCCGTGCCGGTAACTGGAGACGGCCGGGTGTGGGGCACGTCGGCAAGGAGCGCTCCCAAAGTGACGACCAACTCCACCCCGAGATGGCGGGCAAGCCCCACGACGAGCCCGGTGAAGGCCCGCCACCGAAGGTTGGGCTCGACGCCCAGCAACACCACCGCTCCCCGACCCAGCTCGGGCGGGGAGGCGTGGAAGAAGGCGTTCTCAGGCCAGTCGATCGTGCGGATGCGCCCCTCCTGGAGCGACACCCGCGGTCGCGTGTCCTGGAAGTCGAAGAACCCTTCCGGGTCGATGTCGGCAAAGCGGCGCCCTCCCCATAGGGACACGAGGTGCGAGGCAGCCAGCGAGGCTCCTTGCCCGCCGTCGTTCCAGCCTTGGAAAGCAGCGATGAGGACGGGGCGGTCGAGCTGAGGGCGCTCGACCAGGCGGAGCTCGGAGTCGGCCACGCCTCCCAGTCTACTGGCGCTAGCCGCCTAGACGAGAGCGACGCCCGATCCTGCCTCGACCCTCCCCACTCGCCACAGAGAAAGCCCGCGAGCCCGAAATGCGGCCTCGAGCGTCAAGGCCCGCTCGGCCGGGAGGGAGACGAGAAGACCGCCCGAGGTCTGGGGATCCCACGCCAGGGTCTCAACCTCTCCGGGGACGCCTGGCCCTACCTCCACGCGGTCCTGGGCGAGCTCGCGGTTTCTCCTGTCGCCCCCCGTACGCTCCCCCGCTCCAGCCACCTCCAGCGCCCCCTCCAAGGCAGGAAGCCTCTCGGCCTGGAACACGAGCCGAACGCCGCTTCGGGAGGCCATCTCGTAGGCGTGACCGAGTAGGCCGAACCCGGTGACGTCCGTGACCGCGCTCGGCTGGAAGGGGCGAAGGGCGTCCGCCGCCTCCCGAGCGAGCAGCCGCATCCAGCGCACCGCCTCGGCCAAAGCCTGGGGAGAGGCTAGACCCCGCCTCGCGCCGTGGAGAACGAGGCCGGCGCCGAGCGGCTTGGTGAGGAAGAGGGCATCGCCCGGCCGGGCCGAGCTCTTCCTCCACACCGCCTGCGGGTGCACGGTACCGACCACCGCCAGCCCGTACTTGGGCTCGGCGTCGCGGATCGTGTGCCCGCCGGCGAGGAGCCCGCCCGCCGCTCGCACCTGCTCCTCGGCAGCGGTCATGATCGCTCCCAGCACGGAGACGGGCAGCTCCTCGGGGAACGCGGCCACGGACAGAGCGAGCAGAGGCAGGCCGCCCATGGCGAAGACGTCGTTCAAGGCGTTGGCGGCGGCGACGGCGCCGAAGTCAGCCGGGTCGTCGACCAGAGGCGGGAAGAAGTCGACCGTGAAGACGATGGCCAGCTTGTCGTCGAGACGGTACACAGCCGCGTCGTCAGCCGGGTCGAGCCCCACCAAAAGGTCGTCGGCCGAGGAAGGGACGAGCGTCGACAGGAGCTCCTCCAGCCTGCCGGCAGCGTACTTGGCGGCGCAGCCCCCGGCAGTCGCGAGCTCGCCCAAGCGAGGGTGGCCGGTCTCTATGCCCACCCCTCGATTGTATGCGTAGGGGAGAATGGCAGCGTGCCTCGAAGCGCGCTCGTAACCGGAGGCTCATCCGGAATCGGCCTCGCCATCGCCCGCGTGCTGGCCGAGGAGGGACTGTCCCTCACCTTGGCCTCGCGGCGGCGAGAGCGGGTGGAGCGGGCGGCCGCCGAGCTGGGAGCCCAGGCGGTGACGGCAGACATGTCCTCGGCCGAGGACTGCGAGCGGCTGGTCGCCGTCCACAGGGAGCGGTTCGGAGGCCTGGACGTACTCGTCAACTCGGCAGGCGTGGGCGTGGGCGGTCGAATCGAGGAGCTGGCCGTCAAGCACGTCGACCTCCAGCTCACGGTCAACCTGCGAGGACTCATCCTCGTCACCAAGACTGCCATTCCTCTGCTTCGGGCCTCGCGGGGTCTCGTCGTCAACCTCGCCTCCATCGCCGGGACCATCCCTGCTCCAGGCCTGTCGGTGTACGGGGCCGCCAAGGCGGCCGTGATCTCCTTCACCCGCTCCCTCAACGCCGAGCTAGAGGAGGACGGTGTCCGTGCCACCGCCATCTGTCCCGGCTTCGTGGCCACTGAGATGGCCGCCTGGACCGGGATCCCCGAGGGGGAGATGATCCAGCCCCAGGACTGCGCCGAGATCGTGCGACTCCTGCTCCGCCTCAGTCCCCGAGCGCGCATCCCGCAGGTCGTGGTGGAGCGGATGGGGGCAGGGACCTCCTACTGAGGGGGAGGCGCCCGCTCAGGCGGGAGGCCGGGTGATGGCGCCCTCGCTGGCGGAGGAGACGAGGGCAGCGTACTTCGCCAGCACCCCCGTCCCGTAGCGGGGCGGGGGCGGCGTGAACCGGCGCAGGCGCTCGGCGATCTCGTCCTCGGACAGCTCCACGTGCAGCTCGCGGGCAGCGACGTCGATGGCCACCATGTCTCCCTCCTGGAGGACGGCGATGGGCCCGCCCCGAGCCGCCTCGGGAGAGACGTGGCCGACCATGAACCCGTGCGTGGCCCCCGAGAAGCGCCCGTCGGTGACGAGGGCTACCGAGTCGCCCAGCCCCTCCCCGATGATGGCGGCCGTGACCTGGAGCATCTCCGGCATGCCTGGACCCCCGGCCGGGCCCTCGTAGCGGATGACGACCACGTCGCCAGGCTTGATCCTGCCCGCCTTGACGGCGGCGAAGGCCGACTGCTCGTCGTCGAACACCCGCGCCGGCCCCCGATGCTGCGTCCTCCCCACGGTCAGCTTGAGCACGCACCCCTCAGGAGCGAGATTGCCGCGGAGAATGCGGAGCGACCCAGACGGCTTGATGGGATCGTCGATCGGCCGCACCACCTCCTGGCCGGGGCGTTCCACCACCGCCGTTGCCACCTCGCCCAAGGTCTGGCCGGTCACGGTGGGGGCCTGGTCGTGAATGAGGCCCTTCTTTGCCAGCTCGCGGGCGACTAGGGCCACGCCCCCCGCCCGGTCGACGTCGGTCGCGTGGAACCGCCCCCAAGGCTTCATGTCCGCCAAGACCGGCGTGCGCTCGGCGATGCGGTCGAAGTCGTCGATCGTGAAGGGGACGCCGAACTCGCGGGCGATGGCGAGCAGATGGAGGACGCCGTTCGTGGAGCCGCCCGTCGCCACCACCGAGGCGGCCGCGTTCTCCAGCGCCTCCCGGGTCACGATCTGGGAGGGCCGGAGGTCGCGCCGGACGAGGTCCATGACGATCCGTCCGCAGGCGTAGGCTGCCTCCCTCTTGCGCTTGGAGAGCGCCGGGATCCCGTTCAAGCCGGCAGGAGACAGGCCCAGGAACTCGAGCATCGTCGACATGGTGTTGGCGGTGAACTGGCCTCCGCAGGCCCCCGCCCCGGGGCAGGCCACCGACTCGAGCTCGTGCAGCTCCTCCCCGCTGAGGGCGCCAGCGGCGTAGGCGCCGATCGCTTCGTACACGTCGGCGACGGTCACGTCCCGGCCGCGGAACTTGCCGGGGGCAATCGAGCCGGTGTACAGGACGACAGCGGGAATGTCGAGCCGGGCCAAGGCCATGACCGCCCCCGGGTTGGTCTTGTCGCAGGCGACCAGGCAGACGAGGCCGTCGAACAGGTGGCCGCGGGCCACGAGCTCGATCGAGTCGGCAATGACCTCCCGGGAGACGAGCGAGGTCCGCATCCCCTCCGTGCCCATGGCCACGCCGTCGGAGATGGCGATGGTGTTGAACTCAAGAGGAGTTCCTCCTGCCTCCCGCACCGCTCTCTTCACGTCCTGGGCGAGGTCACGCTGGTTGAGGTTGCAGGGCATGGTCTCGATCCAGGTGGTGGCGACGCCGATGAGGGGACGGGCCAGGTCCTCGTCGGTCAGGCCGACCGCCTTGAGCATGGCCCGGGCCCCGGCCCGGTCAGGCCCGTCCGTGATCAGGCGGCTTCGCCGCTTGGCAGGGTCGCTGGGCAGGGCGTAGGGGTCGGAACGCATGCCTCGTATCCTGGCGAAAGAGCGAGCCCTCTGCAGAAGAAGCGACGCCCGGGGCTCGGGAAGCGAAGCTCCGGAGCCGGAGCGGAGGCGGAAGCTCCGCGCCGGCGTGGCGCTACCGCTCTTTCCGCTCCCGTCCAGAGCCTCGTTCCAGCGGGCGAGGTGCGGGTCGGTGCCGCAGATCGAGGCTGCCTCCGCCTCCACCGCGACCTCGTCAGAGGCGAGCTTAGGCTCCGGCGTGTCCACGAGCTCCAGGCCGGGCCCCGGCCCAACCGTGCGCAGCGCCTGCATAGGCGCATCCTCGCAGGTCAGCCGCTCCCGGCGCCGGCGCCGGGAGCGGCGCTCACTCGGCGAAGAGCTCGAAGAAGGGGGGAAACGTCATCAGCAAGCCGAGCGCGACGACACGCCGGTCAGGCCAGCGACGACCTTGAGCGGAGGGTCCCTCCGCCACAGGGCGGCCGTCAGGAGGGGCCAGAAGGCAAACAGCGTGATGATCGTGACGACTGTCTTGCCCATCAGCGGGCCCACGCTCGGGTCGAAGGTGAGCGTGTCGGCGATGCTCTCGTCGGCCTCGCTCAGCGTGGTGAGCAGGCCGAGGCAGAACGAGGCAATCCCGACCGCTAGCATCAGGGCGGCGACAGGCCCCGACGGCCTCTCGCCCTCGGCAGGCACAGCGCGCGGGGTCGTTGCTTCGCGATGTCGGTCATCTCGCCTCCCTCCTCACTTCACCGGTGCCGCCTTGGTGATGAGCGCGCCGAAGACGCCGGCGATCGCCGCCGTCGCGAAGGCGAGCACGAAGAACGCCATGGTGATCTTCCGCGCCGTGTTGTTCGTGGCCAAGCCGCGCCGGTAGTAGAAGACCATGAATATCGCCACGGTGGCTAGAAGCGGCGAGAACCAGGCGATGTGCTCCTTCCACTCCATCCCGAACGAGTGCCATTGCGAGGTATCGCCGGACACGTTGGAAAGCACAGGCGAGCCCTGCCACCACGGTCATGCCGGCGTAGAGCCTGCCCATCCGCGCCTGGATCCCCTCCTCGGTGACGAGCCTCGGCCGCAGGCTGGAGAGCTCTGCCATCCCGCCGCTCCAGGCCAAGAGGAACGCGGCGCCCAGGATGATGCCGTGAACGAGGGCCCACGTCTCGCGCCAGGTCAGCTCCATGAGCGTCCCTCCTTCCGATGGAACCTCTCGATCGTACGGGACCGTTCGCTCCCCCGGATCGGGGTTTTCCCCGACATCCGCTCGGTGTTCGGGGTTACCCCCGATTTGAGCCACGGATCGAGGCCGACACCGTGACCCGTCGCAAGAAAGCGACGCTATGGCGACTCCCCTCAGAGCGGTGCCCTGTTTCGGGCTCGACCTCAGCTTGGGGTGGAACGGGCTGCGCAATCCGCGGCCGCTCGTACAGTGCCACCGTGGACAAGAGCTCCCCGCCGCCGTACTGCTTCACCTGGCTCGCGGCCAGCCTGGTCACAGCGCTGGCGGCTGCGCTCGCCCAGGTGGGAGGAGACGCCCGCTGGCTGGCTGCGCTGGGAGCCGAGATCGTCAAGCGCGGCCACATTCCGGACGGGGTCCCCTACGCCGCGCTCCCGTCGAGCGGGTGGCCGAACGTGCCCGTCCTCAGCGAGCTTGCCTTCGACGGCCTGGAGTCGGCCCTGGGCGACCGGGGGCTCGTCCTCGCCCAAGCGACCGCCGCGGGCGCATGCCTGGCGCTGGTCGCCCTGGGCATGCGCGCGGCGGGCGCCGCCGACCTCCCCTCCGCTCTCGTCCTTTTCCTCGTCGCTCTCGGCGCTGCGCCCGCGCTCGTCATCGCCCGCGTCCAGCTCTTCTCGCTCGTCCTCTTCCCCCTCCTCGTCCTGCTCGTGCGCGCCGAGGCGCGCTCTCCCTCCCGCCGCGTCTGGCTGCTCGTTCCCCTCATCGCTCTCTGGTCGAGCCTGCACGGCGCCGTCCTCGTCGGGCTGGCAGTGGCAGGCTCCTACCTCGCCCTCCACCGCCTGCGGTGGAGGCCCGCGAGCGCGCTTCTCGCTCTCGCGGCCACCGTGGCCGCTCCCCTCGCCACGCCAGCGCTCGAGCGCACCCCTTGCTACTACCTCGGCGTGCTAGGAAGCGAAGCCGCCCTGCGTGGAGAGGGCCTGTGGGCGCCCCTCTCGCTTGGAAAGCCTTTGGACGTCCTCTTCATCGTCGTCGCCGTGCCGATCGTGGCTTCCGCCATCCTTTCCCGGCCGGCGCCGTGGGAGCTCGTCGCGCTGCTCGGCCTCGCCGCCGGCGCCGCGCACACCGCGAGAAACGGCGTTTGGCTCCTCCTCTTCGCCGCTGCTCCGGCTGCCCGTTGCCTCACCGGTACACGGGCCTGGCGCTTGGTGCCGCCTCCACCAGCGAGGTACGCAGCGGCCTTGACCTTCGCAGCGGCGCTCGTCATCGCCGGCCTGCGGACCCCCGACGGCGGGGTCGCCGGGAGACTTCTACGCGACGCGGCGGCGAAGGCGGCGGGAACCGATCCCATCCTCGCCGATCCTCTGGACGCGGAGGCGCTCGCCCTCGACGGCCGGCGGATCCTCATCGGAAACCCGCTCGACGCCTTCCCCCGGCGGGAGCAGAGGCTCTACCTGGACTGGGCATCAGGACGGGCCTCGGGGGATGTTCTTCTCGCGCGTGCGCGGGCGGTGCTCGTCTCCTCCAGCGAGCGGGCCCAGGAGCGGCTGACCCTCCACGCAAGGTTCCGCGAGGCCGGCCGAGACGCGCACGCGGTGCTGTACGTGCGCCGCTCGCGTGGGAGAAGACCACCCGAATAGGCGAGGAAGGACCCCCCGGCCGGTGGTTTCCCGTCGAGACCGCGCCCAGTAGAACGAGCGAGGAAAGAGCTGGCGGCGCCCCGCCGCCGGCGTGATTCGAGAAGGAGGTGGGTTACATGAGGGATCGCCTCACGCTCTGGGCGATGGCGCTCGTCGGGCGGGCGCGGGAGATCCGCGACCGCGCCGAGGGCCAGGCGGTCGTCGAGTACGCGGTGCTTTTGGCGCTGATCCTGATTGCCGCGGTGGCCACCATCGGCCTCGTCGGCGGCGGCGTCACCAGCATGTTCACGACGGTCAAGAACGACCTCTAGCGAGCGTCGACGTGCTCAGGTTCCTTAGGCGAGAGGATGGCCAGACCGTGGTCGAGTACGGGGTCATCGCCACTTTCGTGTCCATCGCCGCCGTCCTCGTCATCGCGGCGATCGGCGGCGGCGTGGCGGGGATGTACGAGGCCGTGCTCGCTGCCTTCTCCTAGCTCCCGTCTGAGGCGGCTTTCCGCCCGGGCGCCGCGAGCAAGGCAGCGCCCGGGCGAGAGGCCAAAAGGGGCGCTTCTCACCTTTCCGTGGGTGAGGTCATCGGCGGCGGCTGGGCGCACGCCGCTCCCTCTCTACGTTTCCGGCTGTTCGACGGTCGGATCGGGAGAGGAGGGATACGGCGTGCGCGGGGTGAGGGTATGGGCTCGGCTGCTGGGCGTCGAGCAGACGGTGGTCGAGGACGTCTGGTTCGACGGGGACGCGCTGGTTGTCGCGGCGCGCCCGGGCTGGCGCGAGCGGCGCCGCTGCGGACTCTGTCGCCGAC
>PSLH01000031.1:17333-21053 GCA_040289505.1 Thermoleophilia bacterium | reverse complement strand
ACGACCGGCGACTCGCTCACCGCTCGGCTTCTTTGTGTTGTGTCGTTACAAACACGTGCTCATGACAACCCAACACAAGGAGGAGAGGGCTGGGCGCGGCGACTCTCAGCGCTCCACGTGGAGCGACTCTCCCTGCTCTCCGAGCACGAGGTCGCGCTCGCGGTCGGGGACGTGGTCGAGCGGCACCGGGGAGAGCGCCTCGAAGAACGTGCAGCCTGAGTCCGAGCGCACCGCGTGCTCCACCCCGCGGTTGATTACCGCCACGTCGCCCGGCCCTAGCCTCCGGGTCTCCCCCGCCACCGTCAGCTCCATCTCTCCGTCCACCACCACCATCACCTGCTCGGTGCGCTCGTGGTGGTGGGCGGGCACGCCGAAGCCGGGGTCGTAGGTCACTCGACAGAGGAGGACCTGCTCGCCGCCGACGGCGTGGAGACGGACCCCGGGGCGGAACTCGAACGGCTCGACCCCGTTCCAGGTCCGAAACGGAGAGCTCATGGGC
The DNA here is from genome assembly GCA_040289505.1 of Thermoleophilia bacterium. GTDB lineage: Bacteria > Actinomycetota > Thermoleophilia > Gaiellales > Gaiellaceae > PALSA-612. The sequence continues at coordinate 20,554 of PSLH01000031.1, read as the reverse complement.
CTCAGGCCTCGACCACGAGCTTGACCGGCGCGTCGGGGTGCGCCACCGCTGCCAGCGACAACTCCTCGTCGAAGATGACCACCTTGCCCCGCCGCTTGGGCTCGTGCTCGCCTCGGGCCTTCTTCTCTAGGGCCCGCAGCACCCGCTCGGGCGTGATCGGAAGCTCGGTGATCCAGACGCCGATGGCGTCGTGGACGGCGGCAGCGATGGCCGGCGGCTGGGGGTTGTTGGCCATCTCGCTGATCCCTTTGGCGCCGAAGGGCCCATCGGCCGAAGGGTTCTCGATGAGGATCGTTTCCAGCTGGGGAAGCTCCTCCATTGAAGGCGCTGTGTAGCTCCCGAACTGGGCGCCCCGGTGCTCGAGCCCCGGGTAGTAGGGGTAGCTCTGCTCGAGGACGCCCAGGCCGAGGCCCATCACGGCGCCGCCCTCGATCTGCCCCTCCACCTGGGTAGGGTTGATCGCTCGGCCCACGTCGAAGCATTGGACGAGGCGAAGCACGCGCACCTCGCCCGTCTCGTCGTCCACCTCGACCTCGGCCGCGCAGGCGGCGTAGGAGATGGCAGCATGGGGCGGCGAGTCCACGCGCCCTGTCTCCGGGTCGACGATGGGGGCGTAGGGCTTGAGCTGGGCGCCCACCCCCGTGATGAGCTCGCCGAGCTGCCACGTGGCAGCAGCGGCTACGTCTGGCACCGACACCTTCTTTTGCGGCGCTCCCCTGGCAACCACCTCTCCGTCCACGATCTCGAGGTCGGCGGGATCGATCTCGAGCAGCTTGCCCGCGATCTCTAGCACCTTCTGGCGCGCGCTTAAGGCAGCCTTGAGCACGGCGTTCCCGGCCACGAACGTGGCCCTGGAGGCGAAGGTGCCCGTGCACACTGGGGAGGAGTCGGTATTCGAGTTGTCGTAGGTCACCCAGTCGTAGGGGACGCCCAGGGCATCGGCCACGATCTGAGCCTGGATGGTCTTAGACCCGTTACCGATGTCTACGGTGCCCGAGAAGACATCCACGCGCCCGTCTGGCTTGATCTTGATCCAGGCCTGGGACGGGTCGCCGTTCTGGTTCATCCCCGTGGGGTACTCGATCGCCGCGATGCCGCGGCCCCTGTGCTTGGCCATCAGTGCTCCTCCGGATTTCCGAGCTGGGCTACCAGGTGCTCAGGAAGCCACTCGCCCGAGCGCATCTCGCGGGTCATCTGTCGGTACTCGGCCTTGAGCTCGTGGCCTACCGCCTGGGCGATCGCCTGCACCACCGGCACCGTGGAGGGGTCGGTGTAGACGATACCGTTGGGGGAGGTATCGCCGATGCGGTTGGCGTTCTTGAGCCGAAGCTCGAAGGGGTCCATCCCCAAGACATCGGCGATCCGGCTCATGTGCGTCTCCACGGCGAAGGAGACGGACGTCACCCCAAACCCGCGCATGGCGGTGGTCGGCGCGCGGTTGGTGAAGACGACGTAGCCGTCGAAGTGGAGGTTGGGGATGGTGTAGGCCCCGGTATGGTGGAAGCTGTGCTTGGTCACCCCGTAGGGGGAGAAGCGGGCGTAGGCGCCCGAGTCGTGGAGCGTGATCATCTTGCGACCCAGGATCCAGCCGTCGCTCGTGACCGCGTCGGCGATCTCCATGTGCCAGGGGGCTCGGGTCGACGAGCAGAGGAACTCCTCCTCGCGCGTCCATCGCCACTTCACGGGTCGGCCCGACTTGAGGGCAAGGAGGGCGCAGACGGTGTCGCTGGCCGTGTCCACCTTTCCCCCGAAGCCGCCGCCTACGGTGCCGCCCACGAACTTGAGCTTGTTCAGGGGCCACTGGAGGTGGGCGGCGACCACGCCCATGGAGAAGTAGAGGGCCTGCGTGCAGGAGTAGATCACCAGGCGGCCGCTCGGCTCGGGCACGGCCAGGCAGGTTTGCGTCTCCAACGGGCAGTGCTCGACCGCCGCCGGCCGATACACGCCCTGGACGATGACGTCCGCCTTGGCAAAGGCCCAGTCGATGTCTCCTTTGCGGATCTGGCGCCGGTCGAGGCCTCCCTCGAAGTGCGGGTACCAGTTGCCCCAGTGGTGGATGCGGGGGGCATCGGGGTCGAAGGCCTTCCGCACGTCGAGGAGCGCTGGCCGCTCCTCCAGCTCGAGCTCTATCGCCTCCACGGCTGCCAGAGCCGTGTCCTCGTCCTCGGCGGCGACAGCGGCGATGGGCTGCCCCTTGTAGCGCACGTCCTCCTCTGCCAGGAGCGGCTCGTCGCCAGGGATGCCCAGCGCCGACAGGTGCCCGTAGACGTTCAAGGGGACGTCCTTGTGGGTAATGACGGCGTGGACGCCTTTCATCTCCTCGGCGGGGCGCACGTCCAGCCTCGTGATAGAGGCGTGGTGGGCGGGAGAGCGGAGGGCCTTGACGACGAGCGTCCCCGGCAGGCGCACGTCGTCCACGAACACCGTGCGACCGGTGACGTGGGCGACGCCGTCGTAGCGGGGAAGGCGGGCGCCCACGGCCTTCATCGTCCGTCTCCCGCCACGAGGGTGGTGTACTTGCCCTCGGCGGTGCGAGCGAGGTCGAACGACTCGCCGCGGGCCGCCGCCGCCACGGCCTCGATGATCTTCACGTAGCCGGTGCAGCGGCAGACGTGGCCGCCCAAGGCCTCGATGATGGCCTCCCGGTCGTCCGTGCCGCCCCTGTCGAGGTAGGCCTGGGCGGCGATCAGCATCCCCGGGGTACAGAAGCCGCACTGGGAGGCGTAGTAGTGGACGAAGGCCTGCTGAATGGGAGCCAGGCGACCGGGCTCTCCTAATCCCTCCACGGTCGTGATGCTGGCGCCCTCGATCGCCCCGACGGGGATCAGGCAGGAGCGGCGAGGCTCGCCGTCGACGAGGACAGTGCAGGCCCCGCACCCGCCCTGCTCGCAGCCGGCCTTGGGCCCGGTGATCTCCAGCTCCTCGCGGAGGACGTCGAGGAGCGTGGTCAGCGGCCCGCTCTCGACGTCGTAGGAGCGTCCGTTGACGGTGAGCTTCATACAGCCTCCTTGAGCTGGAAGAGGACGCGCCGGACGAGGACGGGCAAAGCTCGCTGCCGGTACCAGGCCGAGGCCAGCGCGTCGTCGTGCGGGCGGACATCCTGGACGGCGGCCTGGGCCGCCGCCTCGGGGTCGTCGGCCAGCGCCTCGGCCGAGAAGCCGCCGAAGACCACGGAGTGGACGGCCCCGATGCGGGCGCAGGCCAGCATGGCGACGGCGGCC
>PSLH01000031.1:16486-17289 GCA_040289505.1 Thermoleophilia bacterium | reverse complement strand
GAGACGGCCATGGTCGTGTACTCGTGGGTGTGGGGCCGCTCGAGGGCGGCAAAGGCGCCGGCGACGGGCTCCTCGTACGTCACCTCGAGGAGGAGCCGCTCCCGGCGATGGCCGAGGAAGTCCTGCAGGGGCTCGCTGCGAATGCCGCCGGGCCCGGCTGAGCGGGCCTGGGCGGCGACGGCGAGAAGCGGGCCCTGGAGGTCGCCCCGGGGCGCCTCGTGCCCCTCGCCGGCGCAGATGTTGCCGCCCAGCGTCGCCTGGCCCCGGATCTCGATGTCGCCGATGTTAGCGGCGCAAGGGCCGATAGGCGCAGCCAGGCCGACCAGGTGCTGGAGCGGGGTGGCGGCCCCGATGACGACGGTGGAGCCCTGGCGCCGTACGCCGGAGAGACCGGCACGAGCAAGGAGGATGGCCTTGGTTGGCTTAAGGCGCCCGGCCGAGATCTCAGGCATGACGATGGTGCCGCCCGCGATCACGGTCACTCCGGCGCCGTCGCCGAAAGCCGCCGCCGCCTCGTCCGGAGAGGTCGGCAGAACGACGTCCGTCACTGAGGTCATAGACAGCCTTTCGCGATCGAGTGAGGTGCGGCGTCGAGTCTAACCGAGGCTGGGCGCTAGGGTTTCCGCCAAGGGCTTCAGTCGACAGGGCTGGCATAGACGCCTTGCTCCAGAGTCAGGGGATCAGGCGGAGGCTCGCTCTCTGCTTGGGCCACAGCCGCTGCCACCTCCTCGGCGGCTTCGGCGCGGAGGTCGGCCAGGGCGGCGAACGAGAGGCCGTCGAGAGAGAGAGAGGCGAGCCTCGAG
>PSLH01000031.1:4927-16422 GCA_040289505.1 Thermoleophilia bacterium | reverse complement strand
GGGGGCGTAGCGGGCATCGTTGTGGGCGGCGTGTCCCTCCAGGCGCAAAGTGACCGCCTCCACCGCCTGCGGCCCCTCGCCAGAACGAGCTCGCTCCGCCGCTTCTCGAACCGTCTCGTAGACGAGCAGGGCGTCGGTGCCGTCGATCTCGACGCAGGGGATGCTCCAGCCGCCCTGGACGCGGCGGGCCAGGCTTGGCTCCACCATCTCCTTCATTAGTGGGGGTGGAGTAGGCGTAGTGGTTTCGCTGGAGGCTGAAGACAGCCGGCACCCGCAGGACGCCGGCCAGGTTCAGCCCCTCGTGGATATCGCCTACGCAGAAGGCGCCCTCCCCGAGGAAGGTAAGCGCGACCCGCCGCTCCCTCCGCCGCTTGAAGGCGTAGGCCGCTCCCACCGTTACCGGCACCAAGTCGCCCAGCATGGAGACGAGGGGAAAGACGCCCCGGCTGGGCGCTCCGAAGTGCATGTTCCCGTCCCTGCCCCGGGTCGGTTTAGTCGCTCGGCCCAGGTAGTTACGGAAGACGTCGACCAAGGGCACCCCTCGCGAGAGGTGGCAGGCGAGCTCGCGGTTGAGCGGGCAGACGACGTCGTCGGGCCCGAGCGCGAGGCCAACCCCTGCCGCCACTGCCTCCTGGCCGCGGCCGGTGTAGACGGAGCCGGCGATCCTGCCCGGCCGATAGAGGGCCATGATTCGCTCCTCGGCCAGCCGCTGCAGGAGGCAGAGCCGGTAGAGCTCCAGGCGAGCCTGGCGAGGGACGCTAGGCAGGTCCGCGGCGGGGAGGGCGGCCATCGCCGGCACTGTACTCGGCCTTGCGCCCTCGGCTCCGACGAGGAGCGCCTCAGGCGGCCTCCGCCACGAGGAGCTGGCGGCGGCCGCGGCGCCACTGGACGACAGCCAGGCGGTGGCCGACCTGAAGGCCGCTCTCTGCGAGCTGGAACCGGCCGAAGAAGGTCGTGACCCGCAGCGCACGGGCGGCGGCGAGGGGGTCGTCGGGGCGCAGCTCAAGGCAGCGCTCGGCCACGAGCGCGGCGGCGTAGGCCTGGGCGGCGACGTAGTCATCGAGCGGCACCTCCTCGGGGCCCAGATCGACCGGGTAGCGAAGATCGGGGTGCCACTGGACGGGGGCGAGCATGCCCTCGGGATCGCCGCCCAAAAGCTCGGGGAAGGCGGCCAGGCCGGGAGAGACGGCTCCGACGAGGAGGCCTCCCACTGGAGGGGGCCGCAAAAGAGTACGGCGTCGGCGCGGTCGGGGTCGGGAACGAGCTCGAGGCCAAGCGCGGCTGCCTCGCGCTCGATCCCCTCCCGGGCGAGGCGGGCGAACCGGCCAGGGGCGACGCGTACGGCCACCCGGGCCCCGGGCCTGATCTGGGCCACCGCTCGTCCCAGGGCGACGAGGTAGCGGCTGGCTGGCGTGGCGACCGAGACGACTCCCGGCAGGCGCTGCACGTCGTCGGCCGCCGCGCCGTGGCTCCACACGACCTCTCCCCCGCGGGCGCGAGCCACGGCTCGGGTGGAGTCGCTCCCGTACGGGCCCAGGACGAGGGAGAGGCCGCGCCGAAGAAGCTCGCCGTGCAGCCGCGCCGCCCGCTGCGGCGAGGAGCGGTCGTCAAGGACGACCACACGTGCCCCGGTCTGGCAAGCAAAGAGCCGCAGGCCGAGAGCGACCTGAGCTCCCTGGGCCGCGTAGCGGCCGGTCAGGGAGACGGGCGCCCCGATCGATCTAGCCCATGCGGAAGGCGTGGGTCAGCTCGATGAGGAAGGTTACCCGCCGCTCTCCTGGACTTCGCCACGGATAGGGAGACACCCCGATGTACTTTTGGGCGAGCATGTCGATGTCGGCCTCGGCCTGCTCGCCCACGATCGTCTCCACTGCCCGGCCCTGAAGTCCCCAGCTCCGGTATCCCTGCTCGGTCGTCTCGTGGAAGGAGAGCGCCACCCGCGGGTCGCGGGTGATGTTGCGGTACTTCTTGCGACCGATCGCGGTGTTGACGAGGATCCTGTTGTCGCGGGTGTGCACCCAGACCGCGGTCGACTGGGGCGACCCGTCGGGATTGACGGTGGCCAAGTGCCAGAAGGTGGGCGCCTCGAGCGCTTGCCGGAGCTCGTCGTCGAGCGGCAGTCCCATGGATCTCTCCTTTCCTATTCCTATCCTAGGATTGGATTGGTCAGTCAGAAGGACAGAACTCACGCAACGCTACCGCGGCGCTCTCGGGCGAGGGAAGGTAGGCGTCCTCGAGCTCGGGCGCGAAGGGCAGCGGCGTGTTTGGCAGAGCGTAGAGCGCGGGCGGGGCATCGAGGAGCTGGAAGCTCCCTTCCCGTAACGATCCTGCCCGAGGCGGCGGGAGGGTCCACAGCAGCCGCCGGTGCCGACCATGCGTGGGACGGCACCAGGTGGGCCGATGCGGATGCTCCTAACGCCACCTTCCAATCCTTCCAATCCTTGTCCCCCGTAACTGGCAAGCGTTCGGCGGAGGGGCGCTCGATCGTCCTCGGCTATCGTCTTCCTGTGGAGATCGGAAGCATCGACGCCATGGAGCGGGCGCTGAGGGAGGCAGGCTACCTGCCCGACCGCGGCTTGGCGACCGCGCTCTTTCTGTCCCTGAAGCTGGAGAAGCCGCTCCTGCTCGAGGGGGAGGCAGGAGTAGGGAAGACCGAGGCGGCCAAGGCGCTTGCCCGGGTGCTTGGCGCCCGCCTCATCCGCTTGCAGTGCTACGAGGGCTTGGACGTGGCCCACGCCGTGTACGAGTGGAACTACTCCCGCCAGCTCCTGCACATCCGGGCCGCCCAGGAGGGGACGGTGTCGGAGGAGGAGCTGTTCGGGCCCGAGTTCCTCATCCGCCGGCCACTCTTGGAGGCGATCGAGAGCCCCGACCGGGTGGTACTCCTGATCGACGAGATCGACCGCGCCGACGAGGAGTTCGAGGCCTTCCTGCTCGAGGTGCTCTCCGACTTCCAGATCACCATCCCCGAGATCGGCACCATCAGCGCCGCCGACCGCAAGCCCGCCGTCATCCTCACCTCAAACCGCACCCGCGAGCTGCACGACGCGCTCAAGCGCCGCTGCCTGTACCACTGGATTGGGCATCCCACCCTGGAGCGAGAGGTGGAGATCGTGAAGCTCAAGGTGCCGGGGGTGCCCGAGCGGCTGGCTGAGCAAGCAGCCCGGTTCGTCCAGCGCCTGAGACGGCTCGAGCTGGCCAAGCCACCAGGAGTGGCGGAGACGATCGACTGGACCCAGGCTCTGGCTGCCCTTGGACGGCAGGAGCTTGACGCCGAGATCGTCGAGCAGACGCTGGGGTCGGTGCTCAAGTACCACGAGGACCTCTTGGCTGTCCGGGACGAGACGCTCCTTGAGCTGGTGGAGGAGGCGCGGGCGGCCCGCTAGCGATGGCTGAGGCGCTCGTTCGTCACGTCGTCACCTTTGGCCGCGTCCTCAGGGAGGCAGGGATGGAGGTAGGGCCGGGACGACTGGCTGACGCTCTCGCTGGGCTCGACCTGATCGACATCACCCGGCAGGAGGACGTGTACTGGGTTCTTCGACAGAGCCTGGTCTCCCGCCAGGAGGACCTGGAGCTCTTCGACCGAGCCTTCCGGGCCTGGTTCCTGCGGGCGCCCACCGCTCCCCTGGCGCGGCGGGACGAGCTTCAGGTCGTGCGCTTGGAGCGGAAGGCAGGGGAGCGGAAGGGGCGGGAGGCAGCGACCGGAGAGGAGGGGGAGGAGGCGGCGCTTGGCTGGAGCCCTGATGAGCTCTTGCGGCACAAGGACTTCGCCGAGCTCGACCGGGAGGAGCTCGAGCAGGTGACCAAGCTCATGGCGGAGATGGCCCGGAGGCGGCCCACCCGTCGCTCGCGCCGGCTCAGGAGAAGGTCGCGCCGGCTTCGCCGCCACCACCGCGGCCGCGAGCTCGACATGCGCCGGCTGATGCGGGCCTCGCTGGCCACCGGGGGGGACGCGGTTGAGCGGGCTTTCCGACAGCGCGTCCACGTCCCTCGCAAGCTGGTCGTGATCTGCGACGTGTCCGGGTCGATGGAGGCGTACTCCCGCGCGCTCGTTCTCTTCCTGCACGCGCTCGTGCGCAGCGGCCGGGGCGTGGAGACGTTCGCCTTCGGCACCCGGCTCACTCGGCTCACGTCCGAGCTCCGTGGCCGCGACCCCGAGCAGGCGCTGCAGGCGGCGGCGAGGAGGGTCGTGGACTGGTCGGGAGGGACGAGGATCGGCGCCTCCCTCAAGGCGTTCAACGACGAGTGGGGGAGAAGGGCGCTAACCCGGGGCGCCGTCGTCCTCATCGTGTCGGACGGGTGGGAGCGGGAGGACGCCACCTTGGTGGGACGGGAGATGGCTCGCCTGGCGCGGCAGGCCTACGCCGTCATCTGGGTCAACCCGCTTAAGGGGCATCCCGACTACCAGCCGCTCGCCGGCGGGATGCGGGCTGCGCTCCCCTACGTCGACCGCTTTCTCGCCGGGCACAATTTGGTCAGCCTGGAGGAGTTGGCCGAGGTCTTGAGCGGCATCGAAAGGAGGCATGCAGCGTGAAGGAGATCGCGGCGGAGATCGAGCGCTGGCGCGGGGAGGGAAAGAGGGTGGCGGTGGCCACCGTGGTCGCTACCCGCCGCTCGGCTCCCCGCCCGGTGGGCGCCAAGCTCGCCATCTGCGAGACGGGGGAGATGGCGGGCTCGGTCTCGGGCGGGTGCGTGGAGTCGGACGTGTACGAGAACGCGAAGGAGGTGCTGGCGAGCGGGCAGCCAAAGCTCCTTACCTACGGCATCGCCGACGAGGAGGCGTGGTCGGTAGGGCTCCCCTGCGGCGGCGAGATCGACGTGTTCGTCGAGCGACTTGAGGACTGATCCAGTAGTGAGCGTCACCGACCGGCTGCTACGAGCGATCGAGCGGGAGGAGCGGGCTGTCCTCTTCACCGTGATCGAGGGCGAGCCGCTGGGGGCGCACGTCCTCGTTGTCGAGGGCGGCGAGCGGTACGGCCAGGGGGTTCCCGAGGAGATCCTCGCCCAGGCAGAGACGCTGATCCGGGAGCACCGAAGCAGGATCGTGGAGGCATCCGGGATCAAGGTCTTCTGCGACGTGTACGGGCCTCCGCCCCGCCTGCTCGTCTACGGGGCGGTGGACACGGCCGAGGCCCTGTGCGCGGCCGCCCGGCTCCTTGGCTGGCGCACGATCGTGGCCGACGCGCGAGGCAAGTTCGCGACCCGCGACCGGCTTCCCAGCGCGGACGAGGTGATCGTGGCCTGGCCGGAGGAGGCTCTGGCTCAGGTCCAGCCCGATCACGCCACCGCCATCGTCGTTCTCACCCACGACGACAAGTTCGACGTGCCCGCGCTCAAGGCTGCTCTAGAGACGGAGGCCTTCTACATCGGCGCGCTCGGCTCACGGCGAAACCAGGAGCGCAGGCGCCAGCGCCTGATCGAGGCGGGCGTGTCGGAGGGGGCCTTGGAACGGATCTACGGGCCCTGTGGGCTCGACATCGGTGCCGAGTCGCAGCCGGAGACGGCTCTCTCCATCCTGGCCGAGATCGTGGCCGTCCGCCACGGTCGAGAGGGCGGCCAGCTGCGGAAGGCCCGTCAGCGTATCCATGCCGAGGTAGCAGGCTGACCGGGCCGAGGGCGAGGCCTGGCCGAGGCTGGCTTTCGCCGACGTTGCCCAGCCGAGGGCGAGCGGGCCCTCCCCTGCCCGTCTCTGTTAGGTTCGGGTGGCCCACGACAACGAGCGAGAGAAAAGGAGGGCGAGGATGGGCGTGATCGCCAACTCGGACAAGCTGCTCGACCTCGTCGCCGAGGATGCCGAGGCGGAGAGGCTCGCCACCGGCTTTACCTTCACCGAGGGCCCTGTATGGCATCCGACCGAGCACTACCTCCTCTTCAGCGACATGCCTGCCGACGTCCGACGCAAGTGGAGCGAGGCGGAAGGCGTGGTGGAGGTCATGCGGCCGAGCAACAAGTGCAACGGGATGACCTACGACGCCGACCTCAACCTCCTCGTGTGCGAGCACGCCACGAGCTCGGTGGTGCGGGAGTACGCGGACGGGCGGCGGCAGACCATCGCGTCCCGCTTCCGGGGCAAGGAGCTGAACTCGCCTAACGACATCGTCGTCCGCTCCGACGGGTCGATCTACTTCAGCGACCCGTGGTATGGGCGCATGCCCGTGTTCGGCGTCGAGCGCGAGCGCGAGCTTGGCTTCCAGGGCGTATACCGGATCCCGCCCGGCGACGGCGAGCTGGAGCTGGTCGTGGCCGAGGACGAGTTCGACATGCCGAACGGCCTCTGCTTCTCTCCCGACGAGTCGCTGCTCTACATCAACGACACCCCACGGGCGCATATCAAGGTGTTCGAGGTCGCCCCCGACGGCTCCCTTGCCAACGGTCGCCTCTTCTTCGAGGGGATCGGCACTGGGGTGATCGAGGAGGGCATTCCCGACGGGATGAAGTGCGACGAGCTCGGCAACATCTGGGTGACAGGGCCCAAGGGGGTATGGGTTATCAGCCCCCAGGGCGAGCACCTGGGGGTGATCGAGGTTCCCGAGAACGTGGGTAACCTGGCGTGGGGCGGGCCCGACTGGAGGTGGCTCTTCCTGCCAGCCTCGACCTCCCTCTACCGCCTGCGCACCAAGGTTGGCCCTCGCCGCGAGCCCTACATGCGCTAAGGAGGTTGGAATGAACGAGGAGGCTCTCACGCTCGATCCTGCGCGCTGCGCGCTCATCGTGCAGGACTTGCAGAACGACGTGATCATCGAGGGGGGCGCGTTCGCGGAGTCGGGATCGCCCCAGCACGCTAAGGAGCAGAACGTGGTCGAGAACGTAAGGCGGCTGGCGGACGTGTGTCGTGCCAAAGGCGTGCCGGTCATCCACGTGCACTACATCGTCGAGCCGGGGGCGCCGGGTCTCAAGCTGAACGCGCCTCTGTTCCGAGGCGTGAAGGAGGCGAACGCCCTCGTGCGCGGCACCTGGGGCGCAGCTCCGGTCGAAGGGCTCGAGCCCAAGGAGGGCGACTTCGTGGTCGAGAAGATGCGCATGAGCGCCTGGGAGGGCACCCGCCTGGAAGTCCTCTTGCAAGGCCTCGGCCGGGACACGGTCATCGTCACTGGCGCCTGGACGAACATGTCCATCGAGCACACGGCGCGTACGGGGGCCGACAAGGGCTACGTGATGGTGGTACCGGAGAACGGCTGCTCTACGATGAACGCCGACTGGCACGGCGCTTCCATCAACTACGCGCTCCAGAACGTGGCCACGGTCACCACCGTGGACGACGTGATCGCGGCCCTGGGATAGGACGGTGAAGGCCCGGGCCGCGCTCTTCCATCGAGCGGGCGAGCCGCTAGAGGTGGCCGAGATCGACGTAGAGGAGCCCGGCCCTGGCCAGGTCTGCGTGCGCATGGCCGCGGTCGGTATCTGCGGCACCGACCTGCACATGATCAAGGGGGAGTGGCAGCGCCCCACCCCGATGGTGCTTGGCCACGAGGGGGCGGGCGTGGTCGAGGCGGTAGGAGAGGGAGTGGCGCGGGTGCGGCCGGGCGACCCGGTCGTTCTCTCCTGGGCTCCCTCTTGCGGCGAGTGCGCGGACTGTCAGCGAGGGCGACCGGCTGCCTGTCTGGCTTTACAGCGAGCGATCGCGGCCGGGACGGTCTTGGACGGAAGCACCGGCTTCTCGCGCGGGGGCACGGTCGTCTACCGAGGAACGGCCACTGGAGCTCTCTGCGAGCGGCTGGTGGTCTCGGAGCAGGTGGCTCTCCCCTTGACGCAGGAGCTTCCCCTAGAGGAGGCGGCCTTGCTCGGCTGTGCCGCCCTGACCGGGGTGGGGGCTGTCCTCTTCGCTGCTCGGGTGGAGCCGGGGTCGGGCGTGCTCGTGGTGGGGGCTGGCGGCGTGGGTCAGTTCGTCGTGCAGGGAGCGACGATCGCTGGCGCCGCCGAGATCGTCTGTGTCGATCCGGTGGAGGCGCGGCGGGAGGCGGCCAGGCGGCTGGGGGCGACGCGAGTGGCAGACCCGCCTCAGCTCAGGGAGCTCATGGCCGAGGCTCTGCCCGAAGGAGCTGACTACGCCTTCGACGCGGTGGGCGATCCCGGAACCACGGCGGTCGCCTTCCGTTGGACGCGAAACGGCGGCCTATGCACGATCGTGGGGTTACCTCCAGCCGGGGCTCGCCTCGAGCTCGATCCCAGCGAGCTCGTTCGCCGCGAGAAGCGGCTTACCGGCACCATCTATGGCTCGCAGGACCCGGCGGTGGCCCTCCCCGTCCTCCTCGATCACGTGCGCGCCGGTCGGCTCGACCTGCGAGCCCAGCTCGGGCCGATCTTCCCGCTCGAGCGGGTGAACGAGGCGGTGGCGGCGGCGCTGGCGGGGGCTCCTGGCAGGGTGGTGGTTCGGCTCGATGGGAGAACGTGACGAGCAAGCACAAGGAGGGTGATGGGGCGATGCGGAGGGAGCAGCTTGGTCAGGCGCTGGGGAAGGTCGGGGTGTGGTCGAGCGCGCCGGCCTTTGCTCCCATCGACCACGTGCGGCGGGGCGTGGCGGAGGTCGAGGCGCTGGGCTTTAGGGCTGTCTGGTACCCGGAGAGCGTCCCCGGGCGGGAGAGCCTGGTCACGGCGGCGCTGCTTCTCGCTGCGAGCGAGCGGGTGGCCGTGTGCACCGGCATCCTCAACGTCTACGCGCGCGACCCGGTGGCTGCCCGCAACGGGGCCCGTGCCCTGGGGGAGGCCTATCCCGGACGGCTCGTCCTCGGTCTGGGCGTGAGCCACCTCCCCTCGGTGGCCGCGCGAGGCCACGAGTACGGCCGGCCCGTGCCGACTATGCGGGCTTACTTGGAGGCGATGGCGGCTGCCCCCTACCGGGCGCCCGAGCCGACCGCGCCCGTGCCAGTGCTGCTGGCTGCGCTCGGCCCCCGCATGCTCGCCCTGGCAGCCGAGAGGGCCGACGGCGCTCACCCGTACTTCGTCCCTGTCCAGCACACCGCCTTTGCCCGCGACAGGCTGGGCCCCGAGCCGTTCCTCGCTCCCGAGGTCGCCGTCTGCCTCGCTCCCGACCGCGCGGCGGCCCGCCAGGCAGCCCAGGGCTACCTCGACGCGTACCTCTCCCTCGAGAACTACAGCCGCAACTTGCGTCGCCTGGGATTCGGAGACGACGATCTCGCCGGAAGGGGATCGGACCGGCTGCTCGACGCTCTCGTCGCCTGGGGCGATGTGGAGGCGATTCGGGCCCGCGTGCAAGAGCACCTGGATGCAGGTGCCGATCACGCGTGCATCCAGCCGCTGCCCGCTGGATACTTCCAGATCGCCCAGCTGCGCAAGCTCGCTCCAGCTCTCCTCGACCTCTGACCTTGGGTGGGGTCATGCCTGTCGAGCATGTGGAGAGACTGCGAGTGGCCTGGGTGGACACCGACGCCGGCGGGCGCATCCACTTCACGGCCGCTTTCCGGTGGGCGGAGGCGGCGGAGACCGCGCTTCGCCGACGGCTCGGGATCCTCGACGGCTGGGGCTCCTATCCTCGCCGCCGGGTCGAGGCTGACTTCCTCCGTGCTCTTCGCTTCGAGGACGAGATCGAGGTGCGCATCCGGCCGGAGAAAGTCGGCCGCACGTCGATCATTTGGGCGTGGGAGGTCTTCCGCGGCGATGAGCTGTGCGTGGAGGGGCGGACGGTAGCCGTGCACGTCGACGCCGAGGGCCGGCCGGCCCCGCTCGAGGAGAAGGAGCGGCTGGCGCTCGAGTGTAGCTAGCTACTCCCCTGAAAAAGAGTTTTTCCAGTCTGCCCGACACCAAGGGGGTGAGTTGGGGAGTCCGGATTCTGCGAGAGCTCGAGACCCGGTGCCGATCCGCTTCAGCGTACGATCTCGCGATCGACGCGATTCTCGGCCCGCCTACCAAGAGCTCGTCTACGCGGTGACCGCTCTTCTGTCTGCTCACGAAATGCTTGTCGCGCTCGACGATCGGCCTCGGCGCGGACGGGTCACGAACGATCGCTTTTCGCGTTTGGACGGAATAGTCGCGAGCGCGCCCAGGTTGGCGCTGGAACGCCTTGCGCCCGATCGTATCCGCCGTGACAATGGGATTCGTGGCGACCCATGGCTGGCCTTTGCGCGGCGCTTGGCGCACGGCGGGAATGCGTCGCCTGCCGTCCTGGTAAGAGTCGCGCTCCTGGGGGCAATTTCAGGCACTGAGAGTAAGAAGTGCCTGAAATGGCAAAGACTATGCTGCGAATCGGAAGGACGAGGATAGAAGGGAGTGAGGCCGATGAAGCGCGTCATGACGCTAGCCTCTGTCGTCGCGGCCGCCCTTGTCGTCACGGTCGTGCCTGCGGCGGCGGGCGGGAAGCTCAAGTGCTTTGCCGGAGCACCGGGCGTGTGCACGATTAACGCCTCGACCAACGGGGCGTACCTCGACACCACGAACGGCGGCTACGCGGGTGTCTACTACTCGAACGGCAAGAGCTTGAGCGGGTCCTCGCTTGCCAGCGTGGACTTCTCGTTCGAGTACCGGTGCCAGCCGAGCAACACCGACGTGACGACCTGCGTGGCCGGCGGTGCGCCCCGGTGGAGCATCCCGATCGACACCGATGGCGTGCGCAAGACGGTCGAGGGCTACGCGTTCCTCGATGCCAACAGCTGCGGGCGCACGGGGGTCGTGAGCACGGCCGTCCCGACCTGTCTCGTCTTCTTTGGGTCGGACATGTACGCGAACTGGGACGCGTTCGCGGCGGCCCACCCCACGTACACGATCGCGAGCGCTCTGCCCTTCGTCATCGTGGATGTCCAGACGGCGAGCCCAATCAACGTGTACGGCGTCGAGATCGCCCGCTCGTAACGGGATCGCCCGACCACATTGCTGGAAGGGAGGGCGGCACCGAGCCGCCCTCCCTTCTCTCGGCCACTGGGCGTGGGTGCGGTTGGTCGGGCTAGCTCGGATCGACTTGGCTCGTTTGGCGTCGCGTGGGCCGGGGTGGCCGTCGTAGGGTGCGACGGCGCGGGATGGCGACTGGCGGCACATCGGTCGGGCAGTGCTTGAATCGGCTCCGCAGGGCCGTGCCAACGGGGATCGGTTGCGCACGGATCGCGCCCAACCGCTTGGCTGCGGCCCGCCGAGGCGGCGCTCTGCATGGCTATTCCCGCTCAGGGGCTGCCGCGCCTCGTCGGAAGCACTGCTGCGGCTGGGCTGCGGCTGGGCTACGAGACTGTGATGCGGGAGGTGTTGGGCTTCTGCTTGCGCCGCTTCTGCCTCATCCCCATTGACCGGGCGATACGGGGACGCGTCGACGGTCAGGAAGCTGACCCGCGGGCTGGGGCAGAGCCGGCGGCAAAGCTCTCTTCGGTGGTGATCGCGACGACCGAGGATGTCCGACGCGCTGCGGGCGATGGCGGGAGAGCCGATCGTCGCCTCCGCGATCGCTCATCCCGAGCAAGGCCCCGGGGCGGATCTCCTGGGGGCTTGGCCCCCGCAAGCGGCGGGGAATCGTCGTCAGCGCGAGCGCCGTCTGGCGCTGTCTTCGCCGCCACGGG
>PSLH01000031.1:4566-4774 GCA_040289505.1 Thermoleophilia bacterium | reverse complement strand
CCGCCTCTACGTCGGGCGGCTGCGAGGCACGAGAGGCGCCCTCTGGTAGCTGGCCGCGATCGACTGCTACTCCTCGCTCGCCTGGGCCGAGCACGGGGTTGGCCACGCGTGGCTTGATCCTCCCGAAGGCACGAGCGCCGGGTAACCGGCAAGAAACGACCTGCTCTTGACCCGGTGGGTGACCCGAGATTCGACGGCCTGGCCTTCG
>PSLH01000031.1:0-4537 GCA_040289505.1 Thermoleophilia bacterium | reverse complement strand
TCCAGCTGACTCAAGGCGGCTGCGGGCGCTGCTCCCCCACCTCGACCGGCTGGGCGGCGCACACCGAGCGCTCCGCCTGCGGTGGCGACGCCTGATCCGGGGGCGGGGAAGCGAGGGCCATGCCGGAAGCAAGCGAGACAAGGGGTACTGGAGAAATTTGCCTCGCCAGCGAGCCCGATCAGCTGCCCGTTCTAGAGGAGCGGGCTAGGCGTGCGTGTCCTGCCAGGCGGAAAGACTTCCCCTCTCCGCTACCGGTACGAGACGGGTGGCCGTAGCCTTGAACGACGCGGTCATGCGCTCCCCGCGGGCGACTGCAAGACGCTCGCTGGAGGTTGCCGTGACCTCGGCCACGAACGGTCCGATGCGCACCCGCACGCGGTTTCCGAGCTCGACGACCGAGCGTACCTCGGCGGTCACGTGGTTCATGGCCGAGTCGCTTGGAGGGGTGCGCGAGAGCGTGATCTCCCACGGGTAGACCACGACGCCCACGGCCCCAGTCCGGGTGTCTGTGGAGTAGACGACGGTCCCGTCGGCAAGCTCGACCACCGTTAGTCCGCCGACATCTCGGCGGGCCTCGCCATACACCAAATTTCCCCCTGTGAAGCTCGCCACAAACGGGTGGCTTGGCGCCGCGAGCAGCTCGTCCGGGGGGCCGAGCTGGAGGATGCGGCCCTCCACGAGGATACCCACCCTATCGGCCAGCGCTGCCGCATCCTCGAAGTCATGGGTGACGAAAATCGTAGGCAGAGCGAGCTCGTGAAGCAGCTCTTCGAGCTCCGCCCGCACGTCTGCCTTCGTATGGGCATCGAGCGCCGAGAGCGGCTCATCGAGCAGGAGGACCGCCGGATCCCGAGCGAGCGCGCGTGCCAAGGCGACCCGTTGGCGCTCCCCGCCGGAAAGTTGAGCCGGGCGCGCCTTGGCCAGATGGCTGATACGGAGCCGCTCGAGGAGCTCGCGCTGGCGACCGCGTCCGGCGTAGGCGACGTTCTGCTCGACCGTCATGTGGGGGAACAGGGCGTACTCTTGGAACACGAGCCCGACTCTGCGTCGCTCCGGCGGAAGATCGACTCCACGCTCAGCGTCGAACAGCACCTCCTCGCCAATCCGGATGCGGCCTCGCTGTGGTCGCACGAGTCCAGCCACCGAGCGGAGCACAGTAGTCTTTCCCGCCCCTGATGGCCCGACCAGTGCCACTGTCTCCCTCCCCACCGAGAGCTTGACCTCGAGATGGAACGCTCGCAGAGGGACGTCCACCTCGATACGAAGAAGATCCGCCAGGTCGTGCTCGAGCGAGCGAGGGGCTCCGGCTGGGCTCGAGAGCTCCTCCCTGCCGTGCCGTCTCTTTAGAACCCAGAAGATCACTCCGACGCGTCCCTCCAACCCTGGATCTCGGCCTCGCGGTACCGCTGCGGGAGCGGGTCCTCGTCCGACGCCGAGCTCGCGGGGACCGAGCCCACAGACTCTGGGGGCTCGGCCGGCGATGCAGCGAGCATGGCGTCGATGAATCGGACGAGCGCCCGCGTCGACTCCAGACGCCAGAGGGCGAGCGTCCGGTCGAAACCGTCGGTGACTCGGCTCCGCTCCTGAAACGATCGCTCCAATCTCTCGAGCCGAGCCCGTTGGGCGTGCAGAAGCCTCTGGGGATCGAGCTTGGCCCGGTGGAGAAAGAGGAGCTTGAGCATGAAGAGAGAGCGCGCGTCGCGGACGTGCTCCACCGGGGCCTGAAGCCACGCCTCTACGAGGTTCCGCCCGTACGGGGTGACGGCGAAGACGGTGCGCTTGGGCCCTTTCCCCTCCTCCGTTCGCGTTTGCTCTATCAGAGCCCGGGCTTGCAGCACCTCGAGGGCTCGGTAGACGAGCGGGCGCGGGAGCGTCCAAACCTGCCCGACGCTTCCGCTCGGAGCGAGAGCCTGAGCTAGGGCGAAGCCGTGGCTCGGTCTCTCGGCGAGAAGAGCGAGAATGGCCCACTCGCCAGTCGAGAGCTCGTCAGATCGACGCCGGGGCACGGTAAGGAGGCTTCGCTGGTGTGGAGATGAGCCCTTCTCTGACCACGGAGCATAGACGGAGACCGTTCGACCTTGCGTGAGCGCTGGTCTCTCTCATCCTCCTTGACAAGCTAGTCAATAATAGACTAGAGTCGAGTCCGTGGGACGCGTGTCGAGCGCAGCACGGATGCCTGTCGCAGTCGCTCTTGTGGTAGGGGTCTCTCTTGGCGGAAGCGCAGGCTCAAGTGTTGGCAGTACAGGCGCAAGCGGCGACGGTCAAGGCGTCGGAGGCCGGCTCACGGTGCTCGCCGCCGCCTCGCTTACCGAGGTCTTTCCCAAGATCGATCCCACACCGAGGTACACCTTCGCCGGCTCGAACACTCTTCTTCAGCAGATTCGCCAGGGCGCTCCCGCGGACGTGTTCGCCTCTGCCAGCCCTAAGGAGGCACAAGCTGCCTACACTGAGGGCCTTTGCGAGAAGCCTGTTACGTTTGCCTCTAACTCGCTTGTCGTCATTACCCCTAAGGTTAACCCGGCAGGCGTCAAAAGCGTGTACGACTTGAGGAGATCAGGGCTTAAATTAGTGATCGCAGCAGCGGGAGTACCTGTCGGCGACTATGCACGCGCTGCTCTCCGATCTCTTGGGATATTGGACGCAGCTCTGGCCAATGTGGTCTCCAACGAGCCTGATGTCAAGAGCGTCGCCGGCAAGGTAGCGCTCGGCGAGGCCGACGCCGGAATCGTGTACAGAACCGATGTGCTTCCGATTAAGGATGCTGTGGACGTGATCACCATCCCATCGTGGGCCCAGCCTCCTATCCGCTACCAAATTTGTGTGGTTCATCGTAGTCAGAATAAGACTGCCGCGCGGGCCTTTGTGCGTCGTGTTCTTGGTCCGATCGGTCGGCGCGTATTGAGATCTGCTCTTTTCGATCTTCCTCGGACCCGCGGTGCCCGAGAGCCGACCAGTACTCAGGCCACGCGATGCCTTGCAGGCGATTCCCAGCCAAGCCTGACGCACGCGGTCGAGCCTGCGGCGACCCCAGTCTCGTCTCTCATGCGGCGCTAGGAAGAATCTTGCGCGGCGTCTCGGCTTCTCGCTGGCGCAGCGTGCTCTTTGACGGGATCGCTGTCCTGTCTCTGGCCCTGTGCCTCACCTTCCTCACCCTTCCCTTGGTCGCTGTATTCCTTCGCATTCCTGTTGGAGAGCTCATCCGCCAGATGGCGAGCGACGTTGCGGTGGACGCCCTCCTTGTTACCGCAAAGACGAGCGCGATCTCCCAGCTCATCATTGTCGGAATTGGCACCCCTGCCGCCTACGTCCTTGCCATGGCCGCCTTTCGAGGGCGATCGTTCCTCGTCACCTTGATCGAGCTTCCTCTCGTTCTTCCCCCCGCCGTGGCGGGTATCGCTCTCCTCGTTGCGTTCGGGCGGCTCGGCCTGCTGGGCGGTACCCTGTCAAGGCTCGGCGTCGAGGTCGGATTTACTCAGGCGGCAGTCGTCATGGCTGTGGTCTTCGTCGCTGGCCCTTTCTACGTCCGTCAGGCGATCGCGGCCTTCCAGGGGGTGGACAGCGACCTGTTGGCAGCCTCACGGACGCTTGGCGCAGGGTCCGCTCGGACCTTTTGGCGGGTCGCCCTGCCCCTCGCCGCGCGAGGCCTTGCAGCTGGCCTTGCTCTTTCGTTCGCCCGCGGAGTGGGCGAGTTCGGAGCCACCCTCTTCTTCGCAGGGAGCTTTCCTGGCGTCACGCAGACGCTCCCCCTCGCCATCTACGCCCAGTTCGACGTGAACCTCGAGAGTGCCCTGGGGATCAGTGCTCTTCTGGTGGCCGTCAGCGCCAGCGTCCTCTTGGTCGTGAAGCTCCTCCCGGGGCGGGCAGGCCTGGGCGCTCCTCCACCATTCTTTTTCCCCAGCTGGCGACAGCTGAGCCGTGGACCTCGATCGTAGCCGGGAGCATCAGCGATCAAGTGCCTGGGATCGGCCCCAGTGCCAACGCTCGCGGTAGTCCTCGCGCACCGGGTGGAAGATGTCGATGACGGTGGCGCCTTCCGGGCCGCAGTAGGCCGAGTGCTCGACTCCGCCCGGGATCACGTACCCCTCCATGGGGCCGAGCTCATGGGCGACGCCGTCCACGACCAAGGCTTGCATGCCGCGAAGGACGATGCCAAGCTGCTCGTGGGGGTGACTGTGCAGGGGGACGGTCGCCCCCGGCTCGAGCTCGATGAGGTTGATCATGGCTCCCTCCCCGAACAGAGGACGGCCGGTCACCCCGGGAGCGAGCTCGAACGGGCGGACGTCGTGGAAGCGGATGAACTGCGGCTCGGCCATGCTCCGCCGATTATGGTTCCTCCTATGACCGTCGTCGAGTCGAGCCTTCTTCGCCCTCAGGCCTACATCGATGGGCAGTGGGTCGACGCTGACTCCGGCGCCACCTTCCCGGTCGTCGACCCGGCCACCGGCGAGGTGGTCGCCGAGGTTCCGCGCATGGGCGCCGCCGAGACGCGCCGGGCGATCGAGGCGGCGGCGCGGGCCCTGCCTGCCTGGCAGGCCCT
>PSLH01000030.1:17298-21088 GCA_040289505.1 Thermoleophilia bacterium | reverse complement strand
CGGCGCCGCCAGAGTCGAAAACGAAAACGAGAGCCGTCACCAGGCCGATGACGGCCACGAGAGCAAGGGCGATGAACACGTTTGTGCCGGGCGCGCCCAGGCGAAAGCCGGCGCCGGGCTGCCGACGCAGGGCAGGCGCGTGCACCTTCCGGGGCGGCGGCGGCGTGCGAGGCTTCTTCGCCACGGATGGGCGACTCTATCAGGCGCCGACCCTGCCCTCCGCTAGGAAGGCGGCCACCTGGGCTCGCTCGCTGGTCAGGCGACAGGGAGGGAGGCTGGCCAAGAAGACACGACCGTACGGCCGAGCGTGCACGCGGGGATCGAGCAGGGCGACGACTCCCCGGTCGGCGCGCGACCGGATCAGGCGACCGAAGCCTTGCCGGAGCTGGAGCACGGCACGAGGAAGCAGGTACTCGCGGAACGGATCGCCGCCGCGAGCTGCGATGCGCTCGCAGCGGGCCTCGACGAGCGGGTCTCCGGGTGCCTGGAAGGGAAGCTTGTCGATCACGAGCAGAGACAGAGACTCTCCTGGGATATCCACCCCCTGCCAGAACGTGCCTGTGGCCACGAGCACCGAGTGGACGCGCTCCCGGAAACGCTCGAGCAGCCGCTCTCGGGGCGCCTCCCCCTGAACGAGGAGCTCGTAGGCGATCGTCGCTCGCATCCTGTCGGCCACCGCCCGCAGCGCTCGGTAGGAGCTGGTGAGAACGAGCGCCCGCCCTCGGGAGAGCTGGCACAAAAGAGCGGCTTCCTCGGCCACTCGCCGGAGCGCATTCGGCTCCCGAGGATCAGGCATGTCCTCGGGCACGTAGAGGAGCACCTGCTCCCGGAAGGAGAAAGGAGACCCCACCGCCAGCTCCTGGACGCCGCGCAGCCCCAGTCGGTCGCAGACGAAGCTGAAGTCGCCAGCCGAAGCCAGGGTGGCGGACACGAGGATAGCCGTGGGGCCAGCCTTCCACAGGCGCTCGCGAAGCGTTCGTGACACGTCCACCGGAGCCCAGACGAGAGCATCGGGCTCCGCCCAGGCCACCCGCTCGTCGTCGTCCCCGCGCGCCCAGGACTCGACGTCGCCGGCAGCGTGGAGAGCCCGCCGGGCAAGGGCATCAAGCTCCTCTCCTCCGCCCTGGAGCGCCTCTGCCAGGGCCACGAGGCGCTCGCTCAGGGTCTGGGCAAGGGCGAGGGGCGGCTGCCTGAGCCGAGCCCGCCCCTCGGACGGCGCCACGGCCACGATCAGGGCCTGGCCTGCCTCCTGCAGGCGCTCAATCGCTCGTCCCGGAGCAGGACGGCCGCCCTCCCGGCAGGCGCGCTCGACGTCGCGAGCCAGCCGGCGCAGCCCTCCCAGGCTGATCCTGCCCCCAAGCCAGGTGGTCGCGGCCTCCTCCAACCGGTGAGCCTCGTCGAAAATGACCGCCTCGTGCTCGGGCAGGATCCTTGCCCCCTCCTTCCGCTCGCGGACAGCCAGGTCGGCGAAGTAGAGGGCGTGGTTGACGACCACTAGATCTGTTTCCTGGGCCCGACGGCGAGCCTCCTCGCTGAAGCAGGAGGCCAGGAAGGGGCAGCGTCGACCGAGGCACTGGTCGGAGCCCACGGCGATCTCAGCCCACACCGCCTGGGGTGGCTCGAAAGGAAGCTCGGAGCGGTCGCCCGTGTCTGTGGAGGCGAGCCAGGGACGGAGCGCCTCGAACGCTTGCGCTTCCTCGGGCCGGGGAAAGAGCGCCCCGCCCAAAAGCTCGTACCCGGCGAGAGCTCGCCGACAGACGTAGTTCTGGCGGCCCTTGAGCACCGCGACCCGCGCCTCCCGCCCGAGCGCCGCGGCCGCCACCGGGACGTCCTTCTCGAGCAGCTGCTCTTGCAACGCCTTGGTGGCGGTGGAGACGACGACCCGCTTACCCGAGGAGAGCGCGGGAAGGAGGTAGGCCAGGCTCTTTCCCGTCCCTGTCCCCGCCTCGGCCAGGAGGTGCTCTTTCCCACTGAGCGCCCTCGCTACCGCCTGGGCTAGCTCGGCCTGCTCGGATCGGGGCTCGTAGCCAGCGAGGATCGCCTCTAGCTTCCCGCCCTGCCCGAAGAGCCGCTCCACGAGAGAGAGCGTAGGGAAGAGGACGGAAAGACCCCCTCGGCCCTTCCCTTTTTTGCCTCGGTAGTGGATACTCGCCCTTGAGCTACGCCAGCGAGGGAAGGGGATACGCAATGAGATTCTTGGACAAGATCCTGGGCCGCACGAAGCAGGTCGCCGAGCAGGTGACAGAGAAGGGCCGCGAGGTGGCCGGCGAGACCCTGGAGAAGGGCCGCGAGGTCACCGCCGAGGGCCTGGACAAGACGGCCGAGGCGATGCACGCAGCCAGCGCCAAGCTCGGGGGCGAGGAGGAAGAAAACGAGGAAGAAAACAGAGGGAGCGAGGAGCAGTCGCCGCAGGGAGAAAAGGAGGGCTAGTAGCGCAGGATGGCGCCTATCCCCCCCACCGACTCGAGGTCGCGCCCGGTGACGACGAGGGCGGTGCCTCCGTGGACCAGCGTCTGATGGACGACTAGGTCGATCCCCTCCTCGCGCTCCTCCAGCTCGGTGCCGTCGAGGGGACACTTACCCCCCTCGAGCTGGAGTCGACCGCAGGCCGGGCAGCGAAAGGCGGCCCGGTTGGCCCGCTCCTCGTAGAGGAGAATCTCCACCCTGCCGTCAGAAGCGGCCTCAAGCGTCTCCGCCCAGCCCGAGGCGGCTCGACCTCCGGTCGCCGCCTCCTCCCGCCAGCGGGCGAGAACCGAGCGCTCCCGCTCGAGCCGCCACGCTTCCAAGATAGGCGCCGCTAGGGCGAGAAGCTCGGCTGGGCTGGCGTGCGCCTCCGCCTGGGTCCAGCCGACCACCGCCGCCCGGGCGTCGTTGTGGAGGAGCCCAGCCAGCTCCGCCCGCACCTCCTCGGTGGAGAGGATGACGACCGGCTGGGGACCCAGCCGGCGAAGCTGGCGGTCGATCTCCTCCGCCACCGCTCGCAGGTGGCTGTGGGCGAGATTGTCCACGTGGCGCTGGAAGTTGGCCTGCGACCACCCTCCCTGGTCGTGTCGGCGGGGCTGCTCCTCGGAGCGGTCAGCGACGGCCACGAGCTTGCCTCCCTGCAGCCGGTAGAAGTCGCCCCGCTCGCGGCCCACGTGGACGACGAGCGCCCCCTCGCCGGCTCCGACCAGGCGGACGAGCGGGCTGAGGTAGAGGTCCCGGCGCACCGTGACCGCGTCAGGCACCGCCCCCGTCAAGGGAAGCGGCCGCCACAGGTTGTCCAGAGAGGCAGCGAACACCGCGTAGCCCTGGGCCCCGTCTCGGTCCAGGTCGAGCTCGACGAAGCGGCGGATCCGGTCGAGATCGGCACGGAAGGCAAGACGCTGCTCGTGGGTCAGCTCGGAGAGGCTCGCGTCCGCGCGCTTGGCGGCCTCGTCGAGCAGCGATCGGGCCCGAGCCTCCGCCGCCGCCGGGGTGGGCGTCACGCTTGGGTCCAGGTTGAGGTACAGGCTGATGGCGCAGCCATTCTCGGCCCGAAAGGCCGCCAGCTCGCGAAGTCCTTCCCAGGTCAGGCGTATGCCCACGTCAGATAGCTCCCTCGGCTAAGCGCGAGGGATTCTACGCAGACTCTACTCGTACACTGCCAGGGTGGTGATCTTCACGGCCGGCCACGGCGCGCGCGCGATCGACGAGCTGGTGGTCATGCTGGTCGCCATTGGAGCGAGGACAGTCGTGGACGTCCGCCGCTTTCCCGGCTCGCGACGCCACCCTCAGTTCGGCCACGAGCGCCTGGCCAAGGCCCTGGCCA
>PSLH01000030.1:9560-17190 GCA_040289505.1 Thermoleophilia bacterium | reverse complement strand
TGGGCCGGCCCGAGTGGCAGACGGCGTTGCAGCGAGCTATCTCCGAGCCGGCTCCCTGCCTCCTGTGCGCGGAGACGGTATGGCAGCGCTGTCACCGGCGCTTCATCGCCGAGCTCTTGACCGCTCGAGGCTACGAGGTCGTCCACCTCCTCGCTCCTGGCCGCGCGGAACCGCACCGGCCGCTGGACGAGGCCGAGTACAGGCAGGGACGGCTCTACCTCTGCGGCCAGCTCGTGGCCTGACCCTCGTCGCAGGGACGTTCCCGGAACCGACATCGTTTAGTACATTCGACAGGCAGCCGCTCTGCCTCTACCGTGGGAGGAAAGGTGACCGACACTCAGAGAGACGTCTACGAGCTGATCGTCATCGGCGGCGGCCCAGCCGGGTACACGGCCGCGATCTACGCTGCTCGGGCCAACCTCCGGCCGCTCGTGATCGAGGGGATCCAGTGGGGTGGCCAGCTCATGATCACAAGCGAGGTGGAGAACTACCCTGGATTTCCCCAGGGAGTGCTGGGGCCGGCGCTCATGCAGAGCTTCCGCGATCAGGCCGCTCGGTTCGGGGCCGAGCTCCTCGCCGACGACGTGACACGGGTCGACTTCTCCGAGCGACCGTTCCGCGTCTACGTGGGCGAGAGCGAGTACCGTGCCCAGGCGGTCATCGTCGCCACTGGGGCCAACGCCCGCCAGCTCGGCTTGGAATCGGAGCGAGCCTTGCAGGGCCGGGGCGTCTCCTACTGTGCCGTCTGCGACGCCGCCTTCTTCCGCGACAAGGAGGTGGTGGTGGTAGGCGGCGGCGACTCGGCCATGGAGGAGGCCATCTTCCTCACCAAGTTCGCCACCGCAGTCACCGTCGTCCACCGGCGGCAAGAGTTTCGCGCCTCGCCCATCATGGTCGACCGAGCGCGAGCCAACGAGAAGATCCGCTGGGTGCTGAACGCGGTCGTGGAGGAGGTGCTGGGGGTCGAGCAAGGGCGCGTGACCGGCGTTCGCCTGCGCGACGTGCGAACGGGAAAGACCCGCGAGCTGCCCGCTGATGGGCTGTTCGTGGCCATCGGCCACGACCCGAGCACCTCCCTCTTCCTCGACTGGCTCGACCACGACGAGGACGGCTACCTCCTGACCAAGCCCCGCTCCACGGAGACGAACATCCCCGGCGTCTTCGCTGCCGGAGACGTGCAGGATCGGGTGTACCGCCAGGCCGTCACCGCCGCCGGCTCGGGCTGCATGGCAGCCCTCGATGCCGAGCGCTTCCTCTCCCAGCTTGCCCACCGTTCCGGCCCGCTCGCCCCCCAGGCCGAGCGCGCCGGGGTCTAGCCCCAAGGCGAGCGGCTGCGGCTACGATCGACTGCCCGTGCCGTACTTCATCTGCCCGAGCTGCAAGGAGCGCTCGATCGACCACGACCGCCGCGAGAGCCTGCTCGATCAGCAGGCCGTCGGTTGCCGTCGCTGCGGCTTTGGCTTCCTATTCGAGCTGCTCGAGGATTACTACCCCCAGCCCGGAGCCGGCTGCGTCGTCTGCGACGCGCAGGGGCGGGTGATCGCCGTCGGCCGGGGGGTGTTCGAGCTGACCGGCTACCGCGAGAGCGACCTCCTCGGCCGCCACGTCGTGGAGGCGCTCCAGCTCTCCGGGTTCCAGGCCGACAGGAACCCTGTGTCCCTGGCCCTGGAGTGGGGCGTGCGACGGATGGGCGAGGAGCTCGAGCTCGTCACCGCCTCTGGCCTGCGCAAGCCCGTCCTCGTGGACGTCTTCCCGGCCTACGACGAGGACGGCGGGCTCATGGTGGCGCTCGCCCCCCGCTGAGGGGCCCTCGGCCCCGTACCGCTCTTGCCCAGCCTTCTCCCTGGCCCGGCTCGGAAGCACCCTCTTGTGGCCGTCCTACCTTGCCGTTAGAGGCGGCAGGAGGGGCAAAGGTCGCAGAGCACGCAGCGCTCGCAACGGGGCCTCCGGGCCAGGCAGACGCGGCGCCCGTGCCAGATGAGGAGGTGGGGGAAGATCCTCCACTCGGAGCGAGGAACGATACGCATGAGGTCTCGCTCGATCTTGACCGGGTCGTCCTCCCGGGTCAGCCCCAGCCTCTGAGCAAGCCGGCGCACGTGGGTGTCGACCACGATCCCCTGCGGCTGGCCCAGCTCGGCCGCGACCACGTTGGCCGTCTTCCGCGCCACCCCCGGGAGGCGCACGAGGTCCTCCACCGTCCTCGGCACCCGGCCGCCGAATTCCTCGATCAGCATGCGCATGGCGCCGCGTAGCGCCCTTGCCTTCTGGCGGTAGAAGCCGGTGGCGTAGATGTCGCGCTCGAGCTCCTCGATGGGGACGTTCAGATAGTCCTCTGGGCGGCGGTACTTCTGGAACAGCCGCTCGGTGACCCGGTTGACGGTGGCGTCGGTCGTTCGAGCGGAGAGCATGACGGCCACCAGGAGCTCGAGCTCGGAGCGCGAGCGAAGGGCGATGCGGGCGTCGGGGTACTCGCGCTTGAGCCGTTCGATGATCTCCCCGATCCGCTTGCGCTTGGGCCCTACCCGGCGGCGGGCCTCGGAGAGGTAGCCTCTCGCCACTACCCGTGGGCGAGGCGCGGCCCGGCGCAGACGACGTCCAAGACGGGACAGCCGGAGCAGGCTATCTCGCTCGGTCGAGGGGGGAACCGCCCCTCGCGGATGCGAGCGATCTCGGCCGAGAGGTCGCGCTCGAGCCGGGGGAGGTCGGCCCGGGAGAACAAGGCCCAGACGGTGTCCTCGGGCTGCTCCAGGAACTGGTAGACCACCTCGACCTCCTCCGCCCCTGCCCGTAGGCAGGCGAGGGCGTACACGAGCCGCTGGGTCCGGTACTCGTCCTCGACTACCCTGGCAGGGGGCGTACCGGCGAGCGCGTTCGTCTTGAAATCGACCACGAGCGCCCGCCCGGACGAGACGTGGAGGACGTCGAGCCGCCCGTGCAGGAGCACGCCCTCGTGCTCGAAGGCGAACGGCTGCTCGGAGACAAGCCCGGGGAGCGAGGAAAGGCGGCAGGCAAGCGAGGACGAGCAGTAGCCAGCCACGAGCGCCTGCACCCGCTCGATCGCCTCCTGCGTCGCCCGCGGGTAGCGGGAGCGGACGATCTCCTCGAGCCGGGGCCGAGAAGGCAGAGCGGGAGAGGAAAGGTCGAGCCGCTCCAAGACCGCGTGCACGGCGTCTCCGATCTCGGCGGCGGCGAGCCCCCCATCCCCACCCTCGTCTCTGTCCATGCCGTGGGGATCGAGCGCTCGCATGCCCGCCACTCGCTCGGCGAAGTAGCGGTAGGGACAGCGGGCAAACAGAGCTAGCGCGCTGTAGGACAGCCGGCGAGCATCGTGGAGGGGAGGCGCCGGCGGCGGCGCTGGCGGAGGCAGCACCGGCCGCTCAGACACCCCCGGAAGCGTGGTCGCGGCCGGGAAGAGCTCGAGCTGGACGTGCTGGGCCACCTCGGTCGGGGCCGAGCCAGCGTTTTCGTCTCCGTTCTGCCTCTCGCCGAGATCATCAGGGCGCAGCCGGCGCACCCTCAGGGAGAGGCGGGCGTCGCCGCGCGCGATCTCGACCGGCTCCTCGCCCACCCCCTCCAGCGACACGCCGCCGAGCCGGTCGAGCACCCAGCCGATAGGAGTGCGGGCGTCCGCGCGGCGCCCTGGGTCGAGCGACCCCGACACGATGAGGCGGTCCATCGCTCGGGTCATGGCCACGTAATAGAGCCTCCGCCGCTCTGCCTCCCAGGCCTCCTCCTCTGCCCGGCGCAGATCCTCGTAGCCAAGGGCACCGCGGCGCTTGCCCGTGGCCGGGTCGACCACCTTGAAGGCGAACCGCCCGTCGGGCAGGCACAGGATCTCCTCTCCCCGGGCGAATGGGCGGTCGCGGCCGGCATCGGCCACCACCACGACCTTGAACTCCAAGCCCTTGGCGGCGTGGATGGTGAGTAGGCGTATGGCCTCCGAGCCCTCCTCCTCGGCCAAGGCCTCTCCCTCCCGCGCCCCGGCGCTATCCTGGTCGCCCAGGAAACGTACGAAGCCCTCGATGTCGCGCCCGCGCAGCTCCTCGTAGGAGCGGGCCAGCCGGCCCAGCTTGCGGATGTTGGCGTAGCGGCGACGACCGTCCCACTGGCAGAGCACCGCCAGGTCGTAGTCGTGCTCGGACACGATGAGGTCGATGAGGCGCTCGAGGCTTACGGCGTGGGCCGCTCGCGCCAGCCGGTCGTAGCGTTGCCGGAAGGCGCGCATCAAGCGGCCATCCTCCTCCGAGACGTCCTTCGGAAGCGAGCGCTCCAGGCCGCAGAAGAGCGGCCTCCTCCCGGCCGCCCGCCGGAGGAGAACGAGGGCGTCGTTGGAGACGCCAACGAGCGGCGAGGCGAGGACGGTAGCCAAGGCCTCGTCGTCGTAGCGGTTGTGGAGCAGGCGCAGGTAGGCGAGGAGGTCGACGACCTGCTGCTGCCCGAAGTAGCCACGTCCAGCCAGGCGGTAGGTGGGGAGGCCCAGCGCCCGCAGCTCCTCCTCGAACACCTCAGCGTCGGTGCCGGCGGCGAAGAGGAGCACGATCTCGCCGGGACGGGCCTCGCCGTGGTCCACGAGCTCCCGAAGTCGCTCTGCCACCGCCCGGGCCTCGCCCCGCCGCCAATGGAGACCGCTCCCCCGGAAGCTCTCCTTGTCGGCCACGATGAGCTCCACCACCGGGCCTCGGGCGGGATCGGGGAAGCGACCCGCTGCCTCGAGGGGCTGGAAGCCGTCCCCGAAGTCGGCCCGGAAGAGCTCGTTGACCACGGCCAGAAGCTCGGGCCGAGAGCGGTAGTTCTTGGTCAGGGGGAGAACCTCCCCGCCCTGGGCTCGCCGCTCCTTGAACACCTCCACGTCGGCGTGGCGAAAGCGGTAGATGGACTGAAACTCGTCGCCCACGAAGAAGAGCTCCTCGACCGCTCCCTGACCAGGGCCGCCGGCGACGAGGTCGATGATCTCGCACTGGAGCCGGTTCGTGTCCTGGAACTCGTCCACCATCACCGACCGGAAGCGGAGGCGCTCGCGCTCGCGTAGGGCGCGGTCGTCGCGCAGGAGGTCGCGGGCGCGAAGCTGAAGATCTTCGAAGTCGAGCGCCGACTCCGCGTCCTTGGCCTCCCGGTAGGCACGGTCGAAGGCATGGAGGAGCTCCTGGAGAAGCTCGCGATCGCGGGCAGCGAGCACGTTCAGGGCCGTTTGCTCGAGGGCCACCCGAGCCTCCTCGAAGGCGGACAGGCGCTCCCTTCCCCGGCCTTTGACGGCCAGCTCGGACAGGTCGAGCAAAAGCTCGGGAGGGGGAGTGGGGTCGAGCTGCTCGAGCGCCCGCAGAGCCAGGGCACGGGCCGACTCGGCCCCTGGGTCGCCCTCCGTCTCAGCCAAGACGAGACCGGCGGCTTGGCGCAGCTCCTCGACCCGCTGCTCGAGGTCGGGAGGCTTCCCCCTTCCCAGCTCGAGGGGCCTCCCTGCCGCGCGCAGGGTCTCGGCCACGCCGGTGAGCATCCGCAACAGGCCCTGCGAGCCGTAGGTGGCGAGCAAGCGGAGGCGATCGGGGTCGCCTCCCTGGCAAAACGAGGTCAACGCTCGGTCGAAGGCCTCGACCTGCAGAACCCGGGCTTGGCTCTCGTCAAGCACCCGAAAGCGAGGGTCGAGGCCGGCAGCGGCGGCGTGCGCCCGCAGCAGGCGCAGGCAGAAGCCGTGGATGGTGGAGATCCAGGCGGCGTCCAAGTCGCGGGCCAGCTGGGCACGTCCCATAGAGACGAGGCGCTGGCGGATGCGGGCCCGAAGCTCGCCCGCAGCCCGCTCGGTGTAGGTGATGACGAGAATAGAGCGCACGTCGACCCCTCGCTCGACGGCCCGTGCGAACCGCTCCACGATCACCGTCGTCTTCCCCGTGCCTGCTCCCGCCGAGACGAAAACGACGCCCTCAGCCTCGATGGCCGCTCGCTGGTCGGAGTTGGGGAGGCAGGTGTCGAGCGCCGTGGTCACGGCCGCCTCACCCGGCAGATAGGCCAGCGATCGCACCAGGAAGGACAGGGAAAGCCGCCCTTGGGGTCGTGGCGGACATCCCCGGCCCGAATCCGCTCTACAGACGAGCGGGCGCTCTCCACCGCCTTGTCCACCACCCTCCAGAAGGCCTCCTCCTCCAGGTAGTCCCGGGAGGAGAGCCCGGGGATGGCCTCTTTCGCCTCGGCCCGCAGAAGGCCGCGCGCCCGCCGCTCGCCCGAGAGCGCTCGGTAGATACCGCCCACCGGCTCGACGCCCACGAGATCGCGCAGGACGAGCATGTACAGGGGCACCTGGAGGCGAAGCTCGGACTCGATCTGCGAGGCGGAGTGGGCGGTGGAGCCGCTCTTGTAGTCGATCACGAGCCCTCGCGCGCTGAACGGGTCGAGGTCGATCCGGTCGATCTTGCCAGTCAGCGAGAAACCGCCCAGGTCGAGCCCCCGGCGAAGCTCGGGCGAGGAGCGCTCGCCCCCGAACGACACCTCGAACCGGCGGGGAACGAGCGGCGAGCCTGACTCGGCCTCAGCTCGGACGAACTGCTCCAGGTCGCGGCGCAAGGTCTGCTCCAGCTCGTGCCGCTCGACCTCGGTCAGCTCCAGGCGGCTGTGAACGTGGCCGGCGAGGGCCTCCTCCAAGCACTCGCCCAAGAAGGCGAGGGCCTCGTCGAGCCGACCGGGAGCCACTCGCTCCGAGCCAATCCTCCGCGGCAGGCCGGAGAAGAAGCGAAAGAGGGCCTGATGAGCGACTTGCCCGCGGAGCCGAGCATCGACCTCCCCGTCGATCGAGCGAGGGTCGACCAGGCGCTCGACCAGCCACAGGGAGGAGCAGTCGGCGAACACCTCGAGCTCTGTTACCCCGAAGCTCGTCCGCCCCTGTAGCTCCGCCAGGACACGCGGGTGGGAGAGCCGAGTGGGTCGCTGGAACGCAGCCAGGGCCCGCTCCAGGCGCCTGCTCCAACCGTTGGCCAGGGCCAGCTCACGGGCGAGCGGCGGCTCCTCGGCGGCCAAAGCCGCCACAGCTCGCAGCTGCTCCCGCTCGCTAGGAGCGCGATCGAGGGGCCAGGTAAGGTCGCCCAGGGGCCGCCGCCGCGTCCAGCGGGCGACGTCATCGGGCGCGAAGAGCAGACGCACCTCTTCCCAGAACGGGCTAGGTTGCCGAGGACCGCCGTCGTCGGTAGCCGCCTCCCGCACCAGGTAGAGGCGCGAGCGGGCCCGGGTGCAGGCGGCGTAGAAGAGGTAGCGCTCGCGGGCCACGGGGTCGGAGCGCCGCAGGCGAATGGAGGGCGCCCGCCCCTCGAGCCAGCGGCGCGTGTCCTCGTCCAGAAGCCCACAGGAGTCTCCCCGCCGAGGGAGCACTCCTTCCTCGAGCCCAAGAACGAACACCACCTCGTAGCGGCGCGCGCGGGCCCGCATGAGGTCGAGAACGGGCACCCGCCCAGGCGCGCCTCCGAGAGCGAGCGCGACCGGCGCCCGCTCGAGGAGAGAGAGCGCGTCTCCCGGCTCGAGCGATCCCCCCAGGCTGACCCAGTCCTCCATCTCCTGCGCCGCCCGGGTGGCCGCCTCGTAGGCGCGCAGGTCGAGGGAAGCGGCCTCGGTAGCGGGGGGCGCGGCGGTGCCGTAGGCCTGGCGCAGCATG
>PSLH01000030.1:0-9482 GCA_040289505.1 Thermoleophilia bacterium | reverse complement strand
CGTCTCCTCCTCGACTGCCTGGCGGCTGCGCACGGCCCGCCCCCGGAGGCGGCCCTCCAGGAAGTCGACGTGGTCGCGCCGCAGCCCAGAGTAGGGCGAGCGCATGAAGGCGTAGAGATCCCCCCTCCCTCCCTCCAGCCAAACGAAGCGAAGGAGCGAGACGAGCGCCCGGCCGAAGGGCGTCTGCCCCAGGCGGAGGTGGCCTTCCCAGGCGTAGGGCAGAGCCAGCGCCGAGAACGCCGTCTCCAGGGCAGCCCGGTAGCGGTCTAGGCTGGGGCAGACGACGGCGATCTCCTCGGCGGCGACCCCAGAGCGAAGGAGGGTCATGATCTCGTCGGCCACCAGCTCGAGGGCGCCGCGGGTGCCAGCCGCCTCCAGGAAGCGCACGGCTCCCCCGAGCGCAGGGGGTGGAGACGACGGCTCCTCCTCGCGGAAGAGCGCGCGCTCGAGATAGGAAAGCGCCGGGTGGGAGTAGGCATCGGGCAGAGGGGTGAGTACCCGCAGGCGACCGTCTGCCAGGCGGGCGAGGTCGGCCACCGTCCGCTCGAGAGCGGCGAAGGCCGCCCGGCGTGGCTCGTAGGGAAGCGCGATCGTCACCTCCGCCCGGGCAGCCAAGGCCTCGACCAGCGCCCACTGCAGCGCGGTCAGCTCCTCGAAGCCGTAGACGTAGACCGGCCGACCATCCCAGGCGTCCAGATCTCGGGTCAGCCGCTCCACCGCGTAGCGGCGCTCGCCGTCCCGGTCCCAGGCCCCAAGACGGCTGAGCTCCTGGCGGTAGGCCCGGTAGAGCTGGGCAAGGTCGCCTCCCAGGTCATCGGGCTCGAGCAGGGCAGACTCGACCTCGGCCACGGTCTCGATGAGGGCGTCGACGAAGCCGGCGAGCTGGGCCGACCGCGCCAGACGGGAGAGGCGAGCGCGCGCGCAGGCGGCTCGAGCTGCTAGCCGCCGCTGAGCCTCGCTGAGAAGGGGCTTGGCCGTGCCGTCGCTGCGGGCGATCTGCGTAAACAGATCGTCGAAGGTGCCGATGAAGCCGCCGACGAGGGCCCCTGCTCGGCCCAGAAGGTCGCGCTCTACCCGATCCACGTCTGCCCGGCTAGGCACGACCAGCACGGGACTGCGATCGCGATCAGCGAGGTAGGAGTTGAGGAGCAGGGCGACCTTGCCCGCGTTGGCGGGGCCGACGATGAGCGTCAGCGGCATGGAGGCCCAAGTCTAGTGAGGCCCGGGGACGCTGGGCCGGCCCTGGAACGACGTCGTAGAGGAAGCTCAAAGAAGCGAGAAAAGAGGAGGGCAGCTGCCTGCCCTCCTCTTTTCTCGGCCAGCCTGGTTTTCTCTAGGCAGCCTGGGCCTTGGGTCGCCGCCCCCGTCGGGCCACGGGGCGCCCGGGGGCGTTGCTGGCGCAGGTGTCGCAGAGATCGGCTTGCTTGGCCCCGCGTCGGGCGTCGGCGAAGGTGATACGCATCACCGCTCCCCGGCCCTCGGCGACCTCCCCGCCGCACTGATCACATACGAGGATCGTTTTTCTCGCCACAGATTCTCCTCTCTATGGTCAAGGGTACATGCGGATCGTATATGAAATTCTCTTCCATACAGCTACATCGATTATAGATCGATCAAGACCTGATCTGCTCAAGCGAGGGACATAGAATGTTCCTTCCCATGGCACCGCGTACGCTCGTCATCATGGAAGGGGACGAGACCGGCCAAGAGCTCTTAGAGGAAGCCTTGCGCGTGCTCTCGCCGTCCGTAATCGGAGTCACGTTCGAATTCCTTCGCTTCGACTTATCGTTGGAGAGCAGGCGGGCTACCAAAAACGCGGTAGTCGACGCGGCCGCGGAGGCCACCCGGAAGGCCGGCCTGGCCTTGAAAGCTCCCACCATCACTCCTGAGGCGGCTGGCGACGTGGGCTCGCCCAACCGCATTCTTCGGGAGGCGATCGGCGCTCAGGTGATCGTGCGTACCGGGCGTCGTATTCCCGGCGTCGCCCCGGTGGGAGGCGTGCACGGCCCGATCTCGGTCGTGCGCATGGCGGTCGGAGACGCCTACGGAGCCAAGGAGTGGCGGCAAGGAAGGGGCGACGAGGAGGAAGCGTTCCGCACCGAGCGAATCGAGCGCCGCGTGTGCCACGCCGTGGCCGAGCTTGCCTTCCGCATGGCCGAGCGGGAGGGCGCGATCGTGTTCGGAGGGCCCAAATACACCGTGAGCCCCATCTACGAGGGGATGCTCAAGGAGGAGATGGACGCCGCTTCTCGTCGTCACCCCACCGTCCTCTACCGCCCCCACCTGGTCGACGCTACTTTCGCTCTCCTTCTCGCCTCGAGCGGTGATTCGCTGGTCATCCCCACCCTGAACCGCGACGGCGATATCCTCGCCGACCTGGTGCTCCAGCTGTTCGGGTCTATCGCCGGAGCCGAGTCCCTCGTCATGGCCTTGGACGAGGAGTACGCTCCCCGCATCGTCCTGGCGGAGGCTGCCCACGGCACTGCCCCCAACCTCAAGGGAAAGAACGTGGCAAATCCGCTGGCCATGATCCTGGCCGCTTCCGCCCTCCTCTCCTACGCCGGCGCGGAGGCCGAGAGGCCAGCCCGGGCGATCCGCGAGGCTGCCCTGGAGGCGATCGCCGACGGCATTCGCACCGCCGATCTGGGGGGACAGGCAGCGACGACCGAGCTCACCGACGAGATCATCCGCCGCGTCTGGAGCAAGCTAGAGAGCGGAGCGGCTGGGTAGGGCGCGCTGGGACGCTTACCGCCTGCCGATGCCGAGGTCGGGCATGGTCATCGCTCCCTCCTGCCAGGCCTGGACGAACACGGCCACGATCTCGGGATCGAACTGGCTGCCTGCCCCTCGCTCCAGCTCGGCGATGGCCTCCTCGGGGGCGAGCGCCGCCCGATACGGTCGGTCTGAGGTCATAGCGTCGAACGCGTCCGCCACCGCCAGCACCCGGGCCGCGGCAGGGATCGTCTCCCCCTTCCTTCCCGCGGGGTAACCGAGGCCGTCCCAACGCTCGTGGTGGTGGAGGACGCAGGGAAGCGCCACCCTCAGGGACCTGACGAGGGATACCAAGCGGGCGCCATGCTCGGGATGGGAGCGCACCTGGGCGAGCTCGTCGGGATCGAGAGGGCCCGGCTTTCGCAGGACCTGCTCGGGCACCGCCAGCTTGCCGATGTCGTGGAGAGCTGCCCCCAGGCGCAGGGCCTCGATCTCCTCCTCGTCCCAGCCCAGGCGAGCGGCCACGATCTCGGCCAGGACGCTCACCCGGGCTGCGTGGCCGAGCGAGTAGGGGTCGCGCCGCTCGATCGCTCGGGCCAGGTCGCTGGCGATAGGCATAGGCGGCCGCGTTCCAGCCTGGGAAGCGTTTCCCTCCCCCATTTAGGGGAAGGTCGGTTGACGAGAGGGCAGGCCGTCTCGGTGGCGTAGAGTTCGCCCGGCATGAAGGTCGGCGTCCCCAAGGAGACCGCACCCGGCGAGCGACGGGTGGCCCTGGTACCCGAGGTCGTCTCCCGCCTGTCCTCCTCCGGCTTCCAGATCCTGGTCGAGCGAGGCGCTGGCGAGCAGGCGACCTTCTCCGACGCCGAGTACGCGGAGGCGGGAGCGACGCTCGTCGACGCGATCTTCGGTCGTGCTGAGATCGTGGCCAAGGTGCAGAAGCCGTCCCCCGAGGAGGTGGCGCGCATGCGGCCAGGCGACGTCCTCGTCGCCTTCCTCCAGCCGCTCACCGACAAGGAGGGGATCGAGCGCTTGTCCCGCCAGGGGGTCGTCGCCTTCGCCATGGAGTCGATCCCCCGGATCACCCGGGCTCAGCCCATGGATGCCCTCTCCTCCCAGGCCACCGTGGCCGGGTACAAGGCCACCCTGCTCGCGGCCGAGTACTTGCCCAAGTTCTTCCCTATGCTCACCACCGCCGCGGGCACGGTGCCTCCGGCCAAGGTGCTCGTGCTGGGAGCAGGGGTAGCCGGGCTCCAGGCCATCGCCACCGCCCGGCGGCTGGGCGCTGTCGTATCCGGCTTCGACGTCCGCCCGGTGGTCAAGGAGCAGGTGGAGTCCTTGGGAGCCACCTTCCTCGACCTCGGCATCCGGGGCGAGGAGACGGCGGGAGGCTACGCGGCCGAGCTTACCCCCGAGCAGCAGGCGGCCCAGCAGGCGGAGCTGGAGCGGCGGCTACCGGGGTTCGACGTCGTCATCACGACCGCTGCCGTCCCGGGACGACCCGCTCCCAAGCTCATCCCCGCCTCGGCCGTCGAGGCCATGCGCCGGGGCTCGGTGATCGTCGACGTGGCCGCCGAGACAGGGGGAAACTGCGAGCTGACGAGGCCAGGCGAGATCACGGTCGAGCATGGCGTCACCCTCGTCGGGCTGGTGAACCTGCCCAGCACCATGCCCACCCATGCCAGCCAGCTCTACGCCCGGAACGTGGCCGCTCTGCTCCAGCACCTCGCCCCCGGCGGCGAGCTCGCCCTCGACTGGAGCGACGAGATTACCGCCGGCGCCTGCGTGGCCGGAAAGAAGGAGGCGACCGCATGACCACGAGCTTCCTCATCGAGCTGACTGTGCTCATCCTGGCCGCCTTCCTCGGCTTCGAGGTCATCTCCAAGGTGCCCACCCTCCTCCACACCCCGCTCATGTCAGGAACGAACGCCATCCACGGCATCGTGATCGTAGGCGCCATCATCGTGGCCGGCCTACCCGACCAGGACACCTGGATCCGGGTCGTCTCCCTGGCTGCGGTGGCGCTGGCGACGGGCAACGTAGTGGGCGGCTTCGTCGTCACCGACCGCATGCTGGAGATGTTCAAGCGGAGGCCAGGCGAGCGGAAGGAGGGCGAGCGCTCGTGAGCCGCACCGACGGGATCACCGTCGCCTACCTCGTCACCATCATCTGCTTCATCCTCGCCCTCCGCTTTCTTTCCTCGCCCGCCCACGCCAGGAAGGGGAACTGGATCGGCGCCTTCGGCATGGCGGTCGCCATCGTGGCCACCTTCTTCCTCCCCCAGCTCGACAGCAGCACCTTTTGGCCCATCTTCGTGGTGATGGCCGTGGCCGCTCCCGTGGGAGCCTACGCCGCTCGCGCCGTGAAGATGACGGCCATGCCCCAAATGGTGGCGCTGTTCAACGGCGTGGGCGGCGGGGCAGCGGCGCTCATCGCCCTGGCCGACTTCCACAACACCGCCCCCGAGCCGGGGCTTCTGGACGTGAACGTCTCCATCTCCACGGTCTTCTCGGGCCTAGTGGGCTCGGTCTCCTTCGCCGGCAGCATGATCGCCTTCGCCAAGCTCCAGGAGTGGATCGGCGGCCGGCCTATCGTCTACCCTGGCCAGAAGCTCGGGAACGCGGCCCTGCTGGGCGCCTTGGTCGCCCTGGCAGTGGTGATCGTGGCCGGGGTGCAGGAGGACGCCCTCCTCATCGGCCTTATCGCCGGAGCGGCCGCCTTCGGCGTCCTCTTCGTCCTCCCCATCGGGGGAGCCGACATGCCCGTGGTAATCGCCCTCCTCAACGCCTTCACCGGCCTGGCTGCCTCCGCCACCGGCTTCGTCCTCCACCAGACGGTGCTCATCGTGAGCGGCATGCTCGTAGGAGCCTCGGGAACGCTCCTCACCCTTCTCATGGCTCGGGCGATGGGCCGCTCGGTGGCTAACGTCCTGTTCGGCGCTTTCGGGCAGCTCCAGGTCTCTCCCGAGGCGCAGGTAGCCGGGGACGGCGCCGTCCGCCCGACCACGCCCGAGGACGTGGCGGTCATGCTCGCCTACGCCAAGCGGGTGATCATCGTCCCCGGCTACGGCTTGGCCGTGGCCCAGGCTCAGCACGCGGTGCGGGAGCTGGCCGAGGAGCTGGAGAAGCGGGGCGTCGACGTGCGCTTCGCCATCCACCCCGTAGCTGGGCGCATGCCCGGCCACATGAACGTCCTCTTGGCCGAGGCCAACGTGCCCTACGACCAGCTCTACGAGATGGACGCGATCAACCCCGACTTCGACCAGACCGACGTCGCTCTCGTCATCGGCGCCAACGACGTCGTCAACCCGGCAGCCCGCAACCAGCCTGGAAGCCCGATCTACGGCATGCCCATCCTCAACGT
This sequence comes from Thermoleophilia bacterium, assembly GCA_040289505.1. Taxonomy (GTDB): domain Bacteria; phylum Actinomycetota; class Thermoleophilia; order Gaiellales; family Gaiellaceae; genus PALSA-612. The sequence continues at coordinate 3,410 of PSLH01000030.1, read as the reverse complement.
CGACCACGCCCGCAATGTGGTCGTCCTCAAGCGCAGCATGGCCCCTGGCTTCGCCGGCATCGACAACCCCCTTTTCACCGACCCCAAGACGGTCATGCTCTTTGGCGACGCTAAGGACTCGGTGGAGAAACTGATCGCCGCCCTCAAGCGGGTGTGACCGAGGTTCTCCTCTTTCGGGCCGAGGACGTTCTGCGAGCGGTCACGCCCGAGCGAGCTTTGCAGGCCGTGCGGGATGCCTTCCTCGCCTACGCCCACAGGCGCTGGACGATGCCGCCTAAGGTGTACGTCGCCAACCACCCAGCCGGCGACTTCCGAGCCATGCCTGCGCTCGGCGACGGACACGCCGTGCTCAAGTGGGTCACCTCCTTTCCCGGGAATCCCGCCAAGGGCCTTCCCACGGTGACCGGGATCGTGCTCCTCTCCGACGCCTCTGACGGGCGCCTCCTCGCTCTCCTCGACGCTGCCTCGGTCACCGCTCTTCGCACTGGAGCCGCGGCCGTTCTGGCGGCGGACATCCTGGGCTCCCCCGACGCTACCTCGGCCGCGGTCGTCGGATGCGGCGTCAACGGCAAAGCCACGGCTCGGGCGTTCCTCGCTCGCGGCTGGCCGGTGGCGGTCTACGACGTCGATCCAGGCCGGATGGAGGAAGTAGCCGCCGAGCTTGGCACCTCAGTAGCAGGCTCGCTGGAGGAGGCCCTAGCCGCCGACCTCGTGGCCACGGTGACGCCCGGTCAGGAGGTGGTCATCCCACAGGGGGCGCTTCGGGCAGGCCAGCACGTCAGCTTGATGGGAGCAGACGGGCCGGGCAAGTCCGAGATCGCCGTCTCCGAGCTCCTTCGCTGTCGCCTCTTCTGCGACGACTGGGAGCAGGCAAGCCACGGAGGCGAGCTCCAGCACGCGGTCAGAGCCGGCCTTCTCGACCGGGCGAGCGTGACCGACCTCGGCGCCGTGCTGGCGGGGAAGGCCGAGGGACGTCGCTTGGCCGAGGAGATCACCGCTTTCGACTCGACCGGTCTCGCCATCCAAGACCTCGCCATCGCCTTGGCGGCCCTTCGGAGCGCCAGCGACCTCGACCTTCCCCGCATCCGCCTGTAGCGTCCGACCCGCATCGAGCTCGCCGAGGACGGTGAAGCCGATCGAGCCCTGACCGGGGCCTGGCGCTCCCCGCCCGTCTGGCCGCTCCGTCCGCTCAGGAGGACACGGCCTCGATCAGCCGCTGCATAGGAAGGAAGACGACGGTACCGATCGCCCGTCCACTCTTGACCCCGTTGTAGGCGTAGACGAGACCCGGCGCCTCGATGGCCAGGCCGGCTACCCGCCGAGGCAGGGTGGCCACCACCACGTCCCTGCCTGTCGCCAGCCGAAGCGCGTGCACCTCCCGCAACGCGGCGTACACGGCGATCCCGGAGTGGAGATCCAGCAAGGAGGCGCCTGCTGCCACCGGCAGGGAGCGAACGAACGCTCCCGTGTTGGCGTCAAAGATGTCGATCCTCCTCTCGGCCAGGACAAGCAGGTAGTCCTTGCGCACGGCCGCGCCCTTGGCCGCTGGGGTCGCGATCGAGCGCAGGAGGACGCCCTGGTCGGAGTAGAGAGCGACTCCGCTCTCTCCCTGCACCGCCACCCGGCCGTCATCGGCCGAGCTCGCGGCCAGGGAGCCTGGGCTCGAGGCCACCGTCCTCAGCCTCGTGCCGCGCAGGACGCGCAGCGTGGTGGTCGCGCTGCCGGAGGCGTCCACGGTCGCGATCGTCGCCGCCAGAAGGTCGGCGTCCCCCGTTACTCCGGTGATGGTGCCTCCTTGGCTGGGCGGCTCTCCCACCCGCCGAGCAACGAGCAGGCGGCGCTCCCGGGGCCGGGGGAGCGCGGCTGCGTACAGGTAGTCGTCGGCCTCCGTGTTCCCGGTGACGTTCCTGATCCAGGCTACGCGCCCGTCGCCGATCGCCACCGCTGTCACGCGCTGGCCGTGGGGCTCGTCGGAGAAGCACCGTCCCCGGGCAGGACCGCTGACTCGTACGGCCACCCCGGTGAGGACGTTCCAGGCGACGACCTTGTGGCAGCCGCCCCCCCCGGCCAGCGAGTCGTCGGTGGCATAGGCCACGAGAGGACCGTCCATCGCCACCGCCTCTACCCAGCCGACGGTGTTCTTGGCTCGGGAGGGAACGCCGGCCGCTCCTCCTCCAACCACGACGAGCGCAGCGAGCCCCAGCGCTCCTGGCCAGAGGAGAAGACCCCGCACGTCGGGTCACGTTACCTGAGCCCGGTAGAGGCCGTTCGCCTCTACTGCCAGCCCCTCGACCTCGAGCTCGGAGAGGGCCTGCGCCAGCTCGCCGGCCGCCATCCCCAGAGCGCGGGCGAGCTCGTCTGCCGCGGCTGGCCCTTGGCGAAGCTGGGCCAGGACCAGCCTTGCCCGATCCCCCACGGTCGGCTCCGGCGCTGGGGCGGAGTCGATGCCGAAGGCCTGCAGGACGTCGGCAGCCGAGGTGACGACGGAGGCTCCTGCGCGCAAGAGCCGGTTTGTGCCCAAGGAAAGAGCGCTCGTGATCTCGCCTGGTACGGCCAGCACCTCCCTCCCCTCCTCGAGAGCGAGATCGGCGGTGATGAGCGCGCCCGAGCGCTCGCGGGCCTCGACCACGACCACCACCGAGGCGAGACCGGCGATGATGCGGTTGCGAGCGGGGAAGCGCCACGGGGCTGGCTCGACCCCGGGGGCGTACTCCGATACGAGAAGGCCGCGCTCGCACACCCGCCGGGCCAGCTCGGCATGGGCGGCCGGGTAGTCGCGGTCGATGCCGCAGCCCAGCACCCCCACCGTGATCCCGCCCGCCTCCAGCGCTCCCCGGTGGGCCTCGCCGTCGATACCGCGAGCGAGCCCGCTCACCACCACCAGCCCTGCTGCGGCCAGCTCCCGCCCCAGCATACGGGCCACCGAGGCTCCGTAGGGCGAGCAGGAGCGGGCCCCGACCACGGCCACGGCCGGACGGTCGAGATCCTCCACCGCGCCCGCCCCTCGCAGGAAGAGGCCGACGGGAGGGTCGAAGATGGAGCCCAGGGCCCGGGGAAAGGAGGGCGAGGAGCGAGGGAGCCAGCGGAGCCCGCGCTCGGCCAGGAAGACGAGGTAGCAGCGCTCGTCGAAACCGGCTCGGAAGCGCTGGAAGCGCTCCCCCCGTGGCTCGGCGACCACGTGGCAGCCTGTCTCGGCGGCGAAGACGGCGGAGGCAAGCTCGCTCATGGTCCCTCGAGCTCCCGCGGCGCTCGGTAGGAGAGAGCCTCGGCCACGTGCTCGGGCAGGACCTCGACCGCGCCAGCCAGGGCGGCGATCGAGCGGGCGACGCGAGCCACTCGGGCCCGGCCTCGCCCGGAGAGACGCAGCCGCTCCACAGCCCGCGTGAGCAGCTCGTCGGCGGCAGCCGCTC
>PSLH01000172.1:0-2097 GCA_040289505.1 Thermoleophilia bacterium | reverse complement strand
CGGCGGCGCGGAAGGTGTCGGCGGCCGCCACGACCACGCTCCGGCCATGCTCGCGCAGACGGTAGGCAAGCTTGCCGATGGTGGTCGTCTTGCCACTGCCGTTCACGCCCACAACCAGGATGACGCTGGGACGCGCAGAGAGCGCGAGCGGTCGCGGTCGGGTAAGCAGGGACGCCACCTCCTCGACAAGGGCCTCCTCCATGCTCGCTCCCTGTCGCCGGCGGCGCAGCCTGTCCACCAGGATCTCCGTGGCCGCAAGCCCCACGTCGGCCACGATCAAGGCCTCCTCCAGCGCCTCCCAGGACTCCTCCTGCCCGGGATCGAAGCCGGGCAGACGCTCGCGAAGAGCGCGACTGCCCCGGCTCAGGGAGCCGCGCAGGCGCTTCAGGAAGCCAGCCGTCTCCTCGGCTGGATCCGGCGAGGGCTCGACGTCGCCGAGAAGCTCAGCCCAGCTCAGGGTCACGGCCGGGGAGGATAGCCCGCCCGCTCAGGCAGCCGTGGAGGCCTCCTGCGGTAGCCGTCGGGACACGACCTGAGAGACACCGTCTGCCCCCATGGTCACGCCGTAGAGCACGTCGGCTGCCTCCATCGTCCGCTTCTGATGGGTGACGACGATGAACTGTGCTCGTCGCGAGAACTGGCGTAGAAGGTCGACGAAGCGGCCGATGTTGGTGTCGTCCAGGGCGGCCTCGACCTCGTCCAGGAGGTAGAAGGGACACGGTCGAGCCAGAAAGAGAGCGAAGAGGAACGAGATCGCCCCCAGCGCCTTCTCCCCGCCTGAGAGGAGCGACAGCCGGGTGACGCGCTTGCCGGCGGGCCGGAGCTCGACCTCGACCCCTGGCTCTCCGTCGCCGTCCGAGGGCTGGCTCGGCCGGAGCCGCCCCTCGCCACCGGGAAAGAGCGTCCCTGCCACCTGGGCGAAGCTCTCCTGAGCCCTGGCGAAGGTGGCCGCGAACCGATGCTCGACCGTCTCGGTTAGGTCTCGGCGCAGACGCTCCAGCTCCTGCAAGCTCTGCTCCAGGTCAGCCCGCTGCGAGCGCAACTCCTCCAGACGGGCCTTCTCCCGAGCGTACTCCTCCTTGGCGAGGGGATTCACCTCGCCCAGTGCCTGCCGCCGGCGGAGGAGCCGAGCCAGCTTCTGCTCGACCTCCTCCCGGGTCCCCGGAGCCGGGTCAGCGCCTGCCTCAGCCAGGCGGCGGCGGGCCTCGGCCGCCTCCGCCTCGAGGCGAGCCAGCTCCACCTCGACGGCAGCCAACTGCTCCCCAGCTTGGGACGCCAGACGGCGAGTCTCTGCCTCCTCCGCTGCCAGAGCACGGAGGTGGCTGGCGAGCTCTGAGGCGCGGGTGCTCTCCCCCTCCACCTGGGCGACGAGCGGAGCCCGCGCTCGCTCCGCTGCCCTCTCCGCCCGCTCCAGCTCACCGACGAGCGCCGCGAGCAGCGAGCGGATGCGGGAGTCGGTCAGGGCAGGCTCGGACGGCGAGCCTTCGGCTCGGGAGGCGAGCTCGTCCGCCTGGGCGTGAAGCCGCCGCGCCTGGGCTCTCATCTCTAGCTGCAGGGCCTCGGCCGTCTCGCCCACCAGCCACAGCTCTCCCTGATCGGGGTCGTAGCCGAAGCCCTCCTCTGTCACCGCCGGCACGGACGATGCGAGGAGCTGGTCGAGCGGAACCACGGGCACGCTGGCCACGATCTCCTTGGGGTCGCGCCCTATAAGGACGACCGCGCTCCCAAGACCTCGCTCCCGGGCCCGGCGCAGGAGGGCAAGGCCCCGCTCCGGGCTGTCGACCAAAATCGCCGCCGCCCGGTGGCGAAGTGCCGCCACCGTCGCTCGCTCCTTGCCCGGCTCCGCCTCGATCAGGCCGAGGACGAGGCTCTCGCCCTCCTCGGCCAGCGCCCGCGCCGCCGGGGGAAGCCCCTCCCGCTCGGCCAGCGCCTGCTCGAGCGCCGCTGCCCGCGCCTCCGCCAGCTCGGCCCGCTCCCTGAGATCGTCCCGCCGAGGAGAGAGGGCCGGTTGGCGGAGACGCTCGAGGAGGTCGCTCGCCGCCTCCTTCCGCATGCGCACCCGCTCCAAGGCGCTGCGCAGGCGGTAGAGCGCGCCCG
>PSLH01000029.1:0-21141 GCA_040289505.1 Thermoleophilia bacterium | reverse complement strand
CAAGCGCACGAGGCGGGCAGCGCCCCGCTTGGTCGGCGCCTCGCCCGTGGCCAGGAGGTCGGCCAGGCCAGCCAGCTCCGCGGGGAGGGGATGGGGAGGGTCGCAGACGGCAAAGGCCAGGGTATCCTGAGAAGAAGGAGCCGGGGCGACGGCGATGTCCATACCGGCGGCGATGCTATCCGACCGGTGCCGTAGCCTGCGGAGCGCTGCGAGGGGAAGGACCCCTCAAGGAAGAGGGTTTGCCACCGATACAGGGAACGTGAGCGCCGTGAATGCCGAGTCGAGAGTCGAGTCGCTGCAACGCCGGATCGCCGGCCTCGTGGCCGCCCGCCAGGAGCTGCGCGAGCGGGGAGCGACTGGGGTTGAGCTGGAGCGAAACAGGGCCGAGATCGCCGCCACTCAGCACGAGCTGTCGCGAGCCTTGATCGAGATCTACGGACGAGAGCCAGCCTCCCAGGAAGCGGCGGCGTAGGGTCGGGTCCTGCCGCCCGGTAGGCTCGGGGCCGTGCGGGCGGAGATGGACAGGCGGGCGATGGCAGCGCTGTCGGCCGGCCACCTGGCGGTCGACTTCGCCGGAGGCGCCCTTCCTGCCCTCCTTCCCTTCCTGGCCGAGGAGTTCCGCCTCTCGTACACCCTGGTGGCGGTGCTCGTGCTCGCCTCCACCCTGGCCGGCTCGGTGCTCCAGCCCGTCTTCGGCCTGTGGTCGGATCGGCGGGGCGGGGCCTGGCTCCTTCCCGCCGGGGTCGCCATCGGCGGGGTGGGCATGGCCTTGGCAGCGGTGGCGCCGAGCTACTGGCTTTGTTGCCTGTTCGTCGTGCTCTCGGGCCTGGGCACGGCCGCCTACCATCCTGAGGGCTCCAAGTTCGCGGCCTACGCCAGCGGGGCGCGGCGGGCGAGCGGCATGGCCCTCTTCTCGATCGGAGGCAACGTCGGCTACGCCTTGGGCGCCATCGTGGTCACCCCCCTCGTCCTCTGGCTTGGCCTGGACGGCGGCCTCCTCGTCATGGTGCCCTGCCTGGCCGTCGCTGCCCTGCTTCTCTCCCTCGTTCCCTTCTTGCGTCGGCTCGTGCCTGCGCAGGGGACTCGGGCGCGGGCGAGGCTGGGGAGCGACCGACCGGGAGCGATCACCCTCCTTCTGGCGGTGGTAGCACTCCGCAGCGTGGCCTGGTTTGGCCTGCTCACCTTCGTCCCCCTGTGGGAGGTATCGCTGGGCCACTCCAAGGCCTACGGCAACCGGCTCCTCTCGCTCATGCTTCTGGCCGGCGCTCTAGGCACGCTCCTCGCCGGGCCTGCCGCCGACCGCTTCGGCCGGCGCCCCATCCTGCTCGTCAGCAACCTCGCGGTCCCGCCTGCCATCGCCGCCTTCATCCTCCTGGGAGGGATCCCCGGCGCCATCTCCTTGGCGGTGGTGGGCGCCGCCGTGGTTGGCACCTTCGGCGTGACCATGGTCATGAGCCAGGAGTACCTGCCCCGCCACATCGGCATGGCCTCGGGCCTTTCCATCGGCCTCTCGATCGGGCTGGGTGGCGTGGCGGCGGTGATCCTGGGGGCGGTAGCCGACGCCGTGGACTTGCGCACTGCGCTTTGGGCCTGCGCGGCGGCCCCCCTCTTGGGCGTCGTTCTCGTTCTCCTCCTTCCCCCCAGCCGAGCGCGTCCCGAGCTTGCGCCCGAGGTAGCGGTGCCGTGAGGTAGGCTCTGGCCGAGCGACAAGGAGGAGCGGTCGTGGCCGAGGATGTGAGAGAGTTCTTCGCGAGCCTGCCGAGCAAGGTCGATCCCGCCAGGACGGCTGGCATGAACAACGCCTACGTGTTCGAGATCGAGGGCGCCGGGACCTGGACCGTGAGAGTGGAGAACGGGGTCGTGTCCGTGAGCGAGGGGGCGAGCGAGGCAGACTGCACGATCCAGTCCTCGGCGGACACGTTCGCTCGCATCGTGAGCGGCGAGCAGAACCCCACCACCGCCTACATGACCGGCAAGCTCAAGGTGAAGGGCGACATGGGCGCCGCGATGAAGCTGCAGAAGCTCTTCTGACTCGCCTTCGGGCCGCGCCCCGGCCAGGCCCTCAGTCCTCGAGCTCGACCAAGGGGGCGCCGGCGGCGACCTGGTCGCCGGGCCGGGCAAGGACGCGGCGAACGACAGCCTCGTAGGGGGCAAAAAGCGGCGTCTCCATCTTCATGGCCTCCAGCACGAGCAGGGGCTGGCGAGGCTGGACGACCTCTCCCTCGCTCACGAGCACGCGGATGACCGTGCCGGGCATGGGGGCAGCGAGGGAGGCCTCGACGGCGACAGCGCCATGGTGGTGCGAGGCTGCCTCCAAATCAGGGGGAGGGGAAGGCGGGGGCGGGGCCAGGTTGAGCCGCCAGGCTCCTCGCCAGGGCGAGTCTGGCAGCCGCAGGGGCGGCTGGGAGAGGGGCGGGTTCTCGACGAGGAAGGCGGTGGTCGTCTGCCCGGCGCGAACGAGGGGGTGGGAGACAAGCCAGCGCAGGAAGGGGAGGTTCGTCGTCAGGCCTTCGACAACGGTCTCGTCCAGGGCCTGGGCAAGCCGCTCCAGGGCCTCCTGCCGCGTGTCGCCGTGGGCGATCAGCTTGGCCAGGAGGGGGTCGTAGGAGAGGCCGACCTCGTCTCCTTCCTCGACGCCTGCGTCCACCCTGACCCCGGTAGGCAGGCAAAGCCGCCTGATAGTGCCGGTCTGGGGGAGGAACGTCCGCGGGTCCTCGGCGTAGAGGCGCACCTCGACCGCGTGCCCTCGCGCCTGGCCGGGGAGGGGCCCAAGCCTCTCTCCCTGGGCGATGCGCAGCTGCTCCTCCACCAGGTCGATGCCGGCTACGAGCTCGGTGACCGGGTGCTCGACCTGGATGCGCCCGTTCAGCTCGAGCAGCCAGAACTGGCGCCCTTCCAGCATGAGCTCGACCGTGCCCGCGCTTCGGTAGCCGATGGCGCGGGCGAAGGCGACCGCGGCCTCCGTCATCCGCCTGCGCAGCACCTCGTCGAGCGCCGGAGAGGGAGCCTCCTCCAAGACCTTCTGGTGGCGGCGCTGGATCGAGCACTCCCGCTCGCCCACGGCTACCACCGTTCCCCTACCGTCAGCCAGAACCTGAATCTCGACGTGGCGGGGCCGCTCGATGAGTCGCTCGCAGAAGACGCGATCGTCGCCAAAGGCGGCCTTGGCCTCCCGGCGAGCGGCGGCGAGGGCGTCCTCCAGCTCGATCGGGGAGCGGACGACGCGCATGCCTCGCCCCCCTCCGCCGGCAGCCGCCTTGATGAGGAGCGGGAAGCCGATCTCTTCCGGCGACCCGGCGGGGACGACCGGGACGCCGGCCGACACGGCGATCTCCTTGGCGGCCAGCTTGTCGCCGCCCAAACGCAGGGCCTCGGCTGTCGGCCCCACGAAGACGAGCCCCGCCGCCTCCACCGCCTGGGCGAAGTCGGGGCTCTCGGCGAGGAAGCCGTAGCCGGGGTGGATGGCCTCCGCCCCTGTGGCCACGGCCGCCCGCACGTGCTCGCCAGGATCGAGGTAGCTCGTGATCTCCACCGTCTCGTCGGCTACCCGCGCATGCAGGGAGCCGCGATCGTCGGGAGCGACCACGGCCACGGTGGCGATGCCCAGGCGACGGCAGGTGCGGAAGATGCGGCAGGCGATCTCGCCCCGGTTGGCGACGAGGAGCTTCCTCACGGGCGCACCACTCCCCTAGCCTACGCAGGCACGCGTGACCGAGGTCGCCGGGGCTACGCCCCTGGGTTGACGACGCGAAGCGCCACCGGGAGGAAAGCCGGCGCAAGGGGCCCCGGCGGCTACCGGGCGGCCGGCGGCGCTTCCTGCCACGAGGGCTGGCGCCGCTCCAGGAATGCCCGCACCCCTTCTTGCGCCTCCGCCGAGACCCGACGCTGGGCGATGCGGGCGGCAGTCTCGGCTCCGGTCAAGGGAGCGTCGAGCACCAGCCGCTTCGCCTCCCGCACCGCCTCGGGGCCGGCGGCGAGGAGCGTCGCCAGCAGCCGGTCGAGGGCCTCGTCGAGGTGCTCCTCGGGCACGACCTCGTGGACGAGCCCGATGCGGAGAGCCACCTCGGCGCCGAAGCGCTCCCCAGTCAAAAAGTAGCGGCGCGCCGCCCCGGGGCCGATCCGGGCGAGGACGAAAGGAGAGACGACGGCAGGAACAAGGCCCAGCCGCACCTCCGAGAAGGCAAAGAGCGCGCTCTCAGCGGCGACCACGATGTCGGCCGCGCACAGGAGGCCGAGGCCGCCTCCCAAGGCGTGCCCCTGGACGCGAGCGAGGACGGGGGCCGGGCAAAAGTCGATCGTCTGCAGCATCTCGTGGAGGCGAAGGGCGTCGGCCACGTTGTCGGCGTAGGAGAGGCTTGCCGCGCCCCGCATCCACTCGACGTCGGCGCCGGCACAGAAGCTCTCCCCCTCGCCAGCCAAAACGACCGCGCGGGCATCGCCGACCTCCCGGAATGCCTGAGCGAGGGTCTCGATCAGCTCCCGGTCGAAGGCGTTTCTGCGCTCAGGGCGGGCTAACGTCACCCAGGCGACTGAGCCCCGGCGCTCTACTCGAAGCGGCTCCCTCCCTGCCACCGCTGCCTAGCTCGGCTGAGGCAGCTTGGCCAGGAGGGCCTTGATCTGCCGCAGGACGTCAGCCTCCTCGTGCCCGAAGTCGTCCAGATAGGCACGGAGCGCCTCCCGCAAGATGCGAAGCTCCTCGTCGGTCAGCTCGATCGTGTGCATAGGGAAACGCTATCGGCTGGCAGCCCCGCCCCGCGGCCGAAGCTCTCGTCCGCCGGAGGGAGGGTCGCTGTCTACATGCGGAACACGCCGAAGGTGGTGTTGGGAATGGGCGCGTTGAGCGCCGCCGACAGGCCCAAGGCGAGCACCCGCCGGGTGTCGAGGGGATCGATGATGCCGTCGTCCCACAGCCGGGCCGTCGAGTAGTAAGGGCTTCCCTCCTCCTCGTACTTGGCCCGCACTGCCTCGGGGTCGGCCTCCCCCACCATGCTCAGGACGATGGCCGCCTGGTCTCCCCCCATGACCGAGATGCGCGCGTTCGGCCACATCCACAGGAACCGGGGCGAGTAGGCGCGGCCGCACATGGCGTAGTTTCCGGCCCCGAACGAGCCGCCGATGACGACCGTGAGCTTGGGCACCTGGGCGCAGGCGACCGCGGTCACCAGCTTGGCTCCGTCCCTGGCGATGCCGCCTGCCTCGTACTCCCTGCCCACCATGAACCCGGTGATGTTCTGGAGGAAGACGAGAGGGACGCGCCGCTGGCAGGCAAGCTCAATGAAGTGAGCGCCCTTGCGGGCCGACTCGGCGAAGAGGACGCCGTGGTTGGCCAGGATGCCCACCGGGTAGCCCTCGATACGGGCGAAGCCGCACACCAGCGTCTCCCCGTGGAGAGCCTTGAACTCGTGGAAGCGGGAGCCGTCCACGATGCGGGCGATGATCTCGCGGGGATCGACCTGCTCGCGGAAGCTCTCGGGGATGAGGCCGTAGAGGTCGGAGGGATCGACGGCGGGCGGCTCCGGGTCGGCCACCTCCCAGGGCGGGGCGGGCTTCCGCAGATGGAGGTTGCGGACAACCTGGCGGCAGATGGCGAGGGCGTGCTCGTCGCTGAGCGCGTAGTGGTCGACGACGCCCGACCGGCGCGCGTGCACGTCGGCGCCGCCCAGCTCCTCGGCGCTCACCTCCTCGCCCGTGGCCGCCTTCACGAGCGGCGGGCCGCCGATGAAGATCGTTCCTGTCCCCTTGACGATCACCGTCTCGTCGGACATGGCTGGCACGTAGGCGCCTCCGGCCGTGCACGAGCCCATCACGCAGGCGATCTGAGGGATCCCCTGGGCCGACATGCGGGCCTGGTTGTAGAAGATGCGGCCGAAGTGGTCGCGGTCAGGGAAGACCTCGGCCTGGAGCGGCAAGAACGCCCCTCCCGAGTCGACGAGGTAGATGCAGGGAAGCCGGTTCTGCTCGGCGATCTCCTGAGCCCGTAGGTGCTTCTTCACCGTCAAAGGGAAGTAGGTTCCGCCCTTGACGGTGGCGTCGTTGGCCACGATCACGCACTCCTGGCCCTCGACCACGCCGATGCCGGTGACGATCCCTGCTCCCGGCGCCTGGTCCTCGTACATGCCGAGCGCCGCCAGCGGGGACAGCTCGAGGAAGGCTGTGTCGGGGTCGACTACGCGGTCGACCCGCTCTCGGGCCGTCAGCTTGCCTCGGCTGCGGTGGCGCTCGAGCGTCTTTGGGTCGCGCTCCGAGGCGACGCGAGCCGTGCGCTCCCGCAGCTCGGCCACCAGCTCCTCCATACGAGCGCGTCGTCGCTGGAAGACCTGGGAACCGCGCTCGACCTGGGAGGTGAGGACGGCCATGGCCGGCAGCCTAGCTCAGTGCTCGTCCCAGTCGGGCTCGGGGTCGACTCCCCTCGCCTCTGCCACTCGGTCGAGGTAGGTGAAGTAGGCGATGACATGGCGGCGTCGTCCCAGCCGTGGGAGCGCGGCGCTCGCACGTGACCTCGGCCCAGGGATCGCTGGTCGAGGGTGACTTCGACCGCGAAGTCCAAGAGGGCGCGGAGGCGGGGAGGAAGCGACGCTTGGCGGTAGTCGCGACAGACCGCCTCCACGAGGCCCTGGGATGCGCCCTCGGCACGGAGGTCGTCGGCGCGGGTCCCTGTTCACGCGTTCAGTAGCAGCATCCGTTTGTCTCCAAGGCGACGATGGCCAGGAGCTCGCCTTCGTTGCGCGTGAGCCCGGCCACGTCGACGAGGCGAGGGACGCCGCTAGCGCTGCGGCAACGTGAGCTCGAGCAAGCCCCGTGCGGCGGCTACGAAGCCGCGCCTCCGGTAGAAGTCACGCGCCTTGACGTTGTCCTCCTCCACGACCACCTGCAAGCGGCGGGCGCCGGCCGCGATGGCGTATCCCTCGGCGTAGTCGAGGAGCTGGTGGCCCACGCCCTGGTGCTCGTGGAGGGGGCTGACGAGGAGCTGCTCGATGCGGACGACGTCCCCCTCCTGCTCCACGGCCACGTACCCTGCCGGCTCGTCTTCAAGCTCGGCCACGAACACGGTGTCCGTCTCCAGGGTGGCGAGCGTTCCCTCGGCGCTCCACGCTGGCCGCTCTCCGAAGGAGTCCCGGGCGAGGGCAAAAAGGCGGCTCTCGTCCTGAGGGCGGTAGGGGCGAATGGTTACCTTGCGGTAGGTCACGCAGGGGCGATTCTACTGTCGGCTCAGCGGCGGGCGAAGCGGGCCTTTACGGCCCGATCGCGGTCGAGGGCGATAGCGCAGGAGCGGCCGCCCCGACACGCCCCGCTCCAGCCTACGAAGCGAAAGCCGGGAGCGGGCGTCGCTCTCAGGCGGACCGTGCCCTCTGCCGGGAATGGCGCCGAGCAACGCCCGGTACAGGAAAGCAGGCGGGGGACGCTTACCACCTTGCCTCTCCCGACGATCGACACGGTGATCCGGAACAACGCTGGCCCGAAACGAGCAGCCAGCACGGTGTCAGCCTGGGGCACGACCGTGCAGCTCGGCTCCAGCCCGCAGGGTGCCTCCCAGCCTAGGAAGCGAGAGCCAGGAGCAGGCGTCGCCACCGCTGTTACCCGCGTGCCCGGGTCGAGCAGAAAGGCGCAGGAGGAAGAGCAGGTCGCGGCCGTGGGCGTAACGATCTGGACGGTGCCTCCTCTCCCTGGCGCCCTCAGAATGAGCGCGAGCTGGGGCAGGCGGGCGAGCCAGGGAGAGTCTTGGACGTCGAGCCACCCTCCCTCATGTCCGTAGTAGTCGTCTCGGCCCACGTCCAGAAGCTGACCGTCCAGGGTGGTGTCGGGAGAGGCGGTGGGGAAGAGGATGTCATTTGGGCTATCGCACACGTGGCCGCCATCGGGAGCCGGGCACTCGTTGGGGGCTCCTGGCTCGCTCAAAGCGCCCAAGACGTGGATAAGCTCGTGGGCGGCTACTGCGGCAGCCAGGCGGCCCGCTCCCACGTCGCTGGCGCACCGAGACTGCGTCCAGACAAAGGCCAACCCGAAGGCTCCTCCCCGGCGAGCGACGCCCGGCGAGGGGAGGAAGGCCGTGCCGCACACACCAGGATCGAAGACGGGCGGGCCGTCGTAGTAGACGAGCAGCTTGAAGGTGGACAGCCGCTCTAGCTGTCCGAGGTCGGAGAGGAGGCGTTCTCCCCCATCTCCGACGTACTGCGCCCCACTGCGGGGGAGGCGGAGGAAGCCGAGGTCGAGGTCGGCGAAAGGAGTCGTACAACCAGGGAAGGGGTAGCGGTCGAAGCGCGGGGCGCGGGTTGGGTCCTGGCGGCGCCACCAGGCATCGATTGCGGCCGCGTCGGTAGCGATGAGCCCGGCGAAGGAAGAGTAGCGATCGACCCCGTCTGCGGCCACCACGTATACGGCGTGCACCTGGTCGGGGGAGCTGATGTCCACGCTCGGCTGCCTGTCGAGCGAGGGGGGCTGGCCTGATCCGCACCAGCGAAGGGCGGTCCGGGCGCCACCTCCACTGGCGGCTGGAGCCGCCGAGAGGTGGGTCGCTCGCCAGGGCGGGGCAGAGGCTTTCGGCGCTCCCGCGCCAGCGACGAGCGCGGTGAGGAAGGCGAGGACGAGAGCGAGCGGGGCGACTGCTCGGCGGGCCACAGGCGACGGATTCAGGGTAGCGACCGTCTTTCCCCGGCGCAATGGCTGGGGTGAGGTAGGATCCTGAGCATGAGCGAGCCACGGACGATCGCGGAGGCGGTGGAGGAGGTCGTCCCGGGCGTCTGGCACTGGCGCGTCCATGACGATCGCATCGACTTCGTGAGTAGCGCCCACGCCGTCGCCGCCAATCGCGGCCTCGTCTTCATCGACCCCTTGCCTCTGGCCCTGGGCGTCCAGAACGCACTCGGGCCCGTACAGGCGGTGGTGCTCACGACCAGCTCCCACCAGCGCTCAGCCTGGCGGCTGCGGCGAGAGCTGGGAATGGGGGTGTGGGCTCCAGCCTCGGCCCAGGAAGTGGAGGAGGAGCCGGACGAGCGCTACCAAGACGGCGACCGGCTACCGGGAGACCTGCTTGCCATCTTCACCCCTGGAGCCGGGACGCGCCAGCACTCCCTACTCGACGAGGAGCGAGGGGTCCTCTTTACGCCCGATCTCTTCGTGGTGCCGCCTGGGGGCAGGCTCGCCTTGACCCCAGCCGAGTACATGGACGACCCCGCCGAGGCCCGGCGGAGCGCCGAGAAGCTCCTTCAGCTGGACTTCTCGGTGCTCTGCACCGGCCATGGACAGCCCGTGCTGGACGACCCCAAGGCGGCGATCCGAGCCGCTCTCGCCGCCTGACCCAGGCCCCCCGAACGGCTCGCCTCCCGCTCGTCAAGCGACTCCTCGACCGGGCGGCGGCTGCGCTCGCTTTAGTTGTGACGGCGCCTCTCTTGGCGGCTGCCGCAGGGCTCGTCGCCATCGACAGCATTTTCTGTCGGCGCGATCGAGGGCCGCTTCTCTACCGGGAGCGGCGTGTCTCCGGGAGCCGCGAGTTCGACCTCCTCAAGCTGCGGGTGCTGCGCCAGGACGCGATCGCTGGGGCCCTCCGCGCCTTCGGGCAGGTGCGGCCGGCAGAGAGAGACATCGCCAACCTGACCTGGGCGGGTCGCGTCCTCAAGCGCTTCTACCTCGATGAGCTGCCCCAGCTGTGGAACGTCCTGCGCGGGGATATGAGCTTGGTCGGGCCCAGGCCCTGGCCTCCCCCCATGGTGGAGGAGCAGGAGCGCCAGGGGCTCGTCTACCGGAGGCTTGTCCCGGCTGGGCTGACTGGCCCAGCCCAGGTGCGCAAGGGCGTCCCCGGCATCCGCTTCGCCGATCTCGACCTCGCCTACGTAGAGGCCTGCCGCGCCTGGAGTTCCTGGCGCCTGCTTCGCTATGACCTGAGAATTCTCTTGGAGACCGCCCGACTGATAGCGCGGGGCGAGGGACTTCGCTTTTGACCTCAGCTAGCCGAGGTCGACGGGCGCAGGCGTCGCTCCTCCGGTTGGGCTCCCGCAGACGCTTAGCGACGGCTACGAGCGAGGAGGGCGAGAGCCTCATCGAGCGTCGCGCGTCGGTACGTCTCCACGGGGACGCGGTCCTCGATCAGGACTGAGCGGGACGCGAGGAGGCGCGCCCGTGTCTCGGCGGGCACCTCGGCCTGCCGCGCGGCGACTGCCTTGGCATACCGACTCTCCGAGTCAAGGGTGGCGAGCAACGCTTCGGGATCGAGAACGGCACGAACGTAGCCTTCGGTTACGGGATTGGAGACGATGCGAACATCGCTGTCGCGAACCCGGCCCCAGGGCGAGTACACGAGGCACGTGCGAATCCGGGATCGAGCGCTGGCGAGCGTCTCCGGCTCGAGCGCGGGGGCGTCCGGCTCTCAATCGGGCACGAGGAGACGGGTCACGCCTCGATCGTTAATCGCACAAAGAATGTCTTGTGCTTTGTCAGGGACGACAACTTCCTTGTGCGAGGGCCATATGTCGAGCATCGAATGATCGCCGTGGGGCCTGTCTACATGGAAGACGTAGTAGTCCGGGTAGATGAAGAAGTCTTCTCCCTGGGCTCGCGGGAAGTCGTAGAACGCGGTCACCGCAGCCATGAGCGCCGCGCTTGCCCCCACGGATCCACAGGGGTCGCGGACCACGATTCCCACGCGGTCGCGCTGGTCGAACTCGGGGAAGAGATCGACGAGCGAGGCGCGACGGCCGCCGATCTCGATCTCGAACATCGTGCTGCGAAGCTCCTGCGAGCTGTGCATGATCGTCCAGACGCCTTCCCTGGAGACCGGGTGGAGAGCTTCCTCTGAGCGAGCAGGAACGAGGAGGAAAGGATACAGGGGAGACAGGACTCGAACCTGCAACCCCCGGTTTTGGAGACCGGTGCTCTGCCAGTTGAGCTACTCCCCTGGGTTGCGCGTCCAGTGTACTCGCCGTGCTCGGCGGGCTCGGTACATTGCTCCTTCGTGGCTGGCCGCCCTCCTCGCCGCGCTCTCGGGGCCCTCTTTCTCGTGCTCGCCGCTGCCTTCGCCGGCGTTGCCTACACCGCTGGCAGGGCGGCCTCTGGCGGCGCCGCTCGGTGGGTGATCGCCGTGGCCGCCGCCGTCATCGCCACCTGGCTGGCCGCCCTCGCTCTGCGGGCGTGGCGGGCGGGCTAAGAGCTGGCCGCGGGAAGCCGTATTCTCTGCCCGTGACGGACGACGTCCAGCTCCTGTGGCGCGAGTACCGACGCACCGGCGACAAGGCGCTGCGCGATCGACTCATCCTCACCTACGCCCCCTTGGTCAAGTTCGTGGCTGGTCGTATCTCCAGCGGCTTACCGCCCCATGTGGACGACAACGACCTCGTCTCGTACGGGCTTTTGGGCCTGATCGGCGCCATCGAGCGTTACGATCCCGACCGCGACGTCAAGTTCGAGACCTACGCCATCGCCCGGATCAAGGGGTCGATCATCGACGAGCTGCGCTCGATGGACTGGGTACCGCGCTCGGTCCGGGCGCGGGCTCGTCAGATCGAGCAGGCCATCGCTCAGCTCGAGGCCCAGCTGCACCGGGCCCCCACCGACGAGGAGATCGCGGCCAAGCTGGGCATCACCGAGGAGGAGCTGAGCGAGAGTCTCTCCGACATCTCTCGCTCCTCGATCGCCGCCTTGGACGAGCTGTGGACGCTCGCCTCGGGAAGCGGCGACCAGGTGGCGTTGATCGACACCATCGAGGACACCGAGGGCCCCGAGCCCCAGGCTGCGCTCGACGAGACCGAGACCAGGGAGGCGCTGGCGGAGGCGATCGCCGCCCTGCCGGAGCGGGAGAAGATCGTGATCACCCTCTACTACTACGAGGAGCTCACCCTCCGCGAGATCGGGGAGGTGCTCGGAGTGACCGAGTCGCGGGTCTCCCAGCTCCACACCAAGGCAATCCTCAGGCTGCGCGCCCGCCTGGGCGGGACGGCCTCCCGAGGGGCGGCTGCCGGCTAGGCGGCCGGGGTAAGCTTGCCTGCGCACGGTCACCATCGTTCTTCCGGGAGGAGTGCCCGCCTATGCCGGTTGTGGAGCCGGGGAAGATCCGTAACGTCGCTGTCGTCGGCCACCGCGGCGTCGGCAAGACCTCGCTCGTGGAGGCCGTGCTCTACCAGGCGGGGGCGACGACCAGGCTAGGGACGGTCGAGGCCGGCAATACGGTCTGCGACTGGGACGAGGACGAGCACAAGCGTCAGATGTCGCTCGCTGCCTCGATCGCCCACGCCGACTGGCGCTCCTGCAAACTCAACCTGGTCGATACCCCCGGCGACGCGGGCTTCCAGGGAGACGCCATCGCCGCCTTGGCCGCAGTCGACGGCGCTTTGCTCGTGGTGAGCGGGGTGATGGGGGTCGAGGTGGGGTCGACGAAGGCCTGGAAGCGGGCGGAGGCGCGCGGGCTCGCGCGCCTTGTGTTCGTGAACATGCTCGACCGAGAGCGGGCCGACTTCTACCGGACGCTGGGCCAGCTTCAGGAGCAGCTCTCCGACCGCTGCCTGGCCGTGTCCCTCCCCGTCGGCTCCGAGCACGAGTTGGAAGGCGTCGTCGACCTCCTCCACATGCGCGTCTACGGGAGCCCCAAAGGAGCCAGGGAGAGCGCCCCAGGGGAGATTCCGGCCGAGGTCGCCGGGCAGGCGGCCGAGTACCGCGAGAAGCTCCTCGACGCCGTGGTGGAGGCGGATGAGGCGCTCATGGAGCGCTACCTGGAGGGGGAGGAGCTTGCTAGCGAGGAGGTAGCGAAGGCGCTCCTGGAGGCGGTAGCCAGGGGCGAGGTCTTCCCCGTCGTGTGCGGCGTCGCCACCGCTAACCTCGGAACGACCGCTCTCCTTGACCTCCTCGTGGAGGGCGTTCCCTCGCCCGCCCTGCGGGGCTCCCCCATCGACCTCGATGACGCCAGAACAGCTGCATTCGTGTTCAAGACCATCTCCGACCCCTTCGCGGGCAGGATCAGCGTCTTTCGGGTGCTCAGGGGAGCCGTGGTCTCGGACTCCAACATGGTGACGTCTCGGGGCCACAAGGAGCGCATCGGCCAGCTGCTCTCCCTCCAGGGGAAGGAGCACGTGCCCACCGACGCCTTCGGGGAGGGCGACATCGGCGCTGTCGCCAAGCTCAAGGAGACCGTCACCGGCGACCTCTTGCTCGATCGCGAGCTTCCTATCGAGCCGCCCCGGATCGACTTCCCCGAGCCGGTGATGAGCTTCGCCGTTACGGCCAAGTCCAAGGCCGATGAGGACAAGATGGCAAGCGCCCTTCCCCGCCTCACCGAGGAGGATCCCACGCTGCGCGTGCAGCGCGATCCCCAGACCGGCGAGCTCCTCCTCTCCGGGATGAGCCAAATGCACGTGCAGGTGGCCGTCGACCGGCTCAAGCGCCGCTACGGAGTGGAGGTGGAGCTGCGGGAGCCCCGGGTCCCCTACTTGGAGACGATTCGCCGGCAGGCCCGCGGCTACGGCCGTCACAAGAAGCAGACGGGAGGGCGGGGGCAGTTCGGGGACTGCCACATCATCATCGAGCCCCTCGACGGCCGCCAGGGCTACGAGTTCGTAGACGAGATCGTGGGCGGCGTAATCCCCCAGCAGTTCCGCCCGGGCGTGGACAAGGGAATCCAGGAGGCGATGCAGCACGGCGAGCTCGCCGGGGCCCCGGTGACTGGCGTGCGCGTCCGCTTGGTCGACGGCAAGTACCACCCCGTGGACTCCTCCGAGCTGGCCTTCAAGATCGCCGGGTCGCTCGCTTTCAAGGACGCCTACCAGAAGGCCGATCCTGTGCTGCTCGAGCCCATCATGGAGGTCGAGGTAACCGTGCCCGATGACGCGGTGGGAGCGGTAAGCGGCGATCTCAACGCCAGGCGGGCCCGGCTCCAAGGCATGGACTCGCAGGGTGGGATGACGGTGATCAAGGCCGAGGTTCCCCTGGCCGAGATGCTCGCCTACTCGCAGTCTCTAACCTCGCTCACAGGCGGTCGAGGGGACTACTCCATGTCCTTCCTCCGCTACGAGGAGGTCCCCCCTCACATCGCCCAGCGGGTGATCGAGGAGGCAAGGAAGGCCCGCGAGGAGGCTAAGACCTAGTCGAGGGGGTCGGCGGCCCTATAGTCGGTGGCCATGGGCGCGGCTCCGGTCGTCACCTGCGCTATCTGCGGTCGCTCGCTCCTCGTGGGCGAGCGTCCGACTCGCCTATCCCCCGACGGGCGGGAGTACGTCGACGTGTGCCCGCTCTGCCGAGAGCAGGCTCTGGAGCTGGGCTGGCTGCGGGAGGGAAGCCCCCGGCTTCCTGCCCGGCCGCCTTACCGCCGCCGCCGGCTCCTCGCTCGCCTCTGGCGCGGCGCTGCGTCGGCCGAGCCCTCCTTGGTAGACACCGACCTCGACCGCCTCTCCCCCCAAGCGAAGGCTCTCCTCGAGGCCGCGGGCCTCTTCAATCGGAGTCCCCACCGCCGCACGGTCGAGGGGCTCATGCGCAGCCTGGGCCAGCCTCGAGTCAGTCTCGTCCTCCTCTCAGGCGCGAATCCGGAGGCGGTGATCACCATCGCTTGGGACATCTCTTGGTACCAGTATCGGGTAGCGCTCGATGGCTCGGTGCCTGTGCAGCTGGCAGCGCGAGGGTACGACCCCGACGAGATCCCCTCGTCCTTTACGTCCTGGAACGCGGAAGCAGGCGCGGAGGGGACGATCGTGCCTGACCTCGCCCAGACGTAGCCCGATCGGGGGTAGCGAGCGCCGTCTTGGCGCCTACAATCTACGTCGTGATCTACTGCGTCGTCCCTCCCGAGCTCAAGGACGAGCTGTACGACAAGCTGGTCGAGTACTACCGCGACAATGCTGACGTGACCGTCATCATCGACCGCCGTCGCGGGCCCGATCGCCGCCGAGTCCGGGGGGCGATCGTCGACGAGCGGCGCACGGTCCGCGACCGCCGTCGCGCCCGCGTCCCGGGCACGTTCCCGCGCATCGAGCCTCCCGCCGGCTAGACTCGGCTCCGTGGCCGCCACGGAGACCCAGGCCTTCAAGAACCTGATCGGCGGGAGCTGGGTCGATTCGGCGAGCGGCCAGACCTTCGAGAGCACGAGCCCAGCGACGGGCGAGCTGATCGGGGTCTTCCCCCGGTCTGGCCCCGACGACGTCGACAGGGCAGTGGCTGCGGCCCAGGAGGCCTACGTCACCTGGCGGCTCGTCCCCGCCCCCAAGCGAGGCGAGATCCTCTTCCGGTTCGGCCAGCTCCTCCGGGAGCGAAAGCAGGAGCTGGCCGAGCTCATGACTCGGGAGATGGGAAAAGTCCTGGCAGAGGCGGGAGGCGACGTCCAGGAGGCGATCGACATGAGCTTCTACATGGCCGGGGAGGGCAGGCGCCTCTTCGGTCACACGACGCCCTCGGAGCTCCCCGACAAGCTCAACATGAGCATGCGTATGCCGATCGGGGTGGTGGGGGCGATCACCCCCTGGAACTTCCCCATCGCCATTCCCTCCTGGAAGATCGTGCCCGCGCTCGTGTGCGGGAACACGGTCGTCTTCAAGCCGGCCACGGACACCCCGCTTCTCGGGCAGCGGTTCGTGGAGCTGCTCTGCGAGGCCGGAGTCCCGGCGGGAGTCGTCAACCTCGTCCATGGCCGTGGTGGCGAGGTAGGGGACCACATCGTCCGCCACCCTCAGGTCGCCGTCGTCACCGTGACTGGCTCGCGGGAGACAGGGGTGGCCGTGCTCAAGGCGGCTGCGGACGGTCTCAAGCGCGTCCACTTGGAGCTGGGGGGAAAGAACGGCATTATCGTCATGGACGACGCTGACCTCGATCTCGCGGTGGAGGGAATCGTGTGGTCAGCGTTTGGCACCTCGGGCCAGCGCTGCACCGCGGCTAGTCGCGTGATCGTGCACGAGAGGGTGTACGACCTTCTCGCCTCCCGGCTGGTGGCGGAGGCAGAGCGGCTGCGGCTGGGGCCAGGCTGGGAGCCGGACACGGACGTCGGCCCCGTGATCAACCGGGCCGCCCTGGAGAAGATCCACGCGTACACCGAGATCGGGATCGCCGAGGGGGCTCGTCTCCTCACCGGCGGCGAGATCGCGACGGAGGGCGAGCTCGCTCGTGGCTTCTACTACCGCCCCACCATCTTCGGCGAGGTCGAGCCTGGGATGCGGATTGCCCAAGAGGAGATCTTCGGTCCCACGACGGCCCTCATCCGCGTGCGCGACCTGGACGAGGCGATCGCGGTCGCGAACGGCATCCGCTACGGCTTGTCCTCCTCGATCTACACCCGCGATGTGAACCGCGCCTTCCGGGCGATCCGCGACCTCGAGGCGGGGATCACCTACGTGAACGCGGGCACGATCGGGGCCGAGGTACACCTCCCGTTCGGAGGCGTAAAGGAGACGGGGAACGGCCACCGGGAGGCAGGCCAGGCAGCGCTGGACGTGTTCACGGAGTGGAAGGCGGTGTACGTCGACTACTCCGGCCGGCTGCAGCGGGCCCAGATCGACACCCAGTAGGGTTGCGGTGCCAGGTGAGCAGCGAAAGCTGGTCGTGTTCGTGCCCCTGGACGCGCTCGATCGCGTCCGCGATGCCCTGTTCGCTGCCGGGGCAGGGAGGATCGGCGCCTACGAGCGGTGCTCCTGGTACACGGAGGGTACGGGCACCTTCTTGGCGGGCGAGGGCGCGCGTCCGGCCGTGGGTGAGCGGGGTTACGAGGAGCGGGTGGTAGAGGCGCGGCTGGAGACGGTCTACCCGGCCGAGCGGGAGGCCGAGGTGGTGCGGGCACTCCGGCAGGCCCATCCCTACGAGGAGCCGGCTTTCGACCTGTACCCCTTGCTCGCCCCCCCGGAGACTCCCTGAAAGCCCGCCTGTACACGGATGGAGGCGCCCGGGGGAACCCCGGCCCGGCAGCGTACGCCTACGTGCTCGAGGCAGATGACGGCTCTGTCCTGGCCTCCTGCGGGAAGGCGATCGGGGTGGCTACGAACAACGTCGCCGAGTACCGGGCGCTCGTGGCTGGGTTGAGGCGCGCCCGGGAGCTGGGGGTACGGGAGCTTGAGGTGGTTTCCGACTCGGAGCTCCTCGTCAAGCAGATGCGAGGGGAATACCGGGTCAAGGACGCCAAGCTGCGACCTCTCTCGATCGAGGCTGCCCGTCTTGCCGGCGAGATCGGGCAGGTGACCTACACGGCCGTTTCCCGGGAGGAGAACGAGCTCGCCGACCGACTGGTCAACGAGGCCCTTGACCGAGGGGGCAGGCAGCAATGCGGTCCCGAGTCGTCCAGCGAGGGCGACGTATAATGGGGGGTTGCTGGCGGATGTAGCTCAGTTGGCTAGAGCGTCTGCTTGCCATGCAGAAGGTCGGGGGTTCGAGTCCCCTCATCCGCTCCAAGGAAACCCCCGCAAAGCGGGGGTTTCTTGTTGCCTGAGAGCCGCCCCACAGGGCCGAGTGGCAGCACGAGTGCCAGCACATTCTCCATGCCAGACCTCGAGGTGCTCGCTGCTGCCAACGCCGAGAAGCTCCAGCTCGATTGCGTGCTGGCAGGGCTGAACGGCGAGCTGCGCATTCCTGCCGCTCACATCGGAGCGTCGACGTGCCGGCGACCGTCGCCAACAAGCTCCGTGGGCGCGCAAGTTTACGACTCGACCATCCGGCTGCGCAGCTCCGGGGGTCCTTGCCGGACAAATCGCCTGATCGTCCAAGCAGACGGGCGAGCCGGGGGAGTGACTGTCGCCTCCCAGCGGTCTTCCTGGGAAAGCTTGACCACGCTGGGGTTATGCGCTTACGCAAGACCTGACCCCGCTCTTGGGCGAGGCTACGATGTGGCTGCGGCGCCGTGGCCGAGTGGTGAGGCAGAGGCCTGCAAAGCCTCGTACAGCGGTTCGAATCCGCTCGGCGCCTCTCGTCGCTCCCGCCTTTGTGGTCGGTTAGGGTACGCAGCCATGGCAGCGGTACTCATGCTGGGAACGCCGCTCGCTGACCGTGTCCGCGAGCAGGTGGCAAAGGAGGTCGAAGCCCTGGGTCACGTAGGTCTGGCCACCGTCCTCGTCGGCGATGACCCGGCCTCCCACGTGTACGTCTCCAGGAAGCGTGACGCAGCCCGCCAGGCGGGGATCGACAGCTTCGATCACCGGCTTCCAGCGGACACGCCCGAAGGAGACGTCCTGGCCTTGGTCGAGCGCCTGAACGAGGACGACGCCGTGGACGGGATCCTCGTCCAGCTGCCCCTGCCTCCTCACATCGACGAGAGCCGCGTTCTCGCGGCCGTGGCGCCGATCAAGGACGTGGACGGTTTCCACCCGCTCTCGGCAGGCCAGCTCTACCTTGGCCAGCCGACCTTCGTGCCTGCAACCCCCGCAGGCGTCCTTGCCTTGCTCGACGAGCACGGGGTAGAGATCGAGGGGGCGGAGGCGGTGGTGATCGGCCGCAGCCAGATCGTGGGAAAGCCGATGGCCCATCTCTTACTAGGGCGCAACGCCACGGTCACGATCTGCCACTCCCGCACGGCCGACCTGGGTGCCCATACCCGGCGAGCGGACATCCTGGTTGCGGCCGTAGGCCGACCCCACCTCGTGGGAGCCGACCTGGTCAAGGAGGGGGCGGCGGTGGTGGACGTGGGCATCACGCGGACGGAGGAGGGCCTGGTCGGCGACGTCCACCCCGATGTGGCTGAGCGAGCCGGCCTGCTCACGCCTGTACCGGGGGGCGTGGGCCCGATGACGATCGCGATGCTGCTTGCCAACACCGTGAAGGCCGCTCGCTACAGAAGAGGCGAGCTTGCGTTTCCCCAAAGGCCGCGCTACAGTGCGGCGCGCTGAATACCGTGTCGACGGCTCGGTGCCCGGGCCGTCGCTGTTGTACGAAGGAGGAACGTGGTGGCTCAGGGCACCGTGAAGTGGTTCTCGAACGAGAAGGGATATGGCTTCATCGAGCGGGAGGAGGGCGACGACGTGTTCGTCCACCACACCGCCATCAACATGGAGGGCTACAGGACGCTGGTCGAGGGTCAGCGGGTCGAGTTCGACGTCGTGCAGGGAGACAAGGGCCTGCAGGCCGCCAATGTCGTCGTGATCTAGCTCTCTCGGGAACGCCAGAGGGACGGGCCCCCGGAAGGGGGCCCGTTGTTTTGCGAGGATTGAGGGGAGGCGAGACAGCCGTGCCTGGCGGCGGGCGCAGTACCCGGAAGGGGGCCCGTTGTTTTGCGAGGATTGAGGGCGATGGCGATCACCCGCGAGCAAGTCCTGCACGTTGCCCATCTCGCTCGGCTGGCCCTGTCCGAGGAGGAGGTAGAGCGCTTCCAAGAGCAGCTCGGGGCCATCTTGGAGGCGGTGGGCACGATCGCCGAGCTCGACCTGAGCGACGTCGAGCCGACCTCCCACCCCCTCGACCTCGTCAACGTTCTGGCGGATGACGAGCCTGAGCTCTGCCTTCCCCGGGAGGAGGCGCTTGCCAACGCCCCCGAGACCGAGGACGGCTACTTCGCGGTGCCCCCAGCGTGAGCGCGTCTCGGCACTCTCTCGGCACAGACAGGCCTGCCTGGGGCCGCTACCGTGCTGGTAGGGAGCTCGCACCCCCCATTGGGGGCACGAGGCTTGCTTGCAGGCAGAGGCTCGGGAAGAGGTCGGTCTGGCGACCGGCGAGATTGAGGAGGGAGAAAAGAGGCTCCCTCGCCCTCCCCGAAGAGGCGGGTCGGCGATAGGAGGCAACGGACGGTGAGCGCAATCGTCGACACCTTGCGCCTCACCGCTGAGGAGGCGATGGGTCTCCTTGCTCGGGGCGAGATCTCCGCTGCCGAGCTCCACGCCGCCTACCTCGAGGCCATCGCCGAGCGCGATCCTGAGATCCATGCCTACCTCCGCGTGGTCGAGGACCCCCAAGGCGACGGCGTGCCCATCGCCCTCAAGGACTTGATCTCCACCAAGGGCGTGGAGACCACCGCCGGCTCTCGCATCCTCCGCAACTACGTGCCCGTGTTCGACGCTACGGTCGCCGCTCGCTGCAAAGCGGCGGGGCTTCCCCTCCTCGGCAAGACGAACATGGACGAGTTCGCTATGGGATCCTCAGGCGAGAACTCGGCCTACGGGCCGACTCGGAACCCCTGGGACCCTGCGCGGGTCCCGGGAGGCTCCTCCAGCGGGTCGGCGGCGGCGGTGGCGGCTGGCCTCGCCCCCTGGGCGCTGGGATCGGACACGGGGGGATCGATCAAGCAGCCAGCCGCCCTGTGCGGGATCGTGGGGCTGCGGCCCACATACGGCACCGTCTCCCGCTACGGCATCGTCGCCTTCGCCTCTAGCCTCGACCAGATCGGCCCTCTTGCTCGGACGGTGCGGGACTGCGCCCTCCTCTACCGCATCATCGCCGGCCGCGACCCTCGCGACTCGACCACGGTCGAGCTTCCCCGACCGGTAGAGATCCCCGCTGCCGAGGACCTGCGCGGCCTCCGCATCGGCGTCCCCCGCCAGCTCAACGAGGCGGAGGGGATCGAGCCGGGAGTTAGGAGGGCGGTGGAGCGGGCAATTTCTCTCTGCGAGGAGCTGGGGGCGGAGGTGGAGGGCTGCGAGCTGCCTCTCTCGGTCAAGTACGGCCTCGCCTGCTACTACCTGATCGCTCCCTCGGAGGCCTCCTCCAACCTCGCTCGCTACGACGGCGTCCGCTACGGCCACCGGGCTGAGGCTGCCGAGGGGTACTTCCAGCTCGTCGCGCGTACTCGCGACGAGGGCTTCGGAGACGAGCCCAAGCGCCGGATCATGCTCGGCACCTACGCCCTCTCTGCTGGCTACTACGAGGCGTACTACGGGCAGGCCCAGAGAGTGCGCACGATCATCCGCCGCGAGCACGAGCGCCTGTTCGAGCGCTTCCACCTCCTCGTCAGCCCGACCTCGCCCACCGTCGCCTTCCCTTTGGGAGCGAAGATTCAGGATCCGCTCGCCATGTACCTGTGCGACATCCTCACTATCCCCGCCAACCTGGCCGGTCTTCCTGGCCTCTCCATACCCTGCGGGCTCTCCCAGGGTCTGCCAGTCGGGCTCCAGCTCATCGGTTCCCAGTTCTCGGAAAACGTGCTCTTCCGGGCTGGGCATGCCCTCGAGCGGGCGATCGGCTTCGATCCCGTGCCGGAGCGGCTGCGATGAGACGCCCTGTGTCAACCGTCTGCCGGCAAGAGTCGGTTGAGGCTGCCGTGGCGGGCGGGGT
>PSLH01000171.1:1762-2138 GCA_040289505.1 Thermoleophilia bacterium | reverse complement strand
TGGGCAGCCACTGGCGGCGCCCGTTCATGAGGCGCAGGACCCGGAACTGGGCCGGGTCGCAGATGGTGGTCTCCACCCGGAACAGGGAGACCTTGTCGTAGCACTTGATGGAGTTGCGCCCCACCTTGTGCTTGACCGCCACCCCTCCGGGCGGCGCCGGGCCTCGCTCGTCACCTCG
This sequence comes from Thermoleophilia bacterium, assembly GCA_040289505.1. Classification (GTDB taxonomy): domain Bacteria; phylum Actinomycetota; class Thermoleophilia; order Gaiellales; family Gaiellaceae; genus PALSA-612. The sequence continues at coordinate 1,960 of PSLH01000171.1, read as the reverse complement.
GCCGCCAGGGCCGGGTGCAGCTTGCGCCCGAGGAAGCGCAGGACGTCCTCGGCGGAGAAGGCCTGCGCGGCGTGGGAGAACACCTGGGGCAGGGTCTGCTCCAGGGCCGGACGGGAGGAGAAGGCGATGTCGGTGGCCACCTCCACCTGATCGGCCACCCAGTAGGAGGAGCCGAACCCGGCCCGGGAGATCGCGCGC
>PSLH01000171.1:0-1685 GCA_040289505.1 Thermoleophilia bacterium | reverse complement strand
CACCTGACCCCCTTTTCGTGGGAAGAGGTGCAACCTCATCCCGTGGAGAGGAAGTGCTAGTGGGCCTCCAGAAAACGTTTGACCCGGAAATCACACACCTGTAACTCCGTTCCGCCATCCTGGTCGCGGACGCTTCCCCAGGAGGTGGCGATGAGAACGCCATCGGTCTTCGTCCGTGACCTCGGCCCCGGGGAGGGGCGGCTGCTGAAGCAGATGTCGCGCACGGCCAAGCACTTCGCCACTCGTCAGCGGGCCCAGATCCTGCTGGCCTCGGCCGCCGCGATGGCCCCCGCTGACATCGCCCGGGCCCTGTCCACGGACGAGAGCCATGTCCGCAAGGTGATCAAGGCCTTCAACGAGGAGGGTTTCGAGAGCCTGCGCCCTAGGTACCGGGGCGGGAGACCCCGCAAGGTCGATCAGGCCGCCGCCGCCCAGGTGGTGAAGATCGCCTTGGACCCGCCCCAGGTATCCGGGGTCCCACTCACCCGCTGGTCGCTCCGCCGGCTGCTGTTGCACCTCATCGCCACGGGGATCCTCGAGGCCGGGGTGCTCTCGGTGGAGGGCCTGCGGATCCTGCTCTCCCGCTCCGGCGCCACCTTCCAGCGGACCCGGACCTGGAAGGTCTCGACCGACCCGAACTACCGGGCCAAACGGGATCGCATCCGACGCCTGTACGCCCGCGCGGAAGCGGGGACCCTGAAGAACGCCGTGGTGGTGTGCTTCGATGAGTTTGGTCCCTGCTCGATCCGCCCCCAGCAGGGAGCGGCATGGGCCCGGCGGAAGCGCCCGACCCGCCTGCGATCGGACTACAACCGAAAGCACGGGGTCCGCTACCTCTTCGGCGCCTACGACGTCGGTGCCGATGTGCTGTGGGGGGAGATGAGCAAGGAGAAGGACGCCGTTCGGGTCCTGGAGTTCCTGAAGTCCGTCCGGAGCCGCTACGCCCTCTCCGTCCGCATCTACTTGGTGATGGACAACCTCTCCACCCACTGGACTTCCGACATTCGCCGGTGGGCTCGGAAGAACAGGGTCACCCTCGTCCCGACCCCCACGTACGCAAGCTACCTGAACCGGATCGAGTGCCACTTCTGGGCGCTTGCCGAGTTCTGCATCAGGAACTCCGACTACCCCGACCACGACGCGTTGGAGAAGGCGCTCATGGACCACATCGCCTACCGAAACGCTCATCGTGACGATGCCCGCATTCTCAAGCTCGTTTCCCGGCGGAAGGTCGCCTGACAACCCACTAGCTGTGCTTCCTCGTGCCCAGCGACGTGGGCACCCGAGAGCAAGAAGGGAGGTGGTGAGCAGGAAGGAGCCCACGCACAAGCTCGTGTCCGCCAGCCGGTGAAAGTCCGGTCCGGGTAACTGCCAGGAGGCCCGGTAGCAGGCTGCCGGCGTCGGTGGGGAAACCCCCGAAGTCGAAGCGCAGCGTCGAAAGCCCCTTTGGGGGGAGCAACCGGCCAGCCCGTAGCATCACGCTGCGCCGTCGTCGCCCGAGACTCGAGCTTGCCGCCGCGGGTCGCCGCATCGCGACGGAGCTCCCGCGAGATGGTCGACGCCGAGCGTCTCAGGCGACGAGCGATCTCGCGGACACCTTCCCCCTGCGCGTTGAGGATGGCGATCTCCTCGCGCTCGGCGAAGGAGAGATATCGGCCCGATAGTGGAAGGCGGTTGACCGTTCG
>PSLH01000170.1:296-2147 GCA_040289505.1 Thermoleophilia bacterium | reverse complement strand
TGACAACACGCGCCAAGACTGGCAACAGACTGGACGGCTCACCTTCGAGCATCCGAGCGCGTTGCGACTGCTGCTCGACACGAGCACGCTGCTCTGGTGGCTCGACGACGACGCGAAGCTCGGGCCGTCGTCGCGGGCGGCGATCGCCGATCCCGACAACGAGGTCTTCGTCAGTTCCGCGAGCGCCTGGGAGATCTCCGTGAAGCGCGCGAGCGGCAAACTCGATGCGCCGTTCGACATCGCGAGCGCGCTCGAGCGCAACTACTTCATCGAGCTCCCGATCGAGGTCGCTCACGTGGTCGCGGCGGGTGACCTTCCGCAGCACCACAAGGACCCGTTCGACCGGATGCTCGTCGCGCAGGCGCAACTCGAGGACCTGGCGCTCGTCACAAACGACGCGGAGATCGCGAAGTACGAGGTCGAGCTGCTCGACGCGAGCGGCTAGCCATCGACCCTCACTCGAGTGGAGCGACCCGGATACCCCTTCATGAACAAGCGGTTCGCGGCGCGACGAGCCGCGATTTCCGCGGACAGCAGGAGCTCTACGGCGAGAGCTGCGGGCGCTGCGGGTACAGGCAGCCGGCGTCGTTCAGTGCCTTCGCCATCGACCGACGGCGCGTCGAGCAGTTGACCGTCCGCGTGCGAGTAGACGCCGGAGCGAACGTGCGTCGAGCGCGGCGCGCGGAACGTCCCAGTTCTCTGCGTCGTACAGCTTCGCGGCCACGAGCGGGTTGAAGTAGCCGCCGAAGAGCCTGTCGATCAGCTCCTGCTCGGTGAACGCGAGGCCGAGCTCCAGCACCGTCGCGTCGCCGTCCGGTACGGCATCCAGATGCGCGTGTGTCAAACAGTGGTTCCAGCCGCCGCCAAGCTACGTACGGATCGACGACGCCGACGGCCACCGCCGATGTCGGTGTTCCGTGCGGTGTTCCGTGCGAAGCGCCTCGTAGCACTTCGCCGCTTCCCACGCTCGGGCTTTCGAGTTCCGTGTGCGAGCGCATCGTCTGCGGAATCGACGAGACGCCCGAGAGCCTCGAGGCCGCGCTTCAGGCAGCTCGGCTGCGAGCGCCCGGCGGCTCGCTCGTCCTCGTCGCCGTCGCCGACATCGCTCTGGCGGCGCAGGCGGGGTGGGCGGCAGTGCGCGTTGCCGATCAGACCTAGATCAGTGAGTAACCGTCTGTGGCTGGTCTGGCGGGGCGAGATCGGGGGGTTGGTCTCGAGTCGGGAGGGGGTTGATGGCCTCGGCGGCGTTTGATCGGCCGTGATCAGTGCCGGGAGGGCTGGTCGGCGGCGTGTTCGGGGTCGCCGAACTGGGCGGGGGCTGCGTGGGTTGACGTCGGCGGGCGGGCGGAGCTGCCCGGTCAGGGTGGTAGTGGTGGTGGGAGCGCGTAGGCCGCGTCGAGGGTGGCCTGGAAGAGGTCAGCATGGCGGAAGCCCTGGGGGAGGCGAAGGATCACGCGCCGGCCGGTGTGGATGATGCGGGCGGGCACGCAGAAGAGCAGCCGCCGTAGCGTCTTGGCCGCGCGCCTGAGCGGTGAGTGCTCGGGCGCCTTGCCCGAGGCGCCGGCGGCGGGGCAGAGGTCGCAGCAGAAGGCGGTCAGGTTGAGTGCGAGCAGGCAGGCGGCGAGCCAGACGCGGTTGGCGTTCTCGTCGCCGGAGGGTAGGTGCCTGAGCGCCTGGCCGAGCTTGGCTTCCTTCAAGCGCTCCTCGATCTGGGCGCGCTGGCGGTGGAAGTGCTCAACCCAGACCGCGGTTTGCCCGTCGATGTCGGTGAGGATGAAGCTGTAGCCGAAGACGGAGACGACCTCGCCGTCGAGGGCGAGCGCAAGCTGCTCGGGCGGGATCGTCTTGCGC
>PSLH01000170.1:0-218 GCA_040289505.1 Thermoleophilia bacterium | reverse complement strand
TGCCCTGCCAGCCCGACGGCGTGTAGGTCGTCTCGGCGACCTGCGCTCCAGGCATGTCGAGGGCGTCCCGCCAGGCGCTCTCGGGGATCTCGGCGAGCGCCTTCCAGATCGCCTCCCTGCGCGGTACCGAGACGGTGAAGCGCGCCCGCTGCGCCCGGAGCTGGTTGAGCAGCTCAAGCTGGTAGTAGGCGGAGTCGACCCGGAAGGTCGCCTGCCCA
>PSLH01000028.1:0-21999 GCA_040289505.1 Thermoleophilia bacterium | reverse complement strand
CCCGCCGGGGCCGCGCTCGAGGGAGGCGTCAGGTGAAGGTCGCCGCCACCCTGACCGTGAACGGGGTCGCCTACCCGGTCGAGATCCACCCCCACGCCACCCTCCTTCAGGTCGTGCGCGAGGAGATCGGGCTCACCGGCGCCAAGGAGGGCTGCGACGACTCCGAGTGCGGGGCCTGCATGATGCTCCTGGACGGAAAGCCGGTCAACGCCTGCTCCTACCTCGCCCTGCAGGCGGAGGGCAGGGAGGTGACCACGGTCGAGGGGTTGGCGGAGGACGGCGAGCTCTCTCCGCTCCAGCGCGCCTTCCTCGAGCACGGCGGCGTCCAGTGCGGCTTCTGCACGCCCGGCATGCTCATCTCGGCTACGGCGCTTTTGCGCCAGAACCCGCGCCCAAGCGAGGAGGAGGTCAGAATCGCGCTCAGCGGCAACCTCTGCCGCTGCACGGGCTACGAGGGCATCGTGCGAGCGGTGCTCGCCGCTGCGGGCCCAGCCTAAGTCGGGCGGCTCTTGGATCAGTCTCTGTGCTTCCGGTCTGTGCCGGTCTACTGCCTGTACCGGTCGAGGGAGCGCACCGCGTCGCCGCGGACGCGGATCCAGACCCCCGAGTCGAGCGGGTCGAAGAGGCGCCGATGCCTGGGATTTTGGCTGCGAACGATCTGGGCCAGCTCGGCCGCCGAGACGCGGCCGCTCGTGATCCCGGTGCCCCTGTTGGCGAGCACGGTGGCGCGGCCGCTCGCGGAAGGTGGAAGCCGTGGCCTTGTTGGTATTGGGAGGTGAGCCTACGCCAGGGCTGAGCGCTCCTTGGGGGCCGGGTCAGGGTGGCGGCGGTGGCGGTAGAACTCGACCCGCTCGGGGGGAAGCGGCGTTGCCCCCAGGATGAGATCGGCCGCCTTCTCGGCCACCATCATCACCGGGGCGTAGATGTTGGCGTTGGTGATCGTGGGGAACACCGAGGCGTCCACCACGCGCAGCCCCTCCACCCCGTGCACCCGCATCGAGCCGGGGTCGATGACCGCCAGCTCGTCCACCCCCATGCGGCAGGTACAGGAGGGATGGAGGGCGGTCTCGCCGTCGCGGGCCACCCAGTCGAGGATCTCCTCGTCCGTCTCCACCGCCGGCCCGGGCGAGAGCTCGCCCCCGTTGTAGGGCTCGAACGCTGGCTGGTTGAGGATGTGGCGGGCACAGCGGATCGCCTCCACCCACTCCCGCCGGTCCTTGTCGGTGGACAGGTAGTTGAAGCGGAGCGCGGGCTTCACCCGGGGATCGGCGGAGCGGATCTTCACCGAGCCGCGGGCGTCCGAGTACATGGGGCCGACGTGCACCTGGTAGCCATGCCCGGCAGCGGGAAGCGAGCCGTCGTAGCGGATGGCGATGGGGAGGAAGTGGAACATGAGGTTGGGGTAGTCGACCTCGTCGTTCGAGCGCACGAACCCTCCCGCCTCGAAGTGGTTGGTCGCCCCCGGCCCTGTGTGGAAGAGGAGCCAGCGAAGGCCGACCAGGGGCCGGGCCCGCAGGCGGTAGGCGGGAGCGACCGAGACCGGCTGGGTACAGGCGTACTGGACGTAGACCTCTAGGTGGTCTTGGAGGTTCTCGCCCACGCCGGGAAGGTCGCACACCACCTCGATGCCAAGCGCTCTCAGCTCGTCGGCGTTGCCGACGCCGGAGAGCTGCAAAAGCTGGGGCGAGTTGATGGCGCCGCCGCAGAGGATGACCTCGCCCGCCCGCACGCGCTCGGTCGTTCCCCGCCGCACCACCTCCACGCCCACCGCCCGCCTTCCCTGGAAGAGGATGCGGGTCACGAACGCCCGGCAGCGAAGGTCGAGATTGGGCCGAGACAGCACCGGGTGCAGGTAGGCGCGAGCGGCGCTCAACCGGCGGCCGCGGTGGATGGTGCGGTCGAAGGGAGCGAAGCCCTCCTGGCGGTAGCCGTTCACGTCCTCGGTGAGGGGGTAGCCCGCCTGCTGCACCGCCTGGAAGAAGGCTTGGAAGAGCGGGCTTGAGGCCGGGCCGCGCTCCAAAACGAGCGGTCCGTCGTGGCCGCGGAAGGGGTCGTCGGGGCGGGCGGCAAGGCACGTCTCCATCCGCTTGAAGTAGGGGAGGCAGTGGGCGTAGTCCCACGTCCCCATCCCCGGCTGGGAAGCCCACTTCTCGTAGTCGAGCGGGTTTCCCCGCTGGAAGATCATGCCGTTGATGGAGGACGAGCCGCCGAGCACCTTGCCCCGGGCGTGGTAGATACGCCGCCCGTGCATGTAGGGCTCGGGCTCCGACTCGTACTGCCAGTCGTAGAAGCGGTTGCCGATGGGGAAGGAAAGAGCGGCCGGCATGTGGATGTAGAGGTCGAAGAGGTAGTCCGGGCGTCCTGCCTCCAGCACGAGCACGCGCGTCCCAGGGTCGGCGCTCAGGCGGTTAGCGAGGACCGACCCCGCCGAGCCGCCCCCCACGATGACGAAGTCGTAGGTCGTCTCCTTGGCCATAGCCTCTCAGTCTCCCAGCTCCGCCCGGCGGCGGGCGACGTACTCTGCCAGCTCCTCCCGGATCGCCTCGTCCATGGGCGGCGGCTCGTACTCTGCCAGCGTCCGACGCCAGATCTCGCCCGCCCGCTCGGCTGCGTCCTTGCCCCCGTTTCGCTGCCAGCGCTCGAAGTTCTCGGTGGACGAGAGGAGGGGCCGGTAGAAGCAGTCCCGGAAGCGCTCCAGGGTGTGGGCGGCGCCCAGGAAGTGGCCGCCGTGGCCTACCTCGCGGTGGGCGTCGAAGGCGAGCGTCTCCTCGCTTACCTCCAGGGGGGCGAACTCGGCCTGCAGCATGCGCAAGACCTCGATGTCGACGATGAACTTCTCGAAGCAGGAGACGAGGCCCGACTCCAGCCAGCCGGCCGCGTGCATCACGAAGTTGGCGCCGGCCAAAAAGGCCGGGAGCATCGTCATCACCGTCTCGTACGCGGCCTGGGCGTCCACTGTCTGGCTGGAGGTCAGCCCGCCGCCCCCCGACCGCCAGGGAAGCCCGAAACGGCGGGCGAGCTGGCCGGTGCAGAGAAGGCCGATGCCCGACTCGGGGGTGCCGAAGCTGGGCGAGCCCGACTGCATGTCCGTGTTGGACAAAAACGACCCGAGGATGACCGGCGTCCCCGGCCGCACGAGCTGAGCCAAGGCGATGCCAGCCAGGGCCTCGGCTGTCTGCTGGGCCAGGGTGGCGGGGACGGAGACGGGCGACATCGCCCCCATGAGGAGGAAGGGGGTGACGATGACCGGCTGGCCTGCCTTCACGTACTCGAGCATGGCTGCCAGCATGCGGGTGTCGTAGCGAAGCGGCGAGTTGACGTTGATCAGGGCGATGACCGCCGGCGTCCGCTCGATCGCCTCCCTCCCCCCGAACAAGATCTCGGTCATGCGGATGGTGTCGGCCGCGTTCGGGCCCGAGGTCACCGAGCCCATGTAGGGCTTGTCGGACAGCGTCTGCAGCGCGAGCACCATGTCCAGGTGGCGAGAGTCGAGGGGGCGGTCGCTCGGCTCGCAGATCGTCCCCCCCGGCGAGTCGAGCTCGGGAAAGGACTGGCTCAAGCGGACGAGGTTCTCGAAGTCGGCCATGGTGGCGTCCCGGCGCTCGTTGCCCACCCGCACGAACGGGCAACCATACACAGCTGTGAACACCATGTGGTCGCCCCCGATGTGGATGGAGCGGGCCGGGTTTCTCGCCTGCACGTCGAACTCGCGAGGGGCCTTGGCCACCTGCTCGAGCACGAGCTCGGGGTCGAGCTTGACCACCGAGCCCTCTACTTTTTGGCCCGCTCGGCGAAAGACCTCGACTGCCTCTGGGTGGTCGAGCTCGACGCCGAGCTCGGAGACGATCCGCCGCCAGCCGCGCTCGAGCGTGGCCATGGCCTCCTCGGACAGGATCTCGTAGCGGGGAAGCTGGTTGACGATCACAGCGTCCTTCCTTTCTTCCGGGGCGGCAGGGCCGCCGGTCGTGCTCGCGAAGACACAAGCTCCTCCAGCTGGCGCTCGAGGCCGGCCTCGCCCACCAGGCGCTCTTCCAAGGGGAGCCCCAGCCGCTCGGCTGCCGCGCGGGCTCGGTCGCGCAGGCTCAGGGTCGGTCGCTGAGCCAGCCACAGGACGCGCCGGTAGTTGCCGAAGTAGGCGTCGCGAAGCTCGGGGTAGCGGTCGAGGCCGAGAGGGCGGACGACGCTTCGCTCGAAGGTGCGGACGAGGAAGTCGGTGAGGAAGTAGGTCCCCGGCTCCTCGGCCAGCGCCTGGCGCACCTCCTCCAGGGCGAGGACGTCGTAGCAGGTATCTCCGGAGAGCCGGGCGATGCCACGCTCGGCCAGCGCCTCGTCCAGCTGGCCGCGGGTGCCGCAGTCAGCGAAGGCGACGGCGATCCGCTCGTATTGCCTATCCAGCCGCTCCAGGGCGTCTTGGACGGCGGGAGCGATCCGCTCGGGCCGGTTGTGGAGGGCGGGAGAGAGGGGGTGGATATCGATGGGGAGACGGCGGCGCCGGGCGATGGCGCGCAGGTGGAGGGCGAGTGCCCCGCAGGCGACGACGGCTACTGGCTGTCGCTGGCGTGTCTGGCTACTCATGCGGGAAAGGTCAGCTCCTCCAGGAAGATCTCGTTGTAGGCGGCATTCCCTGATGCCTCCACGTACTCCACCTCCTCGAGCAGGGCGAGGGCGGCGTGGCGCTCGGGCAAGGACAGGGCGGCGATCTTGGCTCCCTCCCCGGCCACGTTGCCGGCAGCCACGATGCGGGTGACAGGGAGCCGGGGCACGAGCCCGATGCGCACCGCGCTCGCTGGCGTGAGGTATGCGCCGAAGGAGCCGCCCAAAAGGACCTGCTGCACGTCCTGCTCCTCCAGGCCTAGGCGCTGGAGGAGCATCTTCCAGCCGGTGGCGATGGCAGCCTTGGCCTCCTGCAGCCGACGGACGTCTACCTGGGATAGGTAGACCGAGCGGGCAGGATCGTCTCCCCGCCAGGCGAGCACGAACACGCGCTCCTCCCCGCCTGCCCCGTTGGCCACCTGGGCCAGCCGCGAGGCCAGGGCGGGCGCCCGCTCTTCTGCCTCCTCCTCGGACACGAGCTTGCCGGAGGGCTCGATCAGGCCTACGCGCAAAAGCTCGGCCACCGCGTCTACCAGGCCCGATCCGCAGATCCCGACTGGCTCCACGTCGCCGATCACCTGGATCTCCACCCGGTCTCCCTCGATGCGCACGCCCTCGATCGCCCCCTCGGCTGCGCGCATACCGCAGCGAATGGTCGCTCCCTCGAAGGCGGGCCCGGCAGGGGCGGCGGTAGCCACCGCTCGGGCGGAGGAGCCGAGCACGATCTCGCAGTTCGTGCCCACGTCGATGAAGAGCCGCATGCGCTTGTCTCGGGTGAGCCCGGTGGCGACGAGCCCGGCCAGGATGTCGGGGCCGACGTAGGCGCCGAGCGCGGGGAAGGTCACCGCCGGCGCCCGGGGGTGGGCAGGGATACCGAACTCTGCGGCCAAGGCAGGGATGGGAGCGCGGGAGCAGACGATGAAGGGGGCCTGGCCCAAAGGCTCGGGATCGATGCCGAGGGCGAGCTCGATCATGGTGACGTTCCCGACCACTACCACCTCGTACACCTCCTCCGGGCTCACTCCCGCCTGAGCGTAGACCTCCAAGGCGAGCTCGGAGAGTGTCTGATGGGCGAGGCGGCGCAGCTCGTCCAGGGCTTCGGGGTCGACCATGGTGGCGGAGATGCGAGCGATCACGTCCGCGCCGAAGCGCTGCTGGGCGTTGAGCCGGGAGCGGACGGCCAGGGGCTGGCCAGTGGCGAGGTCGAGGAGGGTAGCCACTACCGTGGTCGTACCGAGGTCGACGGCCAAGGCGTAGGCGCGCTGGTGTCGCCGGGCTCGGCCGCGATCAGCTCGTCGTCGACGATCACGGCGGTCACGTCGAACGAGGATCGGCGGAGCGTGGCCGGGAGCGTCCGCAGCACCGGAAGCGGTACCCGCGGCTCCAGGTCGTCCAGGGCCTCGAGCACCCGCTCGAGATCGGAGCGCTGGTCGACGAGGGAGGGCGGGGCCAGCTCGAGGTGGCGCTTCTGCACCGCCGGGCGGAGGATGACGTGGCGACCCACCCCGGCCAGGGCCGCCTTGGGCCGCGTCTGCAGGGGCGGCACCTCCACTACCAGGTCGACCATGGCCTGGGCCCGGCAGGCAAGCCGCCAGCCCTCGGCGATCTCCGCGGGCGTGAGCGCGCGCGGGTCGAGCCCGGACACGTCCACCTCGCCCTGGAGAACCCTGACCTTGCACTTCTTGCAGGTGCCGTGCCCGCCGCAGGTCGAGTCGATGGCGATGCCGTTCCAGCTGGCGGCGTCGAAGATGGTGGTGCCAGCAGGGACGCGGCTCTCGCCCAGCGCCCGTCCCTTTCCCTCCCCGCTGAGGAAGCGAAGGAGGACGCGGCCGAGGCCGGCCTCGCGTACCTCCTCTGTCGGCTCGGCCAGCATCCTCGCTAGGAGGCCGCCTGCTGTCTCGCTCGGTGGGCGGCGATCCAGCGGGCGCCCCACTCGTCCCGGCCCAGCAGCAGATCGCCGGCCCGCACTGTCTCCACGCACTGGGGCGAGCGGGCGTCCATGATCGCGCTCGTGAGGCCGTGGCTTTGGGCGATGGCCAGGAAGCAGGCGTTGAGGGCGTGGCGGCCGGGCAGGCCGAAGGAGGTGTTGGAGGCCCCGCAGGTCGTATTCACGCCGAGCTCCTCCCGGATCAGGCGCGTCGTCTCGATGAAGGCGGTGACCGCCCGCGGCTCGGCGCCCACCGGCATGGCCAAAGGATCGATGACCACGTCCTGGGGCAGGATGCCGTAGTCGCCGGCGGCGGAGACGATCTTGCGGGCGATGGCCAGCCGCTCCTCCGGCTCGATGCGGATGGCGTCGTCGTTGGCGAGCCCGATCACGGCCGCCCCGTGGCGGGCGACTAGGGGCAGGATCGCCTCCAGGCGCTCGTCCTCGCCGGTCACGGAGTTGACGAGGGCCTTGCCCTGGTACACGCTCAATCCTGCCTCCAGGGCCTCTACCACCGAGGAGTCGATGCACAGGGGAAGGTCGGTCAGCTCCTGCACGAGCGCCACCGCCCGCGCCATCAGGCCGACCTCGTCGGCCAGCGGGTCGCCCACGTTCACGTCCAGCATGTCGGCCCCGCCTGCCACCTGCTCGGCCACGTCGATCTCGATCTGGGAGAGGTCGCCTGCTTGGAGCTGGGCCTGGAAGGCCTTACGGCCAGTGGGATTGATCCGCTCGCCGATGATCGTAAACGGCCGCTCGGGGCCGATCACGACCCGCCTAGACCGGGACTCGAGAACCGTCTCCACTCTTCGTCCTCTCCTTCCGTGGGGGGATGCCAAGCCGCTCGCACAGGCGCCCGACGGCGCCGTCGCGGCGGAAGCTGATGAGGTGCAGACCGGCCACGCCAGGGAGGGAGCGGGCGTGGTCGGCAAGCTCGTAGGCCAGCTCGAGACAGGCCTCCGCGGGGTCGTCTGCCCGCTCGCAGCGCTCGATCAGGGTCGCTGGCACCTCGATCCCGGGCACCTTCTCGTCCATGTAGCGGAGCGCCGCCGGCGAGCGGACCAGGCAGATGGAGGGAAGGAGGGCCGCCTTGGCGGTGAGCCCCTGCGCCTCCGCCTCGACCAGGAAGCGCTCCAGAAGCTCCCTTCGGAAGCAGACCTGCAGCTGGAAGAAGCGGGCGCCTGCCTCCACCTTCTTGAGCGCCCGCTCCACCCGGTAGGAGAACGGGGGCGCGCCTGGGTTCTCGACCGCGCCCAAAAAGAGGTGGGGGGCAGGCTCGAGGGGCCGCCCCGACAGGTAGCGGCCGCCGGCGATGGAGCGGGCGGTGGCGAGAAGCTGGGGGCCGTCGAGGTCGAACACGCGGCGGGCCTGGGGCTCGTCGCCGGCCGTGACGTCGTCGCCGGTGATGAGGCACAGGTTCTCCACCCCGTGCAGGGCGGCGCCCACGATGTCCGCCTGCAGGGCGAGGCGGTTTCGGTCGCGGCAGGCGAGCTGCATGACGGGCTCGGCCCCCAGCTTGAGCAGAGCGATGGCCACGGCCAAGCTCGAGGCGTGGGCGTGGGCGGCGGTGTTGTCGGTGGCGTTGACAGCGTCTGCCCACTCGGCCAGGGGGGCCAGGCGCTCTCGCACTGCCTGGAGCCCGCCTCCGTCTACCGAGGGGAGCTCGGCGGTGACCACCAGCCGCCCAGCGGCGATTGCCTGCTCGAGAAGCGACATCAGCTCTCCGCCACCCGCTGCCAGCCGGCCGGAAGGAGCCGGTCGCGGCCGGTGAGGAGGTTGCGCCAGGAGGAGGTCCCCCAGAGGCGGTTGTCGACCGGCGGGCGCAGGTGGTTGAGCTCGTCCTGCCAGAAAGGAAGCCGCCGCGAGCGCTCGTAGCCCTTGAGCCAGACGCAGCGCATGTCCGGCTTGACCTCGCAGCCGCCGTCCGGCCGGACGCCGCCGCAGGGCCCGTTGCGGAGCATCTTGGGGCAGGTCATGGGGCAGGTGAGGCCGGTGGAGTGGAGGACGCACTGCCCGCACATCCGACAGCCGAAGAGCGGGCCCTTGACTGCGTGCTCGACGGTAGCGAGGAGGTTCACCCTGTCTCCTAGGCAGGGACGAGCGCCGCTCGCCGTCGCTCGATCAAGTCCTTGGCCAAGCGAACGGCGGTAGAGGCATCCGCCGCGTAGCCGTCGGCCCCCACTGCGTCGGCGTAGGCCTGGGTCACGGGCGCCCCGCCGACCATGACGATCACCTCGTGGCGGAGTCCTGCCTTCTCCAGGGCGTTGATGTTGGCCTTGAACATGGGCATGGTGGTGGTGAGGAAGGCGGAGAAGCCGACGATGTCGGGGCGGTGCTCGGCTACCTGCTCTACGAAGGTCTCGGGGGCGACGTTCACGCCCAGGTCGATCACGGTGAAGCCGGCCCCCTCGAGCATGATGTTGACCAGGTTCTTGCCGATATCGTGCACGTCGCCCTTGACCGTGCCCATGACGAAGGTGCCGATCGGCTTGGCCCCCGTCTCGGCCAGAAGCGGCCGCAGGATGTCGAGCGCGCCCTGCATGGCCTTAGCCGCGATCAGCATCTCAGGGACGAAGAAGTCGCCCCGCTCGAAGCGGGCTCCCACCTCCTCGAGAGAGGGGATGAGGGCCTCGTACAGCATCTTCTCAGGATCCAGCCCCTCTTCCAAGCCTCTCTCGGTGAGGCTTCGTACCTCGGGGGCGTTGCCCACCAGCGTGTAGTCGTAGAGGCCCTGCAGAATCTCGTCGTGGGTCATGCCGCACCTTCCTCCGTGTAGCTGGTACCGAGTCGTGCCGAGAGCTCGTGCGCCTCTCTCACGAGGAGGCGCCCGAGCTCGTCGAGGAGGCCATCGCCAAGCCGCGTGGTCGGCCCCGAGATGCTCAGCGCGGCCACCACGCCGCTCGCGCCGAACACGGGCGCTGCCACGGCCCACAGGCCGGGCTCGAGCTCGTCGACGGTCGTGGCGTAGCCGCGGGCCCGAACCCGCTCCAGCTCGCGAGCAAGCTCCTCCCGATCGACGATCGTGCGCGGGGCGAGCTTGTCCAGCGGCCCCCTCGGGAGCCGGGCGGCCCCGAAGGCCAGGAACACCTTGCCGAGCGCCGTGCAGTGGTGGGGGACGCGCCGCCCCACCCAGTTGGTAGAGCCGATGAAGTGGCGGCTGTCCCGCTGGTCGAGCTGGTCCACGCCCAGGGGCGTGGTCACGCCCAAGTTCACCGTCTCCCCGCTCGCCTCGGCCAGGCGGTCGAGCGTCTCCGCCGCCAGCTCCACGAGATCGACGGCGGCGAGGCCGCGCTGGGCGTAGCGCAGGAGTACCGGACCAGGCCGCACGGCCACGCCCCCATCCCGCTGGACGAGGCCGTGGCGCTCGAGAGCGCCGACGAGGCGGGAGGTAGTGGAGCGGGGGAGGGCCTCGGCCTCAGCCAGCTCGGACACGGTCAGCGGCCGCTCGCCCTCGACCACGCGCACGAGGAGGCGGGCCGCCCGGTCGATCGACTGGGTTCCTGTCCGGGGCGCTTCCTGGTTTCTAGTCATATGGTGGAATGAGACTTCCACATTATGGATGACAGCGAGAGTGTCGGCAACTCGCTCTCCACCCGCGCTTTTCATCCCCTGTCGGAGCGAGGGCTCCGCGTGGCCAGAAAGTCAGCGATTCGCTCCAAGGCCCGCTCCAGGTTGGGCCGCGAGTTGGCGTAGGAGAGGCGCAGGTTGTCCCGGCCCACCCGGCCGAAGGCGGTTCCCGCCAGCACGGCTACGCCTGCCTCCTCGAGCAGGCGCTCCGCCAGCTCCTCGGCGGCAAAGCCGGTACCGGCCACGTTGGGGAAGGCGTAGAAGGCGCCCCGGGGAAGGCGGCAGGAGACGCCGGGAAGGGAGTTCAGGCCCTCGACCACGAGCAAGCGGCGGGCCCGAAACTCGGCCATCATCGCCTCTACCTCGTCCCGCGGTCCCTCTAGGGCGGCCACGCCGGCAAGCTGGACGAAGGGCGGTACGCAGGAGGTCGAGTTGACGAAGAAGCGCACGAGGGGATCGACCAGCGGGTCGGGCACGGCCGCGAAACCGCACCGCCAGCCGGTCATGGCGAACGTCTTGGACAAGCCGTCGAGGAGGACGGTGCGCTCGAGCATCCCCTCCTCGGCGGCGATAGAGGCGAGCTCGCCCTCGTAGAGCATCTGCGAGTAGACCTCGTCGGAGAGAACCCAGGCGTCGGTGGCGGCGATAGCGCGGGCAGCGGCGGCGATCTCCTCCTTCCCCACCACCCCACCGGTCGGGTTGTGGGGCGAGTTGAGGATGACGAGCTTCGTCCGCGGGCTGAGCCGAGCGGCGAGCTCGTCGGGGTCGAAGGCGAAGTCGCGCTCCTCGTGGAGGGGAAGCGGCACTGGGGTCGCTCCCGCCCAGGAGATGGCCGACTCGTAGATGGGAAAGCCGGGGTCGGGGTAGACCACCTCGTCGCCGGGGTCGCAGGTGGCGAGGATGGTGAAGAAGAGGAAGGGCTTGGCGCCGGTGCCGACGAGCACGTTCTCCGGTCGTACCGAGATGCCCCGGCTCTCGCTCAAGTAGCGTGCGGCCGCCTCGCGCAGCTCGGGCAGGCCGGCGGAGGGGCAGTAGTGGGTCTGCCCCTCCCGCATCGCCTCCATCGCCGCTTGGCAGATGTGCTTGGGGGTATCGAAGTCGGGCTCGCCGATCTCTAGGTGGATGACGTGCTTACCCTGTC
This sequence comes from Thermoleophilia bacterium, assembly GCA_040289505.1. Lineage (GTDB taxonomy): Bacteria > Actinomycetota > Thermoleophilia > Gaiellales > Gaiellaceae > PALSA-612. The sequence goes on along the minus strand of PSLH01000028.1, from coordinate 10,771 downwards.
GCTCGAGCTCGCGGGCCCGGGCAAGCACGCTGAAGGCGGTCTCCGTGCCCAGCCGCTCGAGGCTAGAGGCGAGCCGGGCGCGCTGGTCAATGGCCATGGGCACTCTCTCCTTCCGTGTCGTCGATGGACGGGATCGACTCGGCGAGCAGCGTGGCCACGTCTGCCACTCGCAGGGCGCGGCCAATCTCGCGCACGGCGTCGTCGAGCATGATGGCGCAGAAGGGGCAGGCCACAGCCAGGGTATCGGCGCCTGTCGTCGCTGCCTCCTGAGCGCGCTCCTGGCCGATCGAAGGTCCTCGCTCCTCCATCCACATGTGGGCGCCGCCGGCGCCGCAACAGAAGGTCCGCTTGCCGCTCCTGGCCATCTCCCGCGGCCGGCCTAGACGGGACACGATCTCGCGGGGAGCCGCCAGGACGTCGTTGTGGCGGGCCAGGTAGCAGGAGTCGTGGTAGGCGATCGCCTGCCCGCTCGCGGCCGGGGCCAGGCGGCCGTCGCGGACGAGGCTGGCCAAGAGCTCAGTGTGGTGCATGACCTGGTAGCGGCCGCCGAAGTCGGGGTACTCGTTGGCCAGGGTGTTGAAGCAGTGGGGGCAGCTGGCGAGGATCCGGGTCACGCCCGCTGCGTTCAAGGTGGCCACGTTCTGCTCGGCCAAGGCCTGGAACACGTACTCGTTCCCCATCCGTCGGGCCGGATCGCCGGTGCACGCCTCGCGGGGGCCGAGGACGGCGAAGTCCACTCCCGCCGCCTGCAAAAGACGGGCAACCGACACCGCCGTCGCCCGCGCCCGCTCGTCGAAGGAGGCGGCGCAGCCCACCCAGTAGAGGACCTCCGGGGGCGGGTCTCCCGGCTGCAGCACCCGCACCCCCAGCCCCTCCGCCCAGGCGGCCCGCTCGGCCTGGGGCTTTCCCCACGGGTTCGCTCCCCGCTCGACGTCCCGCAGCATCGTCCCCGCCTCGGCAGGGAAGCGCGACTCGACCATGACCAGGTGTCGGCGCAGATCGACGATGTGGTCGATGTGCTCGATCGACACCGGGCACTCCTGCACGCAGGCGCCGCAGGTGACGCAGTCCCACACCATCTCCTCGGGGACCCCGTTTCCGACGATGGGGGAAAGGTCGCCGCCGGCAAGGACAGCCTCGCCCTCGGCCACGAGCTGGTCGCGGATGCCCATGATGAGGAGCTTGGGGGAGAGGACCTTGCCGGTCGCCCAGGCTGGGCACGCGTCCTGGCAACGGCCGCACTCGGTGCAGGAGAGGGCGTCCAGCATCTGCTTCCAGGTCAGGTCGGCCACGGTGGAGGCCCCGAAGCGAATGTCGGCCTCGTCCTCGGCGTCGAAAGAGAGCGGCTCCAGCCTGCCTCGGGCGCGCGTCCGTCCAAAGAAGACGTTGACGGCGGCAGTGGCAATGTGCAAGTGCTTGGAGTGGGGGAGGTAGGCGAGGAAGGAGAGGATCACGGCCACGTGGGCCCAGACCAGGCCTCGTTCAGCGACGCGGCTGGCTCCGTCGTCGGCGAACAGGCCGGAGAGAGCCTTGGAGAGCGGCGAGGCGGAGGCCGGCCACTCGGCCAGGCCAAGGGCGATGCGGCTTGCGTGCCAGAGAAGGAGGGTGGCCACGATGGCCGCGATCAAGGACAGGATGAGGTCTGCCTCCCCCAGGTGGCTTCCCTGGAAGCGGGCTGGCCGCTGGATCTTGCGGATGGCCAGGGCAGCGGCCACGCCCAAGGCCACGAGCAGGCCGAAGACGTCCACGAGCAGGAAGTACCACCCCTGCTCGCCCAGCCAGGGAAGGCTCGCCTCCCGGTCGACCGCCCCCACCATGGCCATGACGACGGTGGGAAGGAGGACGAGGAAGCCCCAGAAGATGGCCGCGTGCATGAGCCCCGGCCCCGGCCGCTGCAAGAGCTTCCGCTGGCCGAGGACGACCTCGGCTTCTGCCCGCAGGCGGGAAGGCAACGAGTCCTGGCGAGCGATCGGCTTCCCCCTGCGCAGGAGCCGAGCTAGGAAGAGGGCGCGGCGGGCAAAGAGGCCCCCGCAAAGGGCCCACAGAGAAGCCAGGGCGAGCGCTCCGGCGAGGACGTCTATCGCCCTTGCACCCTCCTGATCTCGGCCGAGATCGCGGGCACGATCTCGTGGAGGTCGCCGATTACCGCGTAGTCGGCCGAGGCCAGGATGGGAGCCTCAGGGTCGGAGTTGATGGCCAGGATCCTCTTGGCTCCCTTGCAGCCGGCCATGTGTTGGGTAGCGCCGCTGATGCCGCAGGCGATGTAGAGGTCGGGGGCGATCTTCGTCCCTGTCTGGCCTACCTGGTCTCGGTGCGGTCGCCAGCCCGCGCTCGTCACCGCGCGCGAGCAGCCCACGGCGCCGCCCAGGAGCGAGGCCAGCTCCTCGATGACGGCGAACCCCTCCGCTGAGCCGACTCCGCGGCCTCCGGAGACGACGACCTTGGCCTCGGCCAGGGACACGCCGGTCCCGGCGGGCTCCACCCGTCCCACCACCCGCACGGCCAGGTCGGCGGCAGCGAGAGCGGGCTGGAACGTCTCCACCGCTTGGGGCCGACCTGGCGGGGAAGCGGCCACCGCATGGGGAGCGACGCTCAGGATCGTGATCGGCGCGTGCAAAAGCGCCTCCTCGAGCAGGCTTCCGCCCCACCGGACACGGGTAAGGCGGATTGGTTCTCCAGGCGTGGCGGCGACGCAGTTGGCAGCGAAGGGAAGGTCGAGCCGGCAAGCCACGTGAGCCAGGACCTCGTTGCCGCGGTCGCTTCCGGGGGCGATGAGGCTGTCGGCCTGGAGCCTGTCGAGGAGCTCCGCCGCCGCCGTGGCCCACGCTGCCGGCGCGTAGGAGCCCTCGACCTCGGCCACGTAGGCTGTAGCCACGGGCAGGCTGGCAGCGGCGGCCACCGCCTGGGCCTCGCCCACGAGGAGGGCGTGGACGGGCCTATCCGGGAAGAGCGAGCGGGCGAAGGCGACCGCCTGCAGGGAGAGCTCGTCGGGCTGCCCACCTGTCTGCTCGGCGAGGACGAGAACGGTCACGGAAGTACCCCCAGCTCGGCCAAGAGCTCAACCACCCGCGGTGCTGCCTGGGGACCGTGCCCCAGGATCTCAGCCTCCTTCCTCTGGCTCTCAGGCACCACCAGTCGCACCTTCTCCAGCCGCGGCGTCGGCCGGACGGGCGTAGAGGAGGCGATGGGCTTTCGCTGAGCGCGCATGCGCCCGGGCACGGAGGGATAGCGGGGGAGGTTGATGCCCTCGAGCACGGTGACGACGGCAGGGAGGGGAACCTCGTAGAGGTCACGAGCGGCGCCCGCCTCCCGCTCCAGGCGCAGGCGATCCCCCTCCACGGCGAGCGCCTTGACCCCGGTCACGACCGGGAGGCCGAGGGAGTAGGCGACCCGGATCCCGACCTGGTAGTTGCCGGCGTCGGCCGACTCGTTGCCGAAGAGGTAGAGGTCGAAGTCGCCTCCGACCCGCCGCTCGACCTCGATCGCCTCCACGATGGCAGCGGCTGTCGCCTGGGGATCCCACTCCTCCCCGTCGGTGACGAGGTGGATGGCTCGGTCGACGCCGATGGCCATGGCGTCGCGAAGCTGCTCCTCGGCCTGAGGTGGGCCCAGCGTGAGGACGACAGACTCACCGCCGTGGGTCTCGATCAGCCGCACCGCCTCCTCCACCGCGCACTCCTCGTGGGGGCTGACGGTGAAGCCGAGGTGACGCGTCTCGATCTCCCGCTGGTCGGGCGTGAGGACGATGCGACCCCCGGTCATGGGTACCCGCTTGACGCAGACGAGCACCCTCATGAGCGGATCCTCGTGTTCTCGGGGTCGAAGAGAGGCGTCGAGCCGACCACCGCCACCGTGACCGGGTAGAGCTCGTGCAGGTACTCGACGGCCAGCTCGGCGCCGACCACGGCGTGCTCAGGCGGGAGGTAGGCCATGAGAATGTGCTTGCCCAGCGAGGGCCCTGCGCCCGCGCTCGTGACGTAGGAGCCGCGGCCCTTGCGGTCGACGATGCGCCCCCCCTTCCGGGTGACGATCGGCTCCCGGCCCAGCATGTACCGCTCTAGGCCCGAGGAGGAGCGGTGGTCGTCGACGACGAGCGTGCAGAGGAGGGCGGCCGGCTCCTCCTGGCGGTGGCGGAGGTGGGCCTCCTTGCCGATGAAGTCCTCCTCCTTGACCGGGCCCCAGGCCATGCCCGCCTCCACCACCGTGTACTCGCTCTCCAGCTCGAAGCCGTAGGCCCGGTAGCACTTCTCCAGCCGACCGGTAGTGCCGTAGACGCCGATACCGCAGGCGACGAGTCCGTGCGGCTGACCCGCCTCCCACAGGAGGTCCCACAGGCGGGCGCCCTGCTCGATGGGCACGTAGAGCTCCCAGCCCAGGTCGCCCACGTAGGAGATGCGCGAGGCGAGCACGCGGAGCGGGCCCACCTCGATCGTGCGGCAGGTGGCGAAGGGAAAGCCCTCGGGCGACACGTCGTCCGAGGTGAGGCTGGCCAGGATGTCGCGGGCCCGCGGCCCCCACAGGCCGAGGGTTGCCCAGGCTGAGGTCTCGTCCGACACCTGGGCCGAGCCATCGGCAGGCAGGTGATCGAGGAGCCACTTGAGGTCGGCCATTCCGTGAGCGCCGCCTGTCACCACCCGGAAGCGCTCCTCGCCCAGGCGCATGATGGTGAGGTCGGCCCGGAATCCCCCCCTCGGGGTCAGCCAGGGCGTGTACACGACCCGGCCGACGGGGACGTCGATCTGACGGAGAGACAGGCGCTGGAGGAGGTCGAGCGCGCCCGGTCCGGCTACGTCGAAGATGGCGAAGGCAGACAGGTCGAAGAGGCCGGCCCGGTCGCGCATGGCCAGGTGCTCGGCGTTGATGATGGGCGACCACCAACGGGCGTCCCACTCGGCCTGGCGGCGGCCCACCCGATCGCCGTACTCCTCCAACAGGGCCGCGTTCGCCTCGTACCACTGGGGGCGCTCCCAGCCCGCTGCCTCGAAGAAGACGGCGCCGAGCGCCCTCTCCCGCTCGTAGAAGGGGGAGAGGCGCACGCCCCGATTCGACTCCCACTGCTCCAGCGGGTGGACGATGCCGTAGGTCTTGTTGAAGCCCTCGGCCGCCCGAGCCCGCACGTGGGCACGGGTCTTCTGATGGGGCCAGAAACGGGCGATATCGGAGGCGTGGAGGTCGATCTCCGCCTCGCCGTGGGTCATCCACTCGGCTACCGCCTTGCCCACCCCCGGGCCTTCCTTGACCCACACGGCGGCGGCCGACCACAGCCCTCTCACCTCCGGCGTCTCGCCCAGGATGGGCATGCCGTCGGGGGTGAGGGAAAGGAGGCCGTTGATCGCGTACTTGATGCCCACCCGCTCGTCGCCCACGATCTCCGGCATCAGCTCCAGGGCCTGCTCCATCTGCAGGCTGAAGTCCTCCTGGGTGAAGGGAAGCTCGGTCGGCGACAGGGCCGCCTCCTCCAAGGAGGGAATCTCGTCCGGGTCGTAGAGGATGGGTCGGTGGGCGTAGGAGCCGATCTCCAGGCCGGTCCCGTGCTGGCGCTCGTACATGTTCGTATCCATGTCCCGCACGATCGGGTACTCGATCTCCCCTTGCGATTCCAGGAAGCGCGGCACTGGGCCGATGTCGATCATCTGGTGCACCGCCGGCGTGAGCGGAATCGACGCCCCCGCCATGCGGGCCAGGCGCGGGCTCCACACCCCGCAGGCGATGGCCACCGTCTCCGTCTCCACGTCGCCGCGGGTCGTACGCACGCGCCGCACCCGCCCGCGCTCGACGTCGATGCCGATCACCTCGGTGTTGGCGAAGACGGCCAGCGCCCCCGAGGCCTGCCCTCGCTCGCGCATGATGGTACCGGCCCGGAGCGAGTCGACCACGCCCACGCTGGCCGTGTAGAAGCCCCCCAGGATGACCCTCTCGTCGATGAAGGGCACGAGCTCCTTCACCTCGGCCGGGGTCAAGAGGGCCACGTCCTCCACTCCCCAGGCCTTGGCCGAGGACATGCGCCGCTGGAGCTCCTGCACCCTGGCCTCGGTGCGGGCGACCTCGATCCCCCCCGAGCGGGTGAAGACGCCCAGCTCCTGGTACTGGCGCACGCTCTCCAGGGTGAGCTGGGTCATCTCCTTGGAGTGGTCGACGGGGAAGATGAAGTTGGAGGCATGACCGGTCGAGCCGCCCGGGTTGGGGAGAGGCCCCTTGTCGATGAGGAGCACGTCCGTCCAGCCTTGCAGCGTCAGGTGGTAGGCGAGGCTGTTTCCGACGATGCCGCAGCCAATGACGACGCATCGGGCCTGGGAGGGGAAGCCTGTCATGAATCGATCCTCCTGATCAGGGTCGTGGGTGAGCGCTAGAGAACCTCGCGGATCGCGCGCTCGAAGCTGGCCACGTGCATCCGCATGACCTCCTCGGCCCGGTCGGGGTCGCCTCCCTGGATCGCCGCCAGGAGCTGGCGGTGCTCGCCCACCGCCTCCTCTAGGCGGGCTACCCGGTCGAGGGCCAGAAACCAGATGCGCAGCGTGAGCATGTAGTACTCGCCCAGAGTCTGCTCGAGGAACGGGTTGTGCGCGCAGCGGTAAACGTGGCGGTGGATGCGCTGATCGAGATCGATGAGCGCGCGCTCGTCTCGCTCCCCGGCAGCCCGCTCGACCTCGGCCAGAAGCTCGGCGCAGCCTCGCCGGTCATCGGCTGTAGCCCGCTCGGCGGCGAGCCGAGCGGCCAAGCCCTCGAGGGAAAGGCGCACCTCGGAGAGCCCGGCCAAGTCGCCCACGTCCACGCGGGACACGAACATGCCCCGTCGCGGGTAGATCTCTACCAGCCGCTCGCGGGCGAGGGTGAGGAGCGCCTCCCGCACCGGCGTCCGCCCCACCTGGAGGCGCTCCATGAGCTCCCGCTCGTTGATGACGGAGCCCGGAGGGAGCGCCAGCGACACGATCAGCTCGCGGATGGCGTAGTAGGCGCGGTCGCCCAGGGAGCGGGCGTCGGCGGCTTCTGGTTGATGGACGTGAAGCGGCTGAGGCATTCTGATATATAAAGAATATACACCGCGAGCGCTCCATACGACGGCTCTACCTCCTCCCGAGGAGCAGGCAGGCTGGGCCTGTCTCCGCCGTCGCTGGCCAGGGGCGGCGCCCAAGGCTACGATGCGGCCTTCCTGGACGAGGTGGATGACATGGCCACGGCCACGAGGGACGAGGCGAAGGTCTCGGTCAAGCCTGCCAGCCGCGGCCAGGGGCCTCTCATCCGCGCCCGGGGGGTGTGGAAGCTCTTTGGGCCCCACGCCGAGCGCCTGCTAGGCACGCCCCTGGCGGAGCTTCCTCAAGCCGAGCTTCGGGCCAAGACGGGGTGCGTGGCCGCCGTGCGCGACGTGACTCTAGAGGTGTGGCCTGGGGAGGTGTTCGTGGTCATGGGCCTCTCCGGCTCGGGCAAGTCCACCCTCATCCGTTCTCTCATCCGCTTGGTCGAGCCCACCGCCGGCCAGATCGAGATCGACGGGAAAGACGTGACCAAGGCCAGCGAGGCCGAGCTGCGCGACCTACGCCGGCATACAGTGTCCATGGTCTTCCAGCACTTCGGGCTCCTCGCCCACCGCCGGGTCATCGACAACGTCGCTTTCGGGCTGGAGGTCCAAGGCGTGGCCAAGGCCGAGCGGCTAGAGCGGGCTCGCCAGATGCTGCGACTGGTGGGGCTGGAGGACGCGGCCGACCTCTTCCCCGATCAGCTCTCGGGCGGGATGCAGCAGCGAGTGGGGGTGGCCCGGGCGTTCGCCGTCGACCCCAAGGTGATGCTCTACGACGAGCCGTTCAGCGCCCTCGATCCACTCATCCGCCGCGAGATGCAGGACGAGGTAATCCGGCTCCAGCAGGAGACCGGAAAGACGGTGGTGTTCGTGACTCACGATCTCTCGGAGGCGCTTCGACTGGGCGACCGCATCGCCATTATGCGAGACGGCAGGATCGTCCAGGTGGGGACGCCGGAGGATCTCGTCGGATCGCCGGCCGACGAGTACGTGGCCAAGTTCGTGCGCGACGTCCCTAAAAGCCACGTCCTCACCCTGCGCTGGGTGATGCGGCCCGCCCGGCCCGACGACCCTCTGGACGGCCCTCGCCTGGACGTGTCCACCCGGTTGCGGGAGGCGGTGCCGGCCCTGGCCGAGAGCGAGCGGCCGCTGCTCGTGGTCGAGCAGGGTCGGGTGGTGGGAGTGGTCGACCGGGAGGCGGTCCTGCGCACGATCGCCGCCGAGACGAGCTGAGGCAGGCGGTGTCCTCGGTCGCCACCGACTACGCCGTCTCTGCTCCCCTCGTCGTGCGCCGGCCTTGGTGGCAGAGCCGGCTTGTGCTGGTGGCAGCCATCGTGGCCGGCATGGGTGTCGCCTATGGCGTCGCTGCCTGGGACTACCCGTGGCCGAGCTGGCTTGCCTGGGAGAGCCTGAGCGGCTACCTCGATCGCTTCCAGATCTGGCTCTCAGACCAGCGAAACGCCGAGGATCCCAGCCTCGTGTTCGTGCTCTTCAACGGCTTCGCCTCCTTCCTCGACGACCTGGTCGGCTGGCTCTTCACCGCCCTCACCGAGATGACCTGGGCGGGCACGACGGCGACAGCGACCCTCCTTTCCCTCCGCTTCGGGGGCGTTCGAGCAGGGGCGGTCATGCTGAGCGCGCTTGCCTCCTTCGCGCTCCTCGGCTTGTGGAGCGAGAGCATGGAGACCCTGTCTTTGATGGTGGCCGCCGTGGCTCTCTCCTTGCTCGTAGGCATTCCTGTGGGGATCGCGGCCGGTCGCTCCGACCGTGTACAGCGGGCCCTCGCCCCCGTGCTCGACGCCATGCAGATCGTGCCTGCCTTCGCCTACCTGATGCCGGTGGTCATCCTGTTCTCGGTGGGACCGGGGGCGGCGGTAGTGACGACCATGATCTACGCCGTGCCGCCGGCGGTGCGCATCACCGCCCTCGGTATCCGCAGCGTGCCCCGGGAGACGGTCGAGGCAGCGCGAGCGATGGGCGCCACGAGCCGCCAACTCCTCCTCAAGGTGCAGCTTCCCCTGGCCCGCCGCATGATTCTCCTCTCCGTCAACCAGACCATCCTTTTTGCCCTGTCCATGGTCGTGATCGCGGGCCTGATCGGAGGAAGCGGCCTGGGCGATACGGTCACGAACGGCCTTTACTCGAACCCGGCTCTGGCCGTCCTGGCCGGGGTCGCCATCGTGATCATGGCTATCGCTCTCGACCGGGCGACAGAGGCGGCGGCCGTGCGGGCGGACCCCGCCCGGCGCCATTTGACCCCCGCCGACGTGCGGAGGCTGCGGCTGGCGACGGCGGCCACCTTGGCTGCTATCGGTCTAGCGGTGGGCCTGGGCCGGGGCCTAGGAGCCGGCCAGACCTGGCAGCGGTGGACGGCCCAGGACTGGCTCCTAGCCCGCGTCCAGTCGGCCCTCGACTACGTCCAGGACCCGAGCACCTGGGTGTTCCAGGTGACGAGCCCGACCGGCAACTTCCTGGTGGGCACGCCTTGGTTCGCCACCGTGGCTGGCCTCGTCGCCATCGCCTTCGTGGTCAGCGGCCTTCGCCCCGCCTTCACCGTGCTCGCCATGCTGGCCACGGTGGGACTCGTGGGCGAGTGGCAGCCGGGCATGGACACGGCTTCCCAGGTTCTCGTGGCCACCGCCCTGGCCGTTGCCGTCGGCGTCGTCCTGGGAGTATGGGCGGCAGAGAGCACCATCGTGAGTCGCGCTCTGCGCCCGATCAACGACGTGCTCCAGACTCTCCCCCAGCTCGTCTACATCATCCCCTTCGTCTATTTGATGCCGATCTCGTTCGTCCCCGGCATCGTCGCCTCCGTTCTCTACGCCTTTCCGGTCGTCGTACGGCTGGTCGAGCGGGGGGTGCGCGACGTGGCGCCGGCAGCGGTGGAGGCGGCGAGCGCCTTCGGGGCTACGCGAGGACAGCTTCTTCTCAAGGTGAAGATCCCCTTGGCGAGGGAGGCGATCATGCTCGGCGTCAACCAGGGGATCATGATGGTGCTGGCGGTGGTGGTGATCGCCGGGCTGGTGGGATCGGGAGCTCTCGGCTACGAGGTGGCCAAGGGCTTGCAGCGCAACGAGTTCGGAAACGGCGTCCTCGCCTCGGTGGCCATCCTCGCTCTCGGCATCGCCCTAGATCGAGTCACGCAGGGAAAAAGGAGGGTCGGGGAGGAGGCCTACCGGTGAGGGGCGGCGACGAACACAAGTAAAGGTCGCACAAGTAAAGGTCGATCGACGAACGGAAGGAGGATCGTATGACGAGTGGTGCTAGGCACCGTCTCCGCGCGCTCCCCGGGCGAGCTCTGCTAGCGACAGGGGTGGTGGCGACGGCCGCGGCGCTCGTGGCCGCGAGCACGGCCACCGCTACCGGAGGAGCGTCCTGCGGCACGGTGACGCTCAACGAGCAGGCGTGGGTGGGCTCGACCGCCAACACCTACGTCGCCAAGTACGTGCTCGAGAAGTTCCTCGGCTGCACGGTCAAGATCACCCAGATCGCGGAGATCCCCGTGTACGAGGCGATGGCCCGCGGCAAGACCGACGCCGTGCTCGAGGACTGGCAGCACGTCGACCAGTACAAGCAATACGCGCAGAAGCAGAAGGCGGTGGTGCTGGCGGGCTGGAACGGGCTCGTGGGTCACATCGGCTGGTTCATCCCAACGTACTTGATGAAGCAGCACCCCGAGTTCAAGACCTGGAAGGGCCTCAAGGGAAAGGAGCTTCTGTTCAAGAGCCCGGAGTCGGGGAACCAGGGCATGTTCCT
>PSLH01000169.1:0-2233 GCA_040289505.1 Thermoleophilia bacterium | reverse complement strand
CGCCCGCGGCGAGGAGGGTCTGGCCTTCGGCCTCGCTCGACCGGTCGGCTTCCTAGCGCCGATACAGCGTGGAGTGCGACGCTCCGGTCACCGCGCACGCCCTGCGCACCCCCACCACCGGGGCCAGCTCCTCCGCCGCTGCGATCATGGCGTCTCGTCGTCCTCGGTCGTCTCCTGCTCGATCCCAAGCGCCCGCGAGAGTTTTTTTGGACGTCGATCACCGTCTGGGCCTGCCCCAGGCGCCGGCGCAGGCGAGCGTTCTCCTTCTTCAGCCGCTCGATCTCGGCGTCCTTGGGGTCCGCGCCCCTGCGTCCCGGTCGCCCGCCGAGGCGCCCCTCGGTCCGCTGGCGCCGCCAGTCGACCAGGTGGGAGGAGTACAGGCCTTCCCGTCGCAGCAGCGCCCCGATCTCTCCGGGGGCCCGGGCCCGGTCGGCCTCCTCCAGGATCCTCAGCTTGTACTCGGCGGTGAAGCTGCGGCGCTTCGCCTTCTCGGGGACCTCCGGGTCCGGCGGGCCGTCCTCCGTGGAGGCAGGATCAACCCGGCCTCGGGTCAGCATGATCGCCATCTCGTCGTGCTCCTTCCTCGCCCTTCGGGTCAGTAATTCCGGCGGGGAAGGTGTCTCACGTCATCTTGGAGTTGCCCCGGTTCCGTGGACAGCGGACGACGTGACACGTGCGCGATCTGAAGCTCCCTCCTACCACCTCCTTGTGTCGGCCCGTCCTGGCGGACGACAGGCGCTGAGTGAGGGTCGGTGGGCTCCCCGAGGGGCCGGATCGGCCCGATGCGCGAAGAACGAAGCCCTGAGAAGCGATCTGAGGCCCGGTCGGGACGGCCCCGGTATGAGAGGCTCGGGAGATCCGGGCTCTCAGGCCGCTTCGGCGAGCCCACCGTGCCTCCTCTCGAACTCCGCCGGCGACAGGTACCCCAGGGCGGAATGGCGCCTCCTGCGGTTGTAGAAGCACTCGATGTAGTCGAACACCGCGGTGTGGGCCTGGGCGTGGTCGCGGAACACGCTGCGGTCGATGAGCTCGGTCTCGAGGGAGGCGAAGAACGACTCGCAAAGCGCGTTGTCGAAGCAATCCCCGGTCGATCCCATGGAGGCCACGATCCCGGCCTCCCGGCACCGCTTGCCAAACGCCACGCTGGTGTACTGGCACCCTCGATCGGAGTGGTGGACCACCCCGGGGCCGGGGCGTCTGGTCCGGATGGCCATCTCCAAAGCATCCAGCACGAGCTCGGTGCGCAGGTGAGCGGCCATGGCCCATCCCACCACCTTGCGGCTGAAGGCGTCCACCACCACCGCCAGGTACAGGAACCCGACCCACGTGGGGACGTAGGTGATGTCGGCCATCCACTTTCGGTCCGGGCCGGGGGCGGAGAAGTCCCGGTCCACGAGGTCCGGAGCTGGAGCCGCGGCCTTGTCCTGGCGGGTCGTCTTGGTCCTTCTCCTGCGGTGCACGCCCTGGAGACCCTGGGCCCGCATCAGCCGGGCCACCCGCTTCTTGCCCACCGGGGTGCCCTCGTCCTTGAGCTCGGCGTGGATGCGGGGAGCCCCGTAGATCCCCCGGCTGGCGTCGTGGATGGCCTTGATCCGCTCGGCGAGCTCCTCGTCCTTTCGGGCCCGCTCCGAGGGCTCCCGGCGAAGCCAGGCGTAGAACCCGCTGAAAGAGACCTCCAGGACCCGGCACAGGCACGCGACGGGGTGATTGTCCTTCTCCGCCTCGATGAACCGGTAGTCGCTCACCGGGTCTCGCTGTCCCTGGCGAAGAAGGCGGTGGCTTTTTTCAGGATCTCCCGCTCCTCGCGCAGGATTCGGTTCTCCCGGCGGAGCCGCCGGAGCTCCTCCCGCTCCTCGGTGGTGAGCCCGTTTCTTCGTCCGGCGTCGACGTCGGCCTGCAGGACCCACCGACGAAGCGTCTCCGGCGCGAGGCCGAGGTCGGCGGCCACCTCCCTCAGGCCCTTGCCGGAAGAGCGGTACAGCTGGACGGCCTCAGCCCGGAACTCCCGGGGGAATGCCCTCCCCTTCGGCATGTGGACTCCTTTCCTGGAGCCGTGCGTGCCCCAATCTTGGGTGTCCACGGAACCGGGTCAAGCCCACTCTCGGAGGTGCTGGGGGGTGTCGAGGCTTTCCCCGGCCGAAAGGTCGGGGCCTCATTGAGGGAATTGCCGCCGCATCGCCGGCTCGGCGACATGGTCACGTTTCCCCGGCCGAAAGGTCGGGGCCTCATTGAG
>PSLH01000168.1:0-2255 GCA_040289505.1 Thermoleophilia bacterium | reverse complement strand
CGAGCGGCTCGCCCTCCCACAGGGGACGGCCGGCCTCGTCCACCACCCGCACGGCGTCCACCAGGTCGCCCACCTCCATCCCCTCGTCGAGAGCGCCGCAGAGGCCGAAGGAGACCACCTCCTCCTGAGGGAGGCATCTTCTTGCGCCCACCCCCACCACGACCACGCGGGCCCCCAGCCGGCGGGCAGATCGCGCCTCCGTGCGCGTGGCGCAGGCCAAGATCACCCCGTCAACGTCCACGCCATGCTCCGGACGGTCTCCCGCAGGCTCTCGGTAGCAGCGTAGGCGGCCGCCGGCTCGAACCCCGAGTGGATGGCGCAGTGCTCGCAGCGGGGATCGTTGCCGGGGCCGTAGTGCTCCCACTGGATGCCCTCGACCAGGGCCTCGTAGGTGGGGAAGATGCCGTCGGTGAGGAGGTAGCAGGGCCCCTTCCAGCCGTAGGGGTTGCGGGTGATCGAGCCCCAGGGAGCGCAGGGCAGCTTGCGCTCGCCGGTGAGGAAGTCCTGGTAGAGCGGGCTTGCCAGCCAGCGGTAGCCGCGCTCCTTGACGGCGGCCCGAATGCGGCGGAACTTCTCCTCGTGCTCGGCCCGGGTCATGGTCAGGGCCGGGTCGATCTGGGAGTACTGGTACCCGGGCGCCACCAGCATGCCGTCGATCCCGACCTCGTTGGTGAGGTAGTCCATCATCTGGATCACGTCCTCCACCGAGGTCTCCTTGAATACGGTGGTGTTGGTGGTGACCCGGAAGCCGGCCTTGCGGGCCTTCTTGATGGCGGCCACGGCGATATCCCACAGGCCCGGGTAGTCGCAGATGTAGTCGTGAATCTCGCGCATGCCGTCCAGGTGGACGACGAAGGTGAGCCGGGGGTCGGGCTTGAAGACATCGAGGAACTCCTCCAGCCGCAAGGCGTTCGTGCACAGCTCCACCGTCTTCTTCAGCTCGAGGAGGCCAGCCACCACGTCCTCGATGCCCTTGTAGACGAGGGGCTCGCCGCCGCAGATGGAGACCACGGGCGCAGGGCACTGCACGCCCGAGTCGATGCACTCGTCCACGGTTAGGCGAGCCTTGTTCGACTCGTACTCGCGGATCTTGCCGCAGCCGATGCAGGCGATGTTGCAGGCCAGGGTCGGCTCGAGCATGAGGACGAGCGGGTAGAGCTCGCCCTTGCGCTTCTGGGAGGCGACGTAGCGCCCGATCTGGATCGTGGAGCGAAGCGGAAACTTCATGTGCCCATCCTTTCTCGCAAGCGTCCAAGCGCCATGAGCGGGAAATGGAGACGGTACAGGTGGTACCGGATCATGAAATCCGTAGGGAAGCCGGTTCCGGTGTAGTGCTGCTCACTCCAGTCGCCATTGTGGAGTTGGGTGGCGCAGAGGTAGCCCGCCGCGCGGCGGGCGGACTCGCTCTTTGCCTTGCCTGCCGCTGCGTAGGCTAATAAAGCCCAGGCCGTTTGTGAAGGCGTAGCCTCGCCCCGGCCCCGCCAGGCCCGGTGGTGGTAAGAGCGGATGTCCTCGCCGAACCCGCCTGACTCCTGCTGAACCGAGTCGAGCCAGGCCACCGCCCGCTGGATGGCGGGGTGGTCGGGAGGAAGGCCGCAGGCCTCGAGCGCTGGGAGGACCGCCCCGGTGCCGTAGAGGTGGTTGACGCCCCAGCGGCCCCACCAGGAGCCGTCGTCCTGCTGGGCAGCGAGGAGGTACTGGAGGCCGCGGCGCACGACCGCGTCGTAGCCGGGCTCGGGCGCCAGCGCCTCCAGGGCGTGCGCGGTGACGTCCTCGCTGGGAGGGTCGATGACCGCCCCGAAGTCGCAGAAGGGAACCCGGTAGAGCCACTCAGCGGTGTTGTCCACATCGAAGGCGCCCCAGCCCCCGTTCGAGGACTGCATGCCAGCGATCCAGCGAAGCGCCCGCCTCACAGCCTCCTCGCCCATGCCAAGCTCGCGCAGGGCGAGAGAGCAGACGGCGGCGTCGTCCACGTCTGGATAGAGGTCGTTCTCGAACTCGAACGCCCAGCCGCCGGGCTCGAGGTCGGGGACGCGCACCGACCAGTCTCCCCGGACGCGCACCTCCTGGCTGAGGAGCCACTCCCCCGCCCGCACGAGCTGGGGGTGGTCGGGAGGAAGGCCGCAGGCCCGGAGGGCGAGGATGGAAAGGGCGGTGTCCCACACCGGGGACTGACAGGCCTCGGGCCGCAGGCGGTCGCCCTCGTCGATGAGGAATCCTCCCCACCCCTCCACCGCCCGCCGCAGCTGCTCGTC
>PSLH01000027.1:0-22338 GCA_040289505.1 Thermoleophilia bacterium | reverse complement strand
GCGTCCAGGCTGAGGACGTCCAGTTCTCCTCGAGCACGTTCGCCAACGACACGATTACGGTCACCGCGCGGCGCACGGCGCCCAGCTTCCTGGCCAAGGTGCTCGGCGTGGGCAGCCTCAACCTCGCTGCCCGCGCCCAGGCTCGGGCCTTCAACCTGGCCCAGGCTTCCTACGCCGCCCCGTTCGGGATCAGCAAAAACGAGCCGTTCCTGTCCGGCTCGGGCTGCCCCTGCTTCAACCAGCCCGTGAGTTGGGATTTGAAGAGGATCGGCCCAGGAGGGTTTGAGGTCATAAACCTCGACGGCTCCCGGGGCGGCACCGGCCCTTCCATCCTGGCTGACTGGATTCGAAACGGGCTCAACGGGCTCATGAGCCCTGGCTGGTACTACTCCGACCCGGGCGCGAAGTTCAACTCTTCCCAGGTCCAGGCCGCCATGAACGCCCGGGTGGGAACGACCCTCCTCTTCCCCGTCTACGACGGGACCAGGGGTAACGGGGCCAACCTCCAGTACCACATCGTGGGTTGGGCGACCATCCACATGACCGGGTGGAGCGCTCGCGGGAGCAGCGCCACCATCAACGGGTACCTGACTCACCTGGCCTGGCAGGGCACCACGACTACCTCGGGCTCCAACTACTTCGGGGCGGTGGTCGTAAAGCTCACCGGCTGACCTGCCGATAGAGCGACAGGCGACCCCGACAAAGGACAAGACACATGACGTCGTACCGGCTTCGCAACATCCTCATTGCTGTCGCCTTGGCGCTGGTAGCGGCTCTGCTCACTGTCTTTTACGTCTCCAACTACAAGAAGAGCGTGGCCAACGACGAGGAGACCGTACCCGTGCTGGTGGCCGCCCGCGACATCCCTGCCGGCACCCTCGGCTCCCAGATCGTGGGCGGCAAGATGCTCCAGACCCGCGAGCTCGCCCGCAAGGCAGTGGTGCCAGGGACGATCTCCAACCCGTCCCAGATTCGTAACCAGATCGCGGTCGAGCCCATCTACGCGGGCGAGCAGGTGACCGCCCGCCGCTTCGGGCCGATCGTCCAGCAGGGCGTGCGCACCCAGCTCAAGGGCACCTACCGAGCCATCCAGCTCGCTGGCGACCCTAACCAGCTTTTGGCCGGCACCATCAAGCCCGGCGATCACGTGGACGTGGTGGGAGTGCTCAAGGTGAAGCTGGGCGGCGATACGGGCAAGGAGTACGCCTTCGGCCGCATCGTCGTGCGCAACGTCACTGTGCTCCAGACGTCCGGCCAGCCCGAGGTGGGCGCGCGCATCGTTCCCGGCTCGGACAACTGGGTGATGCTGCGGGTCACAGACAGCCAGGCCCAGAAGCTGGCCCTGATCTACAAGGAGGGCGACTACTGGTCGATCGCCCTGCGGCCCAGCCTCAACGACGCCGACGGCCCGTCCAGCGTGGAGACGCCCTGGACGCTTCTCACCGACGGGCTCAGCCGGGCCACGATCCAGCGCGCCCTGGGCGTGGGCGGCGCAGCCTACGGAGGTTGAGAGTGAGCGACAACGGCATCGAGCGCGAGCGCCTTCGCATCTACGTGACCGGCTCCTGCGACGGCCTGACCGAGGTCGTCCAGGCTCTGGCCGTGCACGAGGAGATCGACCTGGTCGGGGCCGGAGAGAGCGTGCAGGAGGCGGCCCCGGCCCTGGCTGGAGGCCACCTGGAGGCGGTCATCCACGCTACCCGAGGTCCCTCGTTCCCCGGCGACGAGGTGGCGGCTATTCGCGAGTACACGCGGGCGCCGCTCATCCTCCTCGTCTCCGGCGACTCCGCCGGCCTGCTCGAGGATGCCCTGGAGGCGGGGGTGACCGACGTCATCCCCCTACCCCAGCTGACCGAGAACGTGGTCTTCGCTATCCGCAAGGCCTGCCACCAAGGGCGCCGCCTCCAGAGCCCAGATGGGCGTCGGGGCCGGGTAATCACCGTGTTCTCGCCCAAGGGCGGGGTGGGCAAGACCTGCGTCTCCACCAACCTGGCGGCGGCCTTAGCCAAGTACCACGGCAAGCGCACGCTCCTCCTCGACCTCGACCTCCAGTTCGGGGACGCGGCCATCATGCTCGGCATCCAGCCGGAGAAGACGATATACGACCTCGTGGTCGCCCCTGGCGAGCTCGACTCGGAGAAGCTGGCTGGCTACACCTCTGCCCATCCCTGCGGCCTAGACGTCCTGCCCGCGCCGCTGCAGCCCGAGGACGCCGAGCTCGTTACGGAGGGCAAGCTGGCTCGGCTGCTCGAGGTCGCTCGGGGCTCCTACGACGCCATCGTGGTCGACACATCGCCCTTCTTCCACGGCCCCATGTTGGCCACCCTCGACCGCACCGACGACCTGCTGCTCCTGTGCGGCCTGGACGTGCCCACCATCAAGAACGTGCGCCTGAGCCTGCAGACCCTGGAGCTTCTCTCCTTCCCGACCGAGCGCATCCGGGTGGTGCTCAACCGCGCCAACTCCAACGTGGGCATCAAGCGGGCCGAGGTTGAGCGGGCCCTGGAGGCGAAGATCCGGGTCGATCTTCCCAGCGACCGGGCGGTGCCGCTGTCGGTGAACCGGGGAAAGCCGGTCGTCCTGGCCGATCCGAGCGCCGAGTTCGCCAAGGCCGTGATCGAGCTGAGCAAGGAGCTGGTAGCCTCCGGATCGGCCAGGGCCAAAAAGACGGCGAGCGGCCGGCGCGGGGTGCTGGCCAAGATTCTGGGGTAGAGGCCGATGGGGCTGCACGATCGCCTCAAAGGCCCAAGCGGGACCGAGATCTCCCTCCAGGAGCCGGTGTCTTTGAGCGCGAGGGAGTCTCCGCGGACGAGGTCGCGAGCCCAGGTAGACCCCTACGCCGAGCTGAAGACGCGGATCCACCACGCCTGCATCGCCCGCCTCGGCCCCGAGCTCTTCGCCGCCGAGACGACCGACGACCTCTCCGAGCGGGTGCTGCGCACGGTGATGGAGCAGCTTGCCCTCGACCGCACGCCCTTGACCCGCGAGGAGCGCCGCCAGATCGTACGCGAGATCACCGACGACATCCTCGGCTACGGGCCGCTGGAGCCGTTCCTGCGCGACGACACGGTGACCGAGATCATGGTCAACGGCCACGACAAGGTGTACATCGAGCGGGCAGGGAAGATCGAGCCCACCGACGCCTCCTTCCTGGACGACGCCCACCTGATGCGCATCATCGACAAGATCGTGTCCCAGGTGGGAAGGCGGGTGGACGAGTCCTCGCCCATGGTGGACGCGCGTCTCCCGGACGGGAGCCGCGTCAACGCCATCATTCCGCCCCTCTCCTTGCGGGGACCCACCCTCACCATCCGCAAGTTCTCCCGTGACCCCTACACGATGGACGACCTCATCGAGTTCGGGACGCTCACCAGCCGGGCTGCCCACTTCCTGGCCGCGTGCGTGCGGGGGAAGCTCAACATCCTCATCTCGGGCGGCACCGGCACCGGAAAGACGACCCTGCTCAACGCCATGTCCGCCTTCGTGCCCGGAGACGAGCGTATCGTCACCATCGAGGACGCGGCCGAGCTCCAGCTGCAGCAAGACCACGTGATCACCTTGGAGTCGCGGCCTCCCAACATCGAGGGCCAAGGCGAGGTCAAGATCCGGGAGCTGGTACGAAACGCCCTACGCATGCGCCCCGACCGGATCATCGTGGGCGAGGTGCGGGGACCTGAGACGCTGGACATGCTCCAGGCCATGAACACGGGCCACGAGGGCTCCCTTACCACCATCCACGCCAACTCGCCCCGGGACGCCCTCTCCCGCCTGGAGACCCTCGTCCTCACCGCCGGCGTCGATCTCCCCTTGCGCGCCATCCGCGAGCAGATCTCCAGCGCCTTCGACCTCCTCGTGCACATGGCCCGGCTAGTGGACGGGAGTCGGAGAGTGACCCACATCACCGAGGTCCTGCGCATGGAGTCGGACGTGATCACCCTGCAGGACATCTTCGTGGCCAAGCCTCCGGACGAGCAGATCGCCCAAGCTACCCACGCCTTGCGCCTGCTCGGGCCTCTTCACTGCACCGGTCTCAAGCCGCACTTCCTGGAGAAGCTGGCCGCCAACGGGGTCGTCCTGCCGCCCGGCTTCTTCGAGGCCGAGGAGGAGACCTCGGTCCGGCACAGCTTCACCGCGGCCCGGCTCAGGGGAGGCTTCCGCTCGTGAGGCGGGCCGCCCCCGTCCTCCTGGCCGCCTTCGCGCTCGTGCTCCCTGCCGCCGCTGGAGCGGGAGTACGCGTCCAGAGCGTGGACGCGAGCGCCTACCCCACCGTACGGCTGACCATCGTCACCGATACCCCCTCCCGCCTCCCTCCTGTGGTGCGCGAGAAGGGGGCTCCTGCCGCGGGGCAGCAGGCCGAGAACCTGGGCCGAGCCAAGAGCGTGGTCTTGGGCGTCGATCGCTCGCAGTCGATGGCGGGCCGGCCGCTCGCGGAGGCGGTCGCCGCTGCCCGCGCCTTCGTCGCCGCCAAGCCGGCCGCCGACCGCATCGCTATCGCCACCTTCGCCACCCAGGCCCTCATGCTCACCGGTTTCTCGAGCTCTACCATCGACGCCGACACCGCCCTCCGGTCGATCAGCGTGGACCCAGTGCAGGGGACGAAGCTCTACGACGGGCTCGTGCTAGCGGCTCGCAGCCTCGCCCAGGAGGAGCTGCCTAGCCGAGTGGTGATCGCGGTCACGGACGGGAACGAGACGAAGAGCAAGGCGACTTTGGCCGACGTGATCGCCGCCGCCCGCAAGGCCCACGTGTCCATCTACGTCATCGGCATCGAGAGCACCCGCTTTACGCCGGCGCCGCTCAAGACGTTGGCAGCGAGAACGGGCGGGCGCTACTACGGCGCTGCCTCGGTCGGCGCTCTTCGCTCCGTCTACGGAACCATCGCCCGCGAGCTTCGCCGCACCTGGCGGGTCGAGTACCTGTCGAGCGCCCTTCCTGGGGAGCGGGCCACCGTCTCCGTCTCTGTCCCTGGACAAGGGCAGACGACGACGGCTGTCGTTCCCCCGGCGGAGGAGGCCTCTCGAGCCCAGCGGGGCGGCTCGTCCAGGCTTCCTGCCTCCTTGTACGGGCCTTGGGGCGTTGCTTTCCTCGCCTTCACCGTGGGAGCGCTCGTTCTCCTCGCGTACGGGTTTGCCTTCTCCACTCCTGGCAGCGAGCGCCTGCGGGCGCAGCTCGCCGCGCACATCCAGCGCAAGCCAGCCCGGGTTGCCAAGCGCAAGGAGAAGCGGATCCGGCGGGAGTCGCTGGCGGGGCTCTTGCAGGCGACAGAGCGAGCCTTCGGCCACACTCGCCTGTGGGCCAAGCTCGGCCGGCTGATCGAGCGGGCTGACCTTCCCCTCAAGACGGCCGAGCTTCTCTACCTCATGCTCGGCTCAGGCTTTGTCCTGGGCATCCTCTTCGCTCTAGCGGGAGTATCCCCCATCCTTACCCTGCTGGCCATGGTCGCTGGCCTTGCGCTCCCCCTCGGTTTCGTCTGGTGGAAGGCACGACGGCGGCTGGCCGCCTTCGAGAGCCAGCTGCCCGACATCCTGCTCTCGGTCGCCGCCTCGCTCAAGGCCGGGCACAGCTTCAAGCAGGGGCTCCAGGCGGTGGTGGACGAGGGTCACGACCCGGCTAGCAAGGAGTTCAAGCGGGTCTTGGCCGAGACCCGTCTGGGGCGGCCGCTAGAGGACGCTCTCCAGGACATGGTCGAGCGGCTTTGCTCCAAGAACCTGGCCTTCATCGTGACGGCGGTGTCGGTCCAGACCCAGGTGGGAGGGAGCTTGGCCGGGCTCTTCGACATGGTCGCAGAGACAGTCCGCAACCGGCAGCAGTTCGCGCGCAAGATCAAGGCTTTGACTGCCATGGGGCGCATGTCCGCCTACGTCCTCGTCGGTCTTCCCTTCCTGGTGGGAGCGGCCATCGGGCTCATGAACCCTGAGTACATGGCCCCCCTCTTTCACACCTCGGCCGGGCACAAGCTCCTGCTCGTAGGCCTGACCATGATGGCCGTCGGCTCTCTGATCCTCAAGAAGATCGTCTCCTTCAAGGGGTGAGCGCATGCTCCTACTCGTGATCGCTGCTCTCTGCCTTGGGGCCTCCGCCTACCTGATCGCCGAGATGGTGACCGTTCCCGCCCGGGAGCGGATGCTCTCCTTCGCCCGCGCTGCGAGCTACGGGCATCGGGTGGCACGGCGGGAGCGAGAGCCGGACGTATCGCTCCGGGAGCGGGCGCTCGTCCCCGCCATGGAGAGGTTGGCTCGGCTGGTTCTCAAGATCAACCCCAAGGCGAGCGTGGACGAGATCACGCTCAAGCTGCTCTCCGCCGGCCTGGGGCGCCGGATCAGCCCCACCGCCTTCTTGGCCCTGAAGGGAGGGGGGGCGATCGGCGGTGCTGTGATTGGGCTTCTGCTCGGCGCTACGACCGGGGCCGTCACCGCTATCCTGCTCGCCTTGGCGGGAGCGCCCGTCGGCTTCATCGCCCCGGATATGGTCGTGAACGCGAAGGCGCGGAGCCGGCAGGAGCGGATCCGGGCCGACCTCCCCGACGCCCTCGATCTTCTGGCCGTCACCGTGGAGGCAGGGCTTGGCTTCGACGCTGCCGTGGCCAAGTTGATCGAGCAGATGGAGGGCCCTTTGGCCGAGGAGCTC
Organism: Thermoleophilia bacterium; assembly: GCA_040289505.1. Classification (GTDB taxonomy): domain Bacteria; phylum Actinomycetota; class Thermoleophilia; order Gaiellales; family Gaiellaceae; genus PALSA-612. The sequence continues at coordinate 15,711 of PSLH01000027.1, read as the reverse complement.
ACGCTCATGCTCAACGAGATGCGCATCGGCGAGAGCCGCCAGGATGCTTTGAAGAAGCTCGCTGACCGAACCTCGGTGCCCGAGGTGGGGGCCTTCTGCCGAGCCATCATCCAGGCCGACCAGTTCGGCATCTCCCTGGGGCGCATCCTCCGTCTGCAGGCGATCGACACCCGCAACCGGCGCCAGATGGCCGCCGAGGAGCGGGCCATGAAGGCGCCCGTGAAGATGCTCTTTCCCACCGTGGCCTTCATCTTCCCGGCCATGTTCATCGTCATCCTGGGGCCCGCCTTCCTCAACCTGACCAAGATCCTCCAGCTATAGGGAAGGTGCAGCGCCAAGCCCCTCCGGCAGCCTTCGCCACGGCCCTCTCCAGGGGGATAGGGGCTGGGGCGGGCCTGCCGATCCCTGGTGACAGGCGGCGATGAGCGTGGACGAGGAGCTGACGCAGGAGGTGGAGCGAGGCTTCGGCACCGGCCTTCGCGCCGAGCTCGGACGCCGGCGGCGAGATCAGCCGCAGGCGCAGAGGCAAGCGGCGGCCCCGATTCTCCCCCCGCTCCTTCCCCCTCTCCAGCCGCCGCTCGCCCCTCCGGTCGAGCCCGAGCCGGACGTGGTCGAGGAGATCGAGCGCCAAAGCGCTGCCCTCAAGGCCCGAGCGCGGGAGCTGGAAGAGCTGGCAGCCCAGCTCGACGCGCGCGAGAGGGTCCTCTCTCAGCTCGACGCGGAGCTCGCCGCCCGCCGCTTCGAGCTGGAGGAGCGCGACGCGGCTGCCCTGGCCGAGCTGAGAGAGCGGGAGGCCGCGCTCAAGGAGCGAGAAGCCTCGCTCGCCCAGCTCGAGCACGAGCTGGCCAGCCACCGTCGGGAGATGGAGGCGACCGCCTCCCGGCGCTCGGCCGAGCTTCTGGCCGAGCGGGAGGGTTTGCGGGCAGAGAGAGATCGGCTGGCCGAGGAGAGAGAGCAGCTTCACCGGGAGCGGGAGGAGCTCGAGCGATGGCTGAAGGAGCTGGACGAGCGGGAGAAGGAGCTCGCTGGCCGCCGGGCAGAGGTGGAGAAGCTGGCTGCCGAGGCCACCCGCGGGCGCGATCTGGGGGCGCTGGAGGCCGAGCTGGCGGCCAAGCAGCAGGAGCTGGAGCGTCTGGCCCGGGCGGCGACCCGAGGGCGGGACCTGGACGCCCTGGCTCAGGAGCTCGAGGAGCGGGAGCGGATCTTGTCCCAGCGAGAGGCAGAGTGCGCCAGCGCCGAGGCTCTGCTCGAGTCGGAGCGCAAGCGGATCGAGCGACGGCTAGAGCGGCTGACGAAGAGCGAGGAGACGATCGCCCGCCGCCTACGGGAGCTAGACGAGCGCGAGGAGGAGGTGCGGCAGCGGGAGGTGGTGGTGGAGACCGAGGTCGAGCTTCGGGAGGAAAAGCTGGAGCGCTGGCAGCGAGAGCTGGAGGAGCGGGAGGAGCGGCTCGCCCAGCGGGAGGCAGAGCTCGAGGCGTTCGTGGCTCGCGCCCAGATGGAGCTGAAGCGGCGCGAGCAAGCTCTCAGGGCGAGCTAGCCGCCAGGCCGGGCAAGACCAGGGACGGCCGCCTCAGTCGATGACGAGGGTGGCCGTGCGCTGCAGCGTGTTCCCGTTCTTGTCGTTGAGGTCGAAGGTGACGAAGTAGGTCGCCCGCACGGCGCTCTTGCCGAAGATGAAGGTCGCCCAACCGTCCACGTCGATCTTGGTCTGAAGCTGGGCCACGGTTGCCAACTGGCCGTGGTTGAAGAGGCGGATGGTGGCTCCGATCGTTTCCCCGACCCCGTCTCGAGCGGCCAACTCGAGCACGGGGATGCGCACCACCGGCACCTGGTTCACTCGCACCCGGATGATGGGGCTGCGGGCGTCGACCGGCTTGGCGGCGGCGGCGAAGGCAGCGAAGGCCGGCTTTCGGGTGCCGTTGCGGTTGAGAAGGCCGCTCTGCCAGGTGCTGGTGGGGTCGTCGCGGAGGATGAACCAGATGAAGAGATCAACGTAGGGGAGGTCGCGCAGGAGCTGGAGCGTCTGGCGAGCGTAGGCTGCCTGCTGGGCGGGAGTGACGCCCTTGGGCTCCTCCGGCTTGGTCTCGAACCCATACTCGGTCACCCAGATCGGGACCGAGCGCTTGCGGAACCAGCGCTTGAGGCCGTCCTCGAGCTGGGGCAGGTTGACGAGCTGGACATTAGGAAAGCGCGCCCGCTGCAGGGGGCCGCCGCCGAGGGTGGAGTAGGGATGCTGGGCCCAGGCGTCGAAGCGGAGCGCCGGCCTCACGGTAGAGAGGAGACGGGCGAAGGTGGCGGGGGCGATGGAGTCCTGTATCGGGCCCCGGGAAGGCTTGTCGCGGCCTCGAGGCGAGGTCTCGCCGATGGCGACGAGCGCTCTCCGGTTGCCAGCCTTGATGCCGGAGTAGGCCGCCCGGTACATCTTGGCGTAGGTGAAGGGGGAGACGGGGCGGCCCTTGGCATCGAAGGTGGGAGCCAGGAACTGCTCCAAGTTCGGCTCGTTCCAGACGGAGTAGAAGCGGACGTGGGGGAGTCCCGGGTTCGTGCCCGAGTAGCGCGAGGCCAGGGCCTGGGCGAAGGCCTGGAGGTCGCTCATGCGGTCGGGGGCCCGGTTCTGGCCCTTGCCCCGGTTCGCCCAGTCGGGGGTGCCCCATATCGTGAACATCGTCTCCATCCCTCGTAGCTGGGCGGATCGCACGATCTCGTCCAGGTCGTCCCAGCGGTAGGCCGGATCGAAGGGGTTGGCGGCGTTGGCGGGCCGGGAAGGAGCGATGCGCGACCAGTAGACGGTGGTGCGCACGATGCTGGCCCCGGCCTGCGCCGCCTGGTCGAGGACGGAGGCGCGATCTTCCCGCCAGCGGAAGCTGGGATCGTCCTGGAAGCCCACGAACATTCGCTCAGCAGCAGAAGCCGGGCCGGCGACGACGCCGGCCACAAGGGCGCACACAACAAGGCGGCGGGTTAATTGCATGGACGAGCTCCTTAGGGATCGTTCTGGGCTGGCAAGACCATACCTACTGTCCCGCAAGACCATACCTACTGTCCCGGCCAGAGATCGCCCCGAGGGAGCGAGCCTCACCGGCTCTTAACGAAGGTTTTACCGGCTCCTATAGCGTGCTCTCGATCCGGCCTCGGGGCGAATACACTCGCGGTGCGATGGCGGCAGTCCTGCTCGATGTCGACGGCGTCTTCCACGTCTCCAGCCACCCCATCCCGGGCGGGGCGCTGGCCGTGCGCCGGCTGCGGCAGGCTGGCCACCGCCTCCGCTTCGTAACCAACACCACCGTCCGCTCCCGAAGCCAGCTCACGCGGGAGCTGCGTGCCCTGGGGATCGACCTCGAGGAGAGCGAGCTCCAGACGACAGCCGCCGCCGCCGCTCGCCTCCTCCGCGGCCGGCGAGTGCTGGCCTTGGTGATGCCAGCAGTGGTCGAGGATCTCGAGGGCGTGGAGCTGGTGGGGGAGGAGGCAGATGCCGTGCTCATCGGAGGCGCAGACGAGACACCAGAGACCGGCCGAGTGTTCAGCTACATGAACCTGGCTCGGGCCTTCTCCGAGCTCCAGGCCGGGGCTGAGCTCTACTGCCTGCACAAGAACCGCTGGTGGCAAACCGCCCGTGGACCGCTCCTCGACGCGGGCGCGTTCGTGGCCGGGCTCGAGTACGCGGCCGGGGTGGAGGCAGTGGTGGTGGGCAAGCCCAGCCCTGCCTATTTCGAGGCAGCCTTGGAGGCGCTCGACGGCGATCCTTCCCTCGCCTGGATGGTGGGCGACGACTTGGAAGCGGATATCGCCGGAGCCCAGCGCCTGGGCATGAGGACCGTGCTCGTCCGCACCGGGAAGTTCCGGCCCGACGATCTCGAGCGCTCCCCGATCGTGCCCGATGTCGTGCTCAACTCTGTAGCGGAGCTTCCGGAATGGCTGGAGCGAGCGATCTAGGCGCGGTGCGGGTGGGGCTCGACCTCATCGAGGTGAGCCGGGTGCGGCGGGCTCTCGAGCGCTACCCGGGGTTCCGGGGGCGCTGCTTCACGCAGGCAGAGCGGGAGGACTGCGAGTCGCGGCCTAATCCCGCCCAGCACTACGCTGGCCGCTTCGCCGGCAAGGAGGCAGTGGGCAAGGCTCTTGGCTTCGGGGTCGCCCGCGCCTTCGCCTGGCGGGAGATCGAGATCGCCGGCCGTCCCAAGCCGGCCGTCCGGCTCTCCGGGCGGGTGGAGGCGCGGGCGCGCTCCCTGGGCGTCGAGGCGATCGACCTCTCGCTCACCCACTCCCGGGAGCTGGCGGCGGCGGTGGCGGCGCTCGTGGTGGCGGAGCGGTAGTGCTGGAGCCGCTCTACACCTCGGCCGAGATGCGAGCCGCCGAGGAGCGCTACCCCGGCTGGCCGGAGACTGTTCCCGAGCTCATGGAGCGCGCCGGACAGGCGGTGGCCGAGGAGGCTCTCCGCCGCTTCCCAGAGGCCCGTTCCTTCACCGCCGTCTGCGGAGGCGGCGCCAACGGCGGCGACGGGCGGATCGCCGCCAAGCGGCTCCGCCAGGCAGGTCGGGAGGTGAGAGTGGTCGATGCCAAGGCGGGCGAGCGCGATCTCGGTCGGCCGGACGTGATCATCGACGCCCTGTTCGGGACCGGCTTCTCGGGCGCCCCTCGGCCGGAGGCGGCGGCCCTCATCGACCAGATCAACGCCGCCTCGGTGCCGGTGGTATCGGTCGATCTTCCCTCTGGGGTGGACGCCTCCACCGGCGAGGTGGCCGGGGCGGCGGTGCGAGCCACCCTGACCGTCACCTTCCACGGACGCAAGGTGGGCCTGGCCGTCGCCCCCGGGCGCTTCCTGGCCGGGGAAGTGGTGGTGCGCGACATCGGCCTCGAGGACGTGGAGACCAAGCACCGGTCGGCCACGGCCGACATCCTCCGCCTCGTCCCCGGGAAGCGTTCCTCCGACAACAAGTACACGGCTGGGTCGGTGCTCGTCGTGGGCGGCGCTCCTGGCATGACGGGGGCGGCCGCCCTCGCTGCCGAGGCAGCCTTCCGGGCTGATGCCGGCTACGTAGCGGTGGCCGCGCCAGCCGAGTCGCTGCCGGTGCTGCAGGCGCTGATCGTGGAGGCGGTGAAGCGGCCGCTGGAGGAGGCAGAGACGGCTGCGAAGCGGGCAGGGGCGCTCGCCTTGGGGCCGGGCCTGGGACGGGACGAGGAGCGAAGGGCGCTCGTGCGCAGGCTCCTCGCCCAGACGGCCCTGCCGGCGGTGGTCGATGCGGACGCCCTGGAGCCGTCCGCTACCGTCCAGCGAGCCTCCTCCACCGTTCTCACCCCCCACGCGGGCGAGCTCGCCCGCCTGCTCGGGGTGGAGAGCTCCTGGGTGTCTGCCCACCGGCTGGCGGCAGCGGCTCAGGCGGTCGAGCGCTTCCGGTGCGTGTGCCTCCTCAAGGGGTCCGACACCATCGTGGCCTCGCCCGAGCAGGGGCCGATCGTGTGCGGGCTGGGCCCGCCCTCTCTCGCCACCGCTGGCTCCGGCGACGTCCTCACGGGCGTCATCGCCGCCTTCCTGGCCAAGGGAATGGACGCCCCCCTGGCCGCTGCCTGCGGCGCCACCGCCTGCGCGATCGCCGCCTCGCTGGGGCCGGCGCGAGGGCTTCTCGCCCGCGATATCGTTTGCCGCCTGCCCCAGGCGCTCGATGGCGCGGTCTGAGATCACGATCGACCTCGGCGCCGTCCGAGCCAACGCGCGCGCGCTCATCCGGGCCTTGGCCGGGGCGGAGCTGTGGGCGGTGGTCAAGGCGGACGCCTACGGGCATGGCGCCATCGACGTCGCTCGGGCAGCGTTGGAGGAAGGGGCGCGGGCCCTGTGCGTGGCTACAGTGGGGGAGGGGCTGGATCTACGGGCCTCTTTTCCCCAGGCGCGGATCTTGGTCATGGGCCCGGCGGCGCCGGAGGAGCTCCGCCAGGCGCGGGCGGCCGGTCTCGAGCTGGCGGTCGCGGCTGGGCCTCTTCCGCAGGGTATCCGGCTCCACGTCAAGGTGGACACGGGCATGGGCCGCTTCGGCTACCGCGAGCTTCCCCCTCTGAGCGAGGAGGTAGTGGGGCTCATGAGTCACCTCGCCACCGCCGACAGCGACCTCGCCTTCGCTCAGGTCCAGGTGGAGCGGTTTCGGGCCCTGGCCCAGGCCTACCCCCACCTCCAGGCGCACATCGCCAACAGCGCCGCCGCTCTGCGCCTGCCCCAGGCTCGCTTCCACGCCGCTCGCTGCGGTATCGCCCTGCACGGGCTGTCGCCCTTCCACGCCGATCCTGCCGAGGACGGCCTCCGCCCTTCCCTCTCCTGGCGGAGCGAGCTCGCCCAGGTCAAGCTCCTTCGGCCGGGAGAGAGCACGGGCTACGGCAGGCGGTTCCTGGCCCACGGCCCCGCCTGGATCGGGCTCGTGCCCGTGGGCTACGCGGACGGCTTCCGCCGCGATCTCACGGGGACGGAGGTGCTCGTGGCGGGCGAGCGCCGTCCCGTCGTGGGCACCGTGTCTATGGACTCCTTCGCCGTCCTTCTCGATCGCGAGCTCCCCCCGGGCACGCCGGTGACCTTGGTGGGAGACGGCCTCCTCCTGGAGGAGCACGCCCGAGTGGCGGGCACCATCACCTACGAGCTCGCCTGCGGCTTGCGCGTAGACGGGCGGCGAGCGCGGCGGGTGGTGGTCGATGGCTGACCTCGAGGCCTTGGCTCGTCGCCTCCTTGCCCGCGAGGAGGCGTGGGTGGTGGGAGGGGCGGTGCGGGACGAGGCTTTGGGTCGCCCGGTCGTCGACCTCGACATCGCCTGCCTTCGCCCGGAGCAGGCAGCCCAAGCTTTCGCCGCCGCCGCCGGCGGGGCTCCCTTCCCCCTGTCCGAGCGGCACGGGGCCTGGCGGGTAGCCCTCCCCGACGGGCGCACGGTCGACTTCACCCCGCTTCCTGGCCGCATCGAGGACGACTTGAGGACGCGCGACTTCACCATCAACGCCATGGCCAAGCTCCTCGGCGGAGGGAGCCTGGTCGACCCGTACGGCGGTCGCCGCGATCTCGCCGCTCGCCTCATTCGGGCCGTATCTCCGCGAGCGTTCGAGGACGACCCGCTGCGGCTGCTCCGAGCTGTGCGCCTGGAGGACGAGCTCGGCTTCCGGATCGAGCCGGACACCGAGCAGCTCATTCGCGCCCACGCCCACCTCGTCTCTCGCCCGGCCGGGGAGCGGATCCTCGCTGAGCTGGGGCGCCTCTCCGCTCGCGGCTTCCGGCGCTTGGACGAGCTAGGGTTGCTCGCTCCGCTGGGCGGATCAGGCGAGCGGCTCGACCGGGCTCACCTCATCGACAGCCCCGACTTCCGCCTCGTCTGCGCCTTGGGAGAGCGGCTGGAGCGGCTCCCCGTCTCGCGCCGGCTGGCTCGCTACGCGCGCGCCCTGCTTGGCGCCCGCCCCCCGGCCGATAGCTCGCCCCGCTCCATCCACCGTTTCCGCCGCCAGACGGAGCCGTGGGCACTCGATGCCCTGGCCTTCCTGGGGGTGATAGAGCTAGCCGAGGCGGTCGAGCGGGCGCGGGCGAGCGACCCCAAAGAGCCGCTCCTCCGCGGAGACGAGCTCGGGCTTTCCCCCGGCCCCGAGATCGGGCGCCTTCTCTCCCTGGTCGAGGAGGAGCGGGCGGCGGGCACGGTGAGGACGAGGGAGGAGGCGCTCGAGCTCGTCCGTCGAGAGCGGGACAGAAAGCGGCGGGGCCTGGCAGGATCTGAGGCCGAGGAAGGACGATGACCGAGGCCGAGCACGCGAGACTTCTCCAGCGCCGCTTCGCTATTACGGCCGCCCGAGTCGCCGAGCGAGAGGAGGCGCGGCGGCTCGAGCTGCGCCGGCAGCTAGCCCGCTTCCTCGAGCCGGGGGGAGACGAGCGGGTGCTGGACGTGGGCACAGGCACGGGGGCGCTCGCCTTCGCGATCGCTCCTTTGGTGCGGGAGGTGGTAGCGGTCGACCTCGTGCCCGCGCTCTTGGCCGAGGCCAGGCGGCGGGCGGCTGAGTTCCCCAACGTCACCTTCCTCGAGTCGGACGGGACCCGTCTTCCCTTCGGGGAAGGGGAGTTCGACGTGGCTGCCACCGTGCGTACGCTCCACCACGTGCCCCGGCCGGAGCTGATCGTGGCTGAGCTTGCCCGCGTGAGCCGGCTGGGCGGCAAGGTCCTCATCGTCGACCAGATCGCTCCCGCTGACCCGCTCCTCGCGGTCGAGCTCGATCGCTTCGAGCGGGCCCGCGATCCCAGCCACACCCGCCTCTTACCCGACATCGACATCCGCGCGCTCCTCGAGGCCAACGGGCTCGTGCTTCGCCGCTCCCAGGTCGTGTACGAGGAGCGCGACCTGGAGCGCTACCTCGACCTGGCCGGCTGCGAGGGGGAGGAGAGAGATCGGGCTCGCTCGCTCGCCCCTCCTGTGCAGGAGGTTGCCGTGGGCTGGTACTTGGCCGAGAGGCCCGCTCCTCGGCCCTAGGTCGCCTGGCTGTGGCCAAGGCTCTCCCGCCTCGCCGACCTGGCCGTGGAGGTGATCGCCTCCATCCAGCCCGGCCAGATCGTGGCCGCGAGCGCCTCCCTGGGCGAGGAGGAGCTCCCTCCTGCTCTGGCCAGGAGCCGCTTACCGGCGAGGGGCGCCCCCCGCCGACATCGCTTCCTTCGATCCCTGAGTAAAGCGGGCCCGCCTCGAGCACGCCGCCTTGGGAGATGTTGTCGTCCGTTCTCCGCTGGCACGGCGAGCGCGTGCTCGAGCTCGGCCGCCTGGGCCGCATCTCCGAGACGGAGGCGACAAGCTGACGTAGGAGGGCTGATCCGGGAGGGGAACGAGATCGCCCTCCACGGCGGCGGGCGCTGGCTTGCCTGAGCCCGGCCCAGGCCCTCAGGCTGGCTTACGCACGCGCGCCGATCTCCCCAGGCGGGAGACGAGGCGGGGAGCGATCACCTGGGCGATCGCAACCAGCTGGTAGTAGCGGGGGACGTAGACCTCGGCGCGGTCGCGGTCGAGGGCTCGCAGCACCGCCTCCGCCACCTCCCCCGGCTCGATGACGATGCGGTGGAGAGGCCGGGGAAGCACCCGGCGCTGAGGAAACCCCTCCGTCTCCACGAACCCGGGAAGGAGCGTGTGCACGCGGATGCCACGGAAGGCAAGCTCGGCCGCGACCGACCGCGAGAAGGCGAGCTGGGCGTGCTTGGAGGCCGTGTACGGGCCGGAGGTGCCCGCCCCTGCCACCGCGCCTGCCACCGAGACGACGTTCACCACCCGCGCTCTTCCGGCAGCCTGGAGCCCAGGCAGGAAGGCGCGCAGGCACCAGACCGAGCCGAGGTAGTTCACGCGGGTGACCAGCTCGATCCGCTCCGGGTCGGCGTCGAGGAAGCCAGCCCGGCCGGGCACCCCGGCGTTGTTGACGAGCAGGTGGAGGCGGGGGTGGCGAGCGAGCACGCGAGCCGCGACGCGCTCCACCGCCTCACGATCGCCCACGTCGCACGTCTCGTACTCGCCGTCAATCTCGGCCGCCACCCTGCGGAGGCGCTCCTCCCCCCGGGCAAGGAGGACGCACAGGTAGCCGCGCCGGTGGAGGGCGCGGGCCAGGGCGGCCCCGATCCCGCTCGAGCCGCCGGTGACGACGGCCACCGGTCGCTCCTTGCCTGTCTTTTGCACGGGCTGAACCTACCGCACCTGCCCTACGGGCAGACGCGCACGGTGACGGTGGCGCGAGTCTCCCGGCCGGCCGTGTCGGAGACGATGGCGGCCAGGGCGTGGGCTCCCCGCTTGACCTTGGCCGTGCTCCAGAAGAGGCTGTAGAGGCCGGCGGTGTTCTTGCGGACGCGACCGATCTGGCGACGCCCGTCGAAGAAGCCGACCGAGGAGACGGTGGCCGAGGAGCCCGCGGCCACGAGGAGCCGGGCCCGCCCCCGGAGGCAGGCGTTGGCTCCCGGCACGAGCCAGGTCACGGTGGGGCCGTTGACCACGTCGGCCCGTGCGCCCTCGAAGGTCGTGTTCGGCATCAGGCTCTCGCCCTCGACGTTCGTGTTCTTGGCCTCCTGGAAGTCGGAGCCGATGAGGCGCATGAAGGCTGGTCCTTCGTTCAGCCTGGGCAGGTCCCGAGGCAGGGAGAACGCAGCCAGCCCCGTCTGCGGGTCGTAGAAGAAGGGGCCGATCTGACGCCCCTTGAGCTCGAGGAGCAAGGACAGGGGATCGACGCCCGACTGGCCGTCGGTGAACCGGGCGACGATGGTGGGAAGCCCGGCCGAGAGGCGGCGCGTGACGAGCCGAGCCCGGGGCGGGCGCACGTCATTCACCCAGGAGCGCAGGACGTAGGGCCGGGCCAGCGAGCGGCCGGTGAAGGGGTCGCGGCCGGAATCGACGACGACGTAGTAGCGTCCGGGCGGAGCCAGCACAGCCCCGGCTGCCCCTACGTTGAAGAGGAAGTCGGGCATGAGCGAGTTGGCGTTGACGGGGGTCCCGCCCAGGCCCATGACCTCGTTCTCGTCCTTGGCCGCCAGGAACCAGGGGCGCACGGGCACGTTGGCGTTGAGCAAGGCCCGCACGGAGGCGCGGACGTCCAGGGGCGGCTGGTCGACGACCACCCCCACGTTGACGACCCGACGGGGTAGGTCGATGGCGTACACCTGCTCCTTGCCGTCCTCGTTCAGCCGCTCGTCCACCCCGAACAGGCTGAGCACGCCGAAGGGAGCCGTGGGCCAGCGGTAGACACGGGCCCGGTCGACCCCATGACGGGTGTCGCCCCGCTGGCTGGGCTTGAGGGGGAGAGCCTCGGCCGCGGCCAGGACGGGATGGGTGACGAAGAAGAGGTAGGGGACGCGGCGGACGACGTCCCCTCGGCGGAGGACGAGGAAGCCATAGTTATCGCCCTGGCTCGCGCCGGCCTGGGCTTGGGCAGTCACAGCCAGCGTGGCCACCCCTCCGGGAGGCAAGGTCACTGCCGGAGGGACTCTCACCGAGGCGCCCTCGCTGGCCGACTGAGGCTGGAGCTCGACCTGCCAGGTGCCAGCCCCGTTTCCAGCGTCGCTGATGGCGAGAATGAGGGTCTTGGCAGCTGGGCCCGCGCTCGTGTCGAGGTCGCGGAAGGAGAGCGACTGAGGATCGGTGAAGACCTTGGGGTCGTCGGCCTCGGTCAAGCGGGCAAGCCCTGCTCCCTCGATCAAGACGGACTCCTCCTTGGTCTTGGCGGTGTCGGCGAAGGCCGGGCCGGCTGTGCTCATGAGGGCCGACTTGACCTGCTTGGGCGTCCAGCCGGGGTGACGCTGGAGGAGGAGCGCTGCCGCCCCCGCGATGTGGGGGGCAGAGAAGCTGGTGCCGTCGAGGACGGCGTACTGGTCGCCGGCGAACTCCAGCAGGGTGGAGGAGATGATCTGGGCCCCAGGAGCGGCGATGTCCGGCTTGAGGTCGTGGCCGAAGGGCGTAGGGCCGGCGCTCGAGAAGCTGGTGGGGACACCGCCCCAGCTCGTCGGCACCTCCACCTCGTCGCGGCCGATGCGAACGATGGCTCGGCCGCCGGTCGAGGCCATGGCCTGGCGCAGGCGCTCTCCGTCCAAGTCGGAGATCGTGCCCGTGGGCAGGCCCAGAGGCAGGAAGACGAAGGAGGGATCGCCGGGCCTGTCCTCGACCAGCACCATCCCCTCAGCGCCTGCCGCCGCCACCCGGGCTGCCTTAGACTCGAACGTGCATCCGCCCTTCCAGACAAGGGCGATCGCCCCGTTCAGGGATCCGGAGACGAGCGGCGAGCCGGGTCCGCTGGGGTCGCCGCCAGGGGCGCACACGCGTCGGTCGACCGGGCGCCCGTCCCGATCGCGGAGGGAGCCCACGTCCACCAGCCACTGGTCGGCGGAGGCCCATAGGTCGGGGAGGCCGCGAGCGGCAGGCACGATGGGGATGGGGTCGGAGAGCGCGGGCTGCCGCACCGACAGGACGCGGGTGAAGATGTGGGAGTTATCCACCGCAGCCACGCTAATCGCGTCGGGAGCGGTACTGGGCGAGCCCACCGTTCCCAGGCTGAAGAGGTCGCGGTCGTTGCCGGCCGAGATGACGGGAACGACTCCGGCCCTGGCGACGTTAGCCACCGCCTCGACCAGCGCGTCCGAGCGAGGGTCGCTCTGGGGACCGCCACCAGAGAAGTTGATCACGTCCATGCCGTCGGCCACAGCCGCCTCGAAGGCGGCCACGATCTCAGGGGTATTGGCCAGGCAGCAGCCGCCGAGCGGGTTGGGCACGCTGAAGACGCGGTAGTTTCCTAGGTAGGCGCGAGGAGCGACTCCCGAGAGGCCGCTCACGGCCGGATGGCAGCCGCCGGAGCCGACCTGGCACGTCCCCGGCACCCCTGCGGGGGCGTCCGTCCCTGCCACGCCGGCGATCACCCCGGCCACGTGGGTGCCGTGGAAGGAGCGGCTCTCGTCCAAGGGCTGGCGGGCCTCCGAGGTCGAGGTAGAGCCGAAGAAGGCGCGAGCGACGATCACCTTGGGGGTGGTGAAGCCCTCCACTCCCTTAGGGAACCCGGGCGGGTAGGAGAGACCTGCTGGGGAGAGGAACGGGTGACGGGCGTCGATGCCGTCGTCGACCACCGCCACCTTGATGCCCGCGCCGTCTGCCCCCGTGAGCCCGCGCAGGGCAAAAGCCCCGATCAGGGCGGGGCTGCGATTGAGCGATAGGGCGTAGCGGAAGCTGGGATAGACCTTGCGGACGAAGGGGAGCCGCAAAAGGTCGGGGAGCCGGCGGTAGGGGAGGCTGACGGCGAAGCCGTCGAGGAGGAGGCGGTAGCGCCAGGACACGTGGGCCTCCGGGATCGCCCACCGCAGGGAGGCGATGGCCCTCCGCTGGGCGGCGGCGAGGCGGGCGAGGTAGGCTCGGGAGGAGGCCGAGGCCAAACTGAGCTTGCGCCGGGGGCCGAGGGCGAAGACGCCTCGGTCGGGGCGGGCAACGGCAGCCAAGGGCGGCAGGGGCAGGGTGACGATCACCCGGGTGCGGCTGCGGGCGGCGGCGGGGGGAGGCTCGGCCGTGCCCGCTCGGACGAGCGGGGCTCGGGACTGCCTCGAAAGGTCAGAGAGCGGAGAGGACCAAGCCCCAGCCGAGCCCGCGGCCAGAAGGGCGAAGGCCAGCGAGCAGGCGACGAGAGCCGGTCTCACCCGCGCTCAGCCGATCGTGGCCAGGAAGCTCTTCGTGATCTTGCGGCCCTCGAACACCACCGAGATCGAGCCGCGGATGACCTTGCCCTTGGCGGTCCTGGGGATGACCCAGGCGCAGGTTGCCTGCTTGCCCACGAACTTGTGGCTGCGGGCGACGAGCGGGGATCCTGCCACCCGGGCCAAGCAGGTCACCTCCCCGCTCGAGAGGAGCGCTCCCGTGTCGCTCCTAGCGACGCTCAGGCGGACGGAGAAGAGCTTGCCCGCGATCGGCTTGAGGGGCGTGGTGGAGAAGCTCTTGAGGAGGAGCTTGGCGGGGGCGATCTTGACCTCGTACGCCCACAGCCCCTTGCCGAAGTCGGGCGCAGCGTCGTTGTGGGCGGTGGAGAAGTCGAGATCGCCCGTGTCCGGGTTGATAGTGGCCCCTGCCGAGCTCGTGACGAAGAAGTTCAGCTTCTTGGTGTTGCCGAGCTCGGAGGCGTTGATGGAGATACGGGGGCCGTTCTGGTACGAGTAGACGAGCGTCACCGCCGGCGGGTCGCCGAAACGGCGGGTGAAGTGGGTGCCGTCCCAGCGGAACAGGTTGACCTCGCCTCGCGCGAGCTCGATCACGTAGTCGACCCCACGCAGCGCGGGATCCCCCGTGTTGGGGTTGTTGTCGGTGTCGACGGAAACGGCGAAGTAGAGATCCGGGGTGTAGGTGGGTTTGTTCGTCACCGAGATCTGGAAGGTGATGACGCCGGCATCGGTGTTGGACACGGTCACCGAGGCGATGTCCGGTGCCTCGGGGTCCTCCCCGGTCGAGTCGGGGAAGGTGACCGAGTTCGCGCTGGCCCGAAGCGGCGCTCCGCCGGCGACCGCTGGCGCCAAGGCGAAGAGGGCGGCCACCACCGTCACGAGACCCCGACCTGTCCACACGCGCACGCAGCGAACCCCCGCTCCTGAGGCTACGCGCCGGAGGCTTGATCGTCAAGCCTGATCGCTTATCGCCGCGGCGTAGACGAGCGGGTATGCTCGCCTCCGCTGTGGCCGGTCGCTTCTCAGGTAAGCACGGGCTCGTGCTCGGCGTGGCCAACAAGCGGTCGATCGCCTGGGCGATCGCTCGTCGGCTGGCCGAGGAGGGAGCGACTCTGGCCTTCACGTTCCAGGGGGAGCGGATCGAGGGGGCGGTCCGGGAGCTTGCGGCCAGCGTGGGGAGCCCTCTCGTCACGGCCTGCGACGTCCGCTCCGACGAGGACCTGGAGCGCGTCTTCGCCGAGGTGGCGGAGGCGTTCGGGGGCGGCCTCGACCTCCTCGTCCACTCGGTCGCCTTTGCCGCCGCCGAGGATCTGGCCGGGCGCTTCACCGACACTCCCCGCGAGCGGTTCTGGCTTGCCCTCGACGTGAGCGCGTACTCGCTCGTTGCCTGCGCCCGGGCGGCGGAGCCGCTCATGGCTACCCGTGGAGGCGGGGCCATCCTCACCATGACCTACCTTGGGGGCGAGCGAGCGGTACCTCGCTACAATGTCATGGGCGTGGCCAAGGCGGCCCTGGATGCGTCCGTGCGCTACCTGGCCTGGGACCTGGGCAGCAAGAACATCCGCGTCAACGCCATCTCGGCAGGGCCGGTGCGCACCTTGGCGGCCCGCTCCATCGCCGGCTTTCCCACGATGGAGGCGATCGTGGAGGAGCGATCGCCCCTCCACCGCAATATCGAGGCCGACGACGTGGCCGCCGCCGCCGCCTACCTCCTCTCCGAGGAGGCCCGCAACGTGACCGCCACCACTTTGTACGTCGACGCGGGCTACCACGCCATGGGCATGTAGCTGGCGTCGGGCTGGCTCCGCCCCGGCCGGCCAGCTCCTCCGCCCAGCATCTCGCCGGGCGGCAGGGCCCGGCCCGACCTCCCCGCCCGGCTCTGGCTAGTCGCCGCGGCGAGGGGACGACGTCGCCGAGAGTAGGGCAGTGTCGCTGACGTCGAGCCGGGCTCAATGCCGCCGGAAGAAGCGGGCCGCTCGCGCCGGGGCGGGCATGAGCGGACTCAGGGCGCTTGTGTTGCAGCGTCACGAGGAGAGAGCATTGTTCTGTCCAACACAAGGCCTCAGGGCGACCAAGGGATCAGATCGACACGAGGCTCCGTGCGATACGAGAGGTCTTCTGCCTGCCCCGTCACGGGACGACGGCCACGGCGACGCCGTGCGGCCCTGCTCCCAGCGGGACAAGCCGGCGGCGCCAGGTTCGCGTGTCGTACACAGCGAGCGCGTCCGCGTCGTGGCAGGCCACGGCGACCCAGGCCGTGCCGACGATCGCCACGTGGTGAGCGCCCGGGCAGCCGCGAAGGGTGCGCAGCACGCGGCCCGTGCGCGCCGAGACGAGAAGCGTCCGCCCCGTCGCATGGTCGGTCGCCCACAGCCGACGACCGTCGAGGACGTCGAACTGGACGTGGTGAACCAAGGAGCCGACGCGCCGCTTCCAGACAAGCCGCCTCTCTCGCCAGTCGACGGCGCCGACCACGCCCGAGCCCCAGTAGGCGACGTAGGCGGTGGCGGTGTCCGGCTACTCGGCGATGTCGTGCGCCGCGCTGCCAGAGAATCTGCCGGCCC
>PSLH01000167.1:0-2284 GCA_040289505.1 Thermoleophilia bacterium | reverse complement strand
TGGGCTGCGGCGACGGCTGGCCCAGGAGGCGAGGGCTAGGGCGACCGAGGAGAGCTTCGCGTCCGTGGCCGCCTCGCTGGACGCCGTCTACCGCAACCTGGCCCGCCGCCGTCGCCTCGCCCCGGTTGCCACCGACCCCTTGGCCGGTCGAGAGTGGATCGTCTGCGACCTCCACACGCACACCTCCTGGTCGCACGATTGCGCCGTGCCCGTGCGCCAGCTTTTGGCTCAGGCAGAGGCACGTGGGCTGGGAGCGATCGCCATCACCGACCACAACCGCTTGGGCGGGGCCCTGGAAGCAGTGGAGCTGGCCCGAGGGCGTAAGCTGATCGTCATCCCCGGCGAGGAGGTAAAGACAGACAGCCAGGGAGAGGTGATCGGGCTCTTCCTCAAGGAGGAGATCCCGCCTGGCCTCTCCTTCGCCGAGACCGTCGCTGCCATTCGGGCCCAAGGCGGGCTCGTCTACCTCCCCCACCCCTTCGATCGCCGCCACGCTATCCCCGATCCGGCCACCCTGCACCGGCACCTAGCCGACATCGACGTGATCGAGGTCTACAACGCCCGGCTTCTGCTCGAGGGCTACAACGAGGAGGCCCTCCGCTTCGCCCGCAAGTACAACCTGCTCATGGGGGCTGGCTCGGATGCCCACGTGCTTCCCGGCCTTGGCACGGGGGCGGTGCGCATGCGCTCCTTCCGCACCCCGGAGGAGTTCCTGCTCAGCCTGCGCACGGCCGAGATCCTGCGCCGGCCCCGCTCGCTCGCCTACTTGCAGTCGCTCAAGTGGGTGGCCCAGGTGCGCGAGCACGTCAAGGAAAAGGTGCGCTAGAGGAGAAGAAGGACGGGCCCCGTGGCGGTGCCCACCGACGAGATCTACGACAAGTACCTGCAGAAGGCGATCGCCGAGATCAACGCCCTGAGCGACGAGATCGCCCGCGCTGCAGGCAGCGTCGCCGTGCCCGTCCTCGGCTCTGGCCATCCTCTGGCTGACATCTTCCTCCTCAAGTACGAGCCCCGCCCCTCGGAGGTCCAGGAGGGGGTCGCCTTCTACGGTCGAGCCGGCCAGGCCATCCTCAAGTCGCTCCAGCGGCTGCGGGTCGACCCGCTGGCGGTGTACGGCACCAACTGCCTCAAGATCGCCGGCGCCGAGCCGGACGCCCAAAGCCGGGCCTGGCTGGCGCGCGAGCTCCACATCGTGCAGCCGAAGCTTCTCGTAGTCATGGGCGAGCGAGCGCTTCGCTTCCTGAACGAGCTCGAGTTTCCGCTCTCCTCGCCGATCGAGCCTGCCCCGGGCCTGCTCCAGAAGCTCACGCCCACCGTGGAGGCGCTCTACACCCCTGACATCGACGAGTCCCTGGACGAGCAGGCCGCTAAGACCCGCTTCTGGCAGGCGTTCAAGGCGCTCGGCCCCTGGTGGGCGGAGCTTCCGCCCTACTGAGCTACCGGGCGGGGGCGGCGGCCCTTGTGGGCGCCCTGCTCGGCCCCTACTACGCCTGGTCTTCCTCTCTCTGGCAGGCGTCGATTTGGTGGGACGTCGCCTTCCTCGGCCTTGCCCTCGCCCCCGCCGTCTTCGCCCTCGTCTACCTGGCTCTGCCCCTCCAGCAGGCGCGGGGCTTGCTCCCGCTGGGGCTTGCCTTCGTCGCTCTCGCCTGGGCCCTCCAGGAGGCGGGGGCAGGGGCAGCCTCGGACTTCGCCAAGCTGGCCGCGGCCAGCGCGCTTGGCTTCTGGTTTCGCTCCCTCTTCGACACGGCCGGGCTCGTGGCCGTAGTCGCCCTCGTCATCCCCTTCGTGGACGCCTACTCCGTGTGGGCCGGCCCCACCCGCACGATCATGTCCGAGCGCCCGGAGATCTTCACCGCTTTGGCCTTCGCCCTGCCCGTGCCCGGGGAAGAGGCCGCCGCTCAGCTTGGCCCGCCCGACCTCCTCTTCTTCGCCTTCTTCCTGTCCGCCGCCTCTCGTTTCGGGCTCCGCCCGGGCGCCACCTGGGCGCTCATGAGCCTCTCCTTCGGCGCCACCCTGGCGATCGCCCAGGCGGCCAGCGTGGACGGCCTTCCCGCCTTGCCGGGGCTCTCGCTCGCCTTCCTGGCCGCGAACGGCGACCTCGTGTGGCGGGAGGTCAGAGCGGGACGACGATGTCGCCCACGAGCTCCGCTCGGCCCAGGGCGTAGGCGCGGGCGGTGAGGGCGGCGGCGATGGCGTCGCGCCCGTCTTGGCTCAGTCGCGAGGGAACCCCAGCCAGGCCGGTGGCGGCCAGCGCCTGTCGCGACCACGCGGCGCGCGTCCGCCC
>PSLH01000026.1:0-22528 GCA_040289505.1 Thermoleophilia bacterium | reverse complement strand
TCTTGCCCGCCGCTCTCGTCCGCGTCGCGCCCGTCGGCGGAGCTCTTCTCCTCTCCTTCAGGCTGGGGTGGGACCTGCCCGTGTCGATGCGCCGTCGGGGCGAGTGCCGAGAGCGGGCCTGAGCCCCGGGGGCGCCCACCCTCTCTCTCGCGGCAGCCGGGCGGCAGCCAGCAAAGCCACGCCGTCCAGGATGTCTCGCTCGCTCGCCTCGATCGCCGCCAGGCCGTAGCGGCGGAGGATCTCGCGCAGGATGACGGCTCCGGCCACGATCACGTCCGCCCGCTGGGGCTGGAGCCCGGGTACCCGGCGGCGGAGGGCGAGCGGCATCGCGGCCAGCCGCTTCAGCTGAGCATCGACCGAGGCCGCGGTGAGGATGTGCCCGTGCACGCGCTCTGGGTCGTACTCGACCAGGCCAAGGTCGAGGGCGGCGAGGCTGGTGACGGTGCCGGCTACGCCGATGGCGGCGCGGGGGCGAAGGGGAGGAAGGAGCGATCGGGCCTCTTCGGCCAAGCGGGCGATCTCCTGGGGCGAGGGCGGGTCGGAGGCCAGGTAGCGCTCGGTCATGCGGACCGAGCCGAGATCGATGCTTCGGTGGAAAGAGATCCCCTGGGGCCCGCCCAGGATGAGCTCGGTGGAGCCGCCCCCGATGTCCACGACCAGCGTCGAGGGCTCGATCGCCCGACCGAACGCCACTCCCTGGAAGGTGAGGTAAGCCTCCTCGTTGCCGCTGAGAAGGAGCGTGGGGAAGCCGTAGTCCTGCTCGACCTGGGTCAGGAAGGCAGAACCGTGCTCGGCGTCGCGGACGGCGCTGGTGGCCACGGCTAGAGCGCGCTCGACACCGAGCTCGTCGGCGAGGCGCCGAAACTCGGCCAAAGCACGGCCCGTCCTCGCCATGGCCCGAGGAGAAAGGCGCCGGGTGGAGTCCACGCCCTCGCCCAGGCGGGTGATCTGGAGCCGGCGTGCGACCTCCCGCAGGTGGCCCTCCTCGACGTCGGCGACGAGCAGGCGGGTTGTGTTGGTACCCAGGTCGACGGCAGCGACGCGGGTCACGGGCGGCGAGCGAGCCAGCGCAGCCCGAGTACGAGCGGCCGGGCCTCTCCCAGAGCGTCGAGGACGAGACGCAGACGATCGAGCGAGCGGGACAGGCTGGCCAGGGCGCGCTCGAGCTCAGTGCCGCCTCGCTCGATCTCGGCTGCGCGGCGGCTCAGCGCCTCTGCTCGCTGGGACAAACTGCGCGTCTCCGCTCGCAGGCGGGCCAAAGCGGGACGGACCCCTCTCCAGGCGCGCAGAGCCTGGACGCCGGCGAAGGCAAGCCCGCCGACGAGCCCGGTCAGGAAGAGGGCCAAAGCACCCCAGACGGCCTCAGGCACGCGCCCCGCCTCCCACCAGCTCGCGAGCAGCTCCCCGCACGGTGAGGACTCTATCGGGAGCGCTATACTTTGCATCGCAACGCGGGGTGGAGCAGCCAGGTAGCTCGCCGGGCTCATAACCCGGAGGTCGCAGGTTCAAATCCTGCCCCCGCTACTCTCAGCGACCCTCTCATGGAGCGGGGGTATGTGTCGGTTCGACGCCGGCGCTGCCACCTCCCTCTGCCGGAGCTCCCCGGCGGCGCGATTCGCGGGCGCGCGGGAGCACGGCCGCGTTCGGGCCTGGCTCCAGGGGCGGCTGTCCGAGGGCGAGGGCAGCAATCCTCTGCGAGCTGTTCTCTACGGCTTTCTCCGCCTCATCACGAGCTAGAGACCTTCGGGCCGCATGGCGGTGACAGCCAGGGAAAGGTGGGGCCCTGGTGGCTGCCTCCCCCGAGGAGCCGGGCGTTCGGGTCGTCGCGGCGGGGAGCCGGCATGCCGAGATCGCCGTCGACCTCGCCCAGGCGACCAGGCTACGTCGCGACGACTCCCCGATGTCGAGATCGCGGCGGTGGCGATCGGGCACGGGCTAATCCTCGCCTCCCACGACCACTGCTTCCTCATCGTGCCCTGGGGGTAGTCGACTCCCCAGTCGCAGAAAGGGAGCCCGAGCGGGCTAAAGCGAAAAAGCGAGGACGTAGCGGTCTATCCAGGGTCGAGGCGTCGACCTTGGACGCGCTCGGGGGCGGTCGCCGCGCTGACGCCTGATCCGAGGGCACTGTGCTCCCTACTCAGGGAGCGTGGGTTGCCCGGTCTTCTGGGCAGTCCGCCAGCTGCAAGGCGCCCTGGTAGACTCGCTCCTCGGAGGGCAGTATCCCCGACGGGCGCCATCGTCAACCCGGCCGAGACACAGGCCCGGTGGCGCTGGCCGCGACAGGCGGCGGGAGAGACCTTCGTCAACACCTACGGACGAGGAGACGCCCTGGATCTCGAGCTTTGGCAGTGGATTGCTTTTGGGTGCCTGATCGTGGCCGGGCTCCTTGTCGACCTCATCGCCTTCGGCCACAGAGGAGAGCGCATCTCGTTGCGATTGGCGCTGGCCTGGAGCGTGGGCTGGAGCGGCTTAGGCCTAGCGTTCACGGGGGTCGTGTGGTGGTGGGGAGGAAGAGCGCGGGCAGAGGAGTACCTGGCTGGCTTCCTCGTCGAGAAGTCGCTCTCCTTGGACAACCTGTTCGTGTTCGCGGTCATCTTCGCCTACTTCGCGGTTCCTGCTCCCAGCCAGCGCCGCGTCCTCTTCTGGGGCATCGTGGGGGCGATCGTCCTGCGCGGCGTGTTCATCCTGGCGGGAGCGGCTCTGCTCGAGGCGTCTCACCTCGCCCTGTACGTCTTCGCTGCGTTCTTGGTAGCGACTGGGATCAGGATGGCGCGCCACAGCGGAGCCCACGTCAACCTGGAGAGAAGCAAGCTCATGCGTTTCCTTACCTCTCGGCTTCCGATGACGAGCTCCTACTCCGGGGATGCCCTCTTCGTTCGAGAGGGCGATGGGTGGGTGGCGACTCCCATGGTGGCGGCCTTGGTGCTCGTAGCGGCCTTCGATGTCGTGTTTGCCATCGACTCCATCCCGGCCATCTTCGCCATCACTCGAGAGGTGTTCATCGTCTACGCTGCCAACGCCTTTTCCCTCCTCGGGCTCGCGGCCCTCTACTTCCTGCTCGCCGACATGGTGGAGCGCTTCCGCTACCTGAACGTGGGCCTCGGGGTGGTGCTCGCATTCGTCGGGCTGAAGATGGGGCTTTCCGACCTCCTCCATGTCCCGACCCACGTCTCGCTAGGGGTCATCCTGGCTGTCCTGGGGGGCGCTATCGGCCTGTCCATGGCGAGGGCGTCCCTGGATGAGAGAGCGGCCGTCCCCAAGCCGACGATGGGGGAGGAGAGCGCCTGAGCCTTGGCCCTTCGCCCCCAGCCGGGTCGAGAATGACCCGGGCGCGCTCGAGCGGCGCCTCAAAGGAGCGCCTCGGCAAGGGATAGTCGAAGATGCGACCGTCCAGTCAAACGACGAGCAGACGTGCCGCCGCACGTGGTGGTACTCGACCTGGCTGGGGGCGCGCCTAGCGCTGTTCCTCGGTCATGCCTCAGGTATCGAGCCGAACGGCGATGCCGCCGTCGATCTCGACGATCGCGTAGTGCCCGGAAGTCACAGGGCCGGGGTTCACGATCGTGCTCTGCCCCAGCCGATCCTGGCCGCGTGACTCGTGGATGTGGCCGCAGAGGACGACGTCGGGCTGAGCGCGCTCGACGAAGGCGCGCACGACGGCGCTTCCCACGTGCTCGCCGCTTCGCAGCCGGTCGCAGGCCGTTCCGAGTGGGGGAGCGTGGGGGCAGAAGAGGGTGACGCGGCAGTCCCGCACTGCCTCGAAGCCAGCCTCGATGCGCTGGCGGAGCTCGTCGTCGCCACGCTCGTACGGGGTGCGGAGCGGCGAGAGGGGAGCAGCGGAGGCCCCGAAGAGGCCCACGCCGTCGATGGCGACCCCGCGTCCGTCCAGGCTGACCCCGAGCTCGGCCAGGCGGGCGTCGATGGCAGGGGAGTCCATATTGCCGGCCACGGCCAGCAGGCGGGGCACGAGCATCTGCCAGCGCTCGACGGCGCGGCCGGCCTCCTCGGGAGTTCCGGCGGTGGTGATGTCGCCGCCCACGACAAGCAGGTCGACCGGCCCTGCGGCGGCTAGAGCGCGGCTGACGGCGTCGTAGTGCCCATGCACGTCCACCACGTACAGAATCCGCACGGGCAGGAGCCTAGCGCGCCTCAGGCTCGACGCGCGTCCCTGCTCGCCCCGCGACCAGGGCGCCGACCTCGGCCAAGGCTCCGATCACCGCCCACCGACCTGCGGTCTGGACGAGGTCGCAGGCAGCCTCCATCTTTGGCCTTCGTCGCGATCATGCCTTCGGCCTGGGCGGCGAGCACGGCGAGCGAATAGGGCTCGACCTCGGCGGAGGCGGCTGCCTGGAGCACGAGAAGGCCGACCTGGGGGTCGTTTCCGTGAGAGAGGACCGGGCGGTAGCCGCCTGCAAGAGGAACGAGGGCCTTGACGACCAGGCGATCGTTCCTCCGCTGCCTGTGGCCGAGGGGCTGGCCACGTCGGACAAGGGCGTTCCCGCCGAGGCGATCACGATCAAGAGAGCGCCACGCCTTCGGAGTCTGCGCTAAATCCCTCTTTCCCGCTTTCACTCTCTCCCCTTGTCTGCCACGATGTGGTCGTGGTCGAGACGCAGACGCAGGCGGCCGATGCCAACGCCCGGTTCCTGGCCCAGCTCGATGCCCGACTCGAGCAGATCGGCAGGCGTCTTGACCGCCTGGTGGAGACGCTCGCTCAGGCGCAGGGAGGCGAGGACACGTCCTCGCCGCGGCGCCAGGGAGCGGCGCCCAAGACAGCAGGCGGCCATCTCCTCTTCCTTCCCGGCTCCTGCGGCTACGAGATCCTTGCTCGTCAGGGACCTCCTCCTGCTCCAGGGGAGGAAGTACCCCTGGAAGGGCGGGGAACCTTCCTGGCCTGGAAAGTCGCCGCCTCCCCCCTCCCCGGAGACGAGCGGCCTTGCGTCTACCTTCAGCTCACTTGAGGCGGAGGCCGAAGTCGGCAGTGACGATCGTCACCGGTCCGCCGGAGAAAGGTCCCGGGGCGGAGCGAGCGTGGATGGCGGCCAGGCCCACCTCCCGCCACTTAGGGTCGAGCATGATCCGGCGGTGGGTCGGGCTTCCCAGCCACAAGCGCACCGCCTCGGCGGCAGCGAGGTCGGGCGAGCGCCAGGCGAGGTTCTCGCCCACGGCCCAGGTTCGGTAGCCGGTGAACGCGTAGAAGCGCTCCAGGCGGTGCCAGAACGGATGGCCGCTTGGGAACTCGTGGGCGAAGAAGCCGCGGCGGGCCATCGCCAGGGAGTGAGCGCGGGCGGCTGCGGCTAGCGAGGGGCTCGTCCGAAGCGGACGCAACCCCTGCTTTTGGCGCACGGCGTTGAGGGCGATCAAGATCCCCTGGTCGAGGTCGTGGCGGGCGCTCACGGAAGCGCTCTCGGTCGAGCCGGCGCCGGCGGCGGGCAGGACGAGCCCCGCCAGGGCGAGTCCGAGGAGAAGCCAGGCGGCCTTCGTCCGCACGGCGGAAAGATCGGCGCTAGAGGCTCTTGGAGCGAGGAAGAGTACCCGCAGGGGGTACGCCGGGCTCGGTACCCCGTTCGGGGATCAGGCGCTCTTCTGCAGGGAGATCTCGCTCGTCCGCGTCGGCGGGGGCGGCGCCGATCTCGACGGAGGGGCCGAAGGGCCGAGCGAAGCAGAAGCGGACGATCGTGTCCTGAGAGCGGCGGTCGAGGGGGTCGAAGCGAACGCCCGCTCGCGTTCCTCCCTCCTTACCCGGCCGCGCGGTCGCCACCGTTCCCTCGATCACGAGCCGCTCCCCGTCGAGACGAAGCTCCATGCGGACCCGCTCGCCCGGCTGAATCGGCTCGTCGACGTCCATGCCGATCCCGAAAGGGGTCATGTCGACGATGGTGGCCCGCCTGAGCTCGGTGCCGTTGGCGAAGGTGGCGTAGCGAGCCCGAATCTCGACCGGGAAGCGGTGGAAGCGGCGGCGGTGGCGAACGCGGGCGGCCCAAAGCGCCGTCCAGCCGAGGAGCCCCAGAGAGAGGGCGCTCCAGAGCGCGGTGACGGCGAAGGCGAAGGGGGTGAGTCTATGAGGGAGCTGGACGGCCTGGGCTAGGCTCTGGTAGACGAGCCCGCAGGCCGCGAGCGCGAGCACGGCTAGCTGGAGGCGGAGAGCGGCGACGGGGGAAGGGCCGCGGGCCTGCTCCCCCTTGGGGGTGACCTTGAAGGCCACCCGTCCGGGCTTGAACAGAGCCGCCGCGGCGGCCGTGTAGGCCCCCATGCGGACGAGCGCATAGCGCTCGCTGTACAAGAAGCGGAACCGGCCTCGGCTCAGCGCCCAGGTGGCGAGAGGGACGAGCACGAGCTGGGGCAGAAACAGCGTGAGGTAGAGCGGGGGGTCGGCGGTCAAGGGGTAGACGCCGGTGAGGAGGACGAGCGGGGGCACGATCGAGGAGATTAGGCGCTGGGGGCCTTCCCAGTAGTGCGAGACGGAGGAGAAGTAGTGGAGCCGCTGCCGCAGGGAGAGGCCGCGCGCGAGCAAGGGGTTGTCCTTGCGTAGGAGCTGGTAGCAGCCGCGTGCCCAGCGGCCCCGCTGGGTGAGGAAGGCGTGTACCTCCTCGGGAGCGAGGCCCACGGCTAGGACCTCGTCGTGGTACACGCTCTTCCAGCCGGCCTGGTGCAGCTTCATGGCCGTGTGGGTGTCCTCCACCACCGTGTCGGTCGCGACGCCGTCGACGGCAAGGAGGGCCGAGCGCCGCAGGACGGCCGAGCTGCCGCACCAGAAGGCAGCGTTGTGACGATCCTTTCCCGGGCAGATGACGTCGTAGAAGAGGCTTTGCTCGTTGAGGAGCGGGTTGTCGGCTCGCCGGGGATGCTGGAAGCTGCGATTGAAGAAGGACTGGGGCGACTGCACCAAGGCCACCGTAGGGTCGGCGAAGTAGCCGAGCGTGCGCTCCAGGAAGTGGGGGAAGGGGACGTGGTCCGCGTCCAGGACGAGCAGGAACTCGGCCTGGACGTGGGCCAGCGCGTAATTCAGGTTGCCGGCCTTGGCATGGAGGCGAGGAGCGGGGCGGCTCAGATAGCGAGCCCCGAGCTCGCGGGCCATGTCGCGCACCCAGGCTCGATCGCCGTCGTCGAGCACCCATACATCTGGTCGTGGCTGATGGCGGACGGCGAGGGCGCCAAGGAGCGTAGCGCGAAGGATCTCGGCAGGCTCGTTGTAGGTGGGGACGAGGATGGCGACGCGGCAGCCACTTCGGGCGGAAGGCGGCTGGCGGCGGGTGAGCCGCCACGTGGAGAAGACGAAGAGGCAGGCCGAGACGAGCGCCCAGGTCTCAGCCGCGATCAGGGGGAGACCGAGCCAAAGAGTGTCAAGCCGGAGCGTGAAGCCGTACCGCCAGGCCAGGTAGGCAAGCCCGGCGGCGATGGCGGAAAGAGCGAGGAGCTGTCGTCCTCGCTGGGGCGGCTCGAGCGGGGGTCTCTCCACGCCTTGTTCCATCGTCAGGGGGCACCATTCGTGCGTACCCCGTTTGGGGGATACGTGGCTCGCTGTCGATACGGGGTCAGGAGGGAGGAGGCACCGTGCCGCGAGCGGAATCGCTCTTCGGCACGCTCGACCGCTGGGCAGGGGGGCGGAACGTCGGCAGCCTGGCGCGGGGGCGCACTCGAGCGAGCCGAGATGCGAGCGGTGGTCGCTCGCGCTGGCAGAGCCGACTCGGCGTTGCTGGCGCCTGCAGGAGCCTAGGAACGAGGACCTGGGAGAAGAGGGCGAGCTTGGCACCAAGCGCACCGGCGGGCGCGGGCGGCGCGGTAGGCTCTCTCCGTGAGCCGCTCGCTGGTCGCCTCGGCTGCGCGTACCCCCTTCGGTCGCCTAGGGGGCGGCTTGGCCGATCGACCGGCCACCGAGCTGGGGGCAATCGCGATCCGCGCCGCTCTGGAGCGAGCGGGCATCGACGGGAGCGAGGTGGACTACGTGATCATGGGCCAAGTACTCCAGGGCGGAGCTGGCCAGGCCCCGGCCCGGCAGGCGGCGGTGGGGGCTGGGCTACCCAAGGAGGTGCCGGCCGACACGGTGAATAAGGTCTGCGCCTCTAGCGTCCGGGCAGTGGAGATCGCCGACCAGATGATCCGAGCAGGCGATGCCCACGTGGTCGTGGCTGGTGGCATGGAGTCGATGTCCAACGCCCCCTACGCCTTGGCCAAGGCGCGGTTTGGCTACCGCCTGGGCGACGGCACCCTGCTCGACCTCATGGTCCACGACGGGCTCCGCTCTACGTTCGACGGGCGGCACATGGTGGAGCAGGCCTCCTACGTCGCCCGCCAGCTCGGCATCACCCGGGAGGAGCAGGATGCCTGGGCTCTTCGCTCCCACGAGCGGGCGGTGCGGGCCATCGACCAGGGGCTCCTCGCCGAGGAGATCGTGCCGGTGGGGGACCTGGCCACCGACGAGGGACCTCGTCGGGACACCTCGCTGGAGAAGCTGGCTGCGCTCCCTCCCGTCTTCGACCCTGAGGGGACGACGACGGCGGGCAACGCCCCTGGAGTCAACGACGGGGCGGGCGCGCTTGTCCTCTGCTCGCAGGAGTACGCCCGCCGACGGGGGCTGGAGCCGCTGGCCACGATCGTCGCTCAGGCCTGGGTGGCAGACGAGTTCGCCTTTCTCGCTCGGACGCCGGGTAGCGCCGGCAACCTCGTCCTGCGCAAGGCGGGGAAGACCATCGAGGACGTGGCCCGGGTGGAGGTGAACGAGGCCTTCTGCTCAGTGGCGATCCACTCCACCCGCCTTCTCGGCGCCGACCCGGCGCGGGTGAACGTGAACGGGGGCGCTGTCGCCCTGGGCCACCCGATCGGGGCCTCGGGGGCACGCATCCTGGCGACGCTCGTCTACGAGCTGCGGCGGATCGGCGGAGGGCTAGGCCTGGCGGCGATCTGCTCGGGGGGCGGCCAAGGCGACGCCCTTCTGGTCGAGGTATAGAGGGCCATGCGCTTCCAGCACGTGCTCGTCGTGGGGGCAGGGCAGATGGGCTCGGGCATCGCCCAGGTGGTGGCTTCCTCGGGACGGCGGGTGTCCCTCCTGGACGCGCTGCCGGAGGCGGTGGAGCGGGGGCTGGAGGCGATGCGGCGGAGCTTGACCAAGCTGGCCGAGAAGGGAGGGCCCGACCCCGACGAGGTGCTGGCCCGGGTAGCGCCCGTCTCTGATCTCGTCCCGGCTGACCTCATGATCGAGGCCGTGGTCGAGGATCAGGGAGCGAAGGAGGACGTGTTTCGCCGGGCAGACGCCATCCTTCCGCCCCAGGCGATCCTGGCCTCGAACACCTCGTCCATCCCCATTACCTCGCTCGCCGCCGTTACCCGTAGGCCTGAGCGGGTGATCGGGATGCACTTCTTCAACCCGGTGCCAGTGATGAAGCTGGTCGAGGTGGTACGCGGCCTGCAGACCTCGGAGGAGACGGCGGCCGCCATCGTCGAGCTGGCCCGCGACGTGGGAAAGACGCCAGCCGAGGCCCGCGACTTCCCCGGGTTCGTGTCCAACCGTATCCTCATGCCTCTCATCAACGAGGCCGCGTACGCGCTCATGGAGGGCGTGGCCGAGGCCGAGGCGATCGACACCATCGCTCGCCTCGGCTTCAACCACCCCATGGGTCCGCTCGCCCTGGCCGACCTGATCGGCCTGGACACCTGCGTCGCCATCATGGAGGTACTGCACCGCGGTCTGGGCGATCCCAAGTACGCTCCCTGCCCGCTCCTCCGCCTGTACGTGCAGGCAGGCAGGCTGGGCCGAAAGAGCGGGCGCGGCTTCTACGAGTACCCGTGAGCAGGCTGGCGCATCGGGCAGGGCGAGCGAGGAGCGGGGCATGAGGAGGGGCAGGCGCGACCAGCCCGTGCGCCTCACGCGGATCTACACCCGGACCGGAGACGCCGGCGAGACGAGCTTGGGCGACGGAAGCCGGGTCTCCAAGCTCGATCCCCGGGTGCGGGCCTTCGGCGCTGTTGACGAGCTGAACGCCTTCATCGGTCTTGCCCTCTGCACTTCCGACCTGCCCCGAGACGTGCGGTCGGTGCTCGAGCGCGTCCAGAACGAGCTCTTCGACCTCGGCGCCGACCTGGCCGTCCCGTTGGAGCGAGAGGGCAGGCTCCGGGTGAGCGAGCGCCTCGTCCACCAGCTTGAGCAGGATTGCGACCGGCTCAACTCCCTCCTCGAGCCTTTGACGAGCTTCGTGCTCCCGGGAGGCTCGGAAGGGGCAGCTCGGCTCCACGTCGCCCGTGCCGTGTGCCGGCGAGCCGAGCGGGAGGCGCTTGCTGCCTCGCAGGAGACGGCCTTGAACCCGCAGGCGCTCGTCTACCTGAACCGGTTGTCCGACCTCCTCTTCATCGCTGCTCGGGCCGCCAACCGCGACCGTCCTGAGCCCCTCTGGAAGCCTGGCAGCTCGCACTCGCCTTCGTAGGCTCGCTCGTCGCCGGCTACCTCGGCTCTGCCCTGGGACTCGTCTTGGGCACCCTGCGGCTGCCGGTGATCCTGCTCGTCTCGGGAAGCCCCAGCGCGGCCGCGGGGACGAACATCGCGATCAGCGCTGCTGCAGCCGCCACGGGCAGCATCCGCCACGCCCGCGCCGGCCGGGTGGACTGGCGGGTGGTCGCCTGGATGGCACCACCCTCGGTCGCTGGGGCGACCCTGGGAGGCCTGTACGGAGGCGCGCTCCCCGAGCGTCTCCTCCTCCTCGGCGTCGCTTTGGTGCTCGCCTGGAGCGGGGTCGACCTCATCTACCGACCCTTTCGGGTCCGGCCCAAGCCCGCCCCCGAGGCTGGCCCCGCCGTCGTCTTCGGCTTTCTCATTGGTCTTCTCGGCGGGGCTCTGGGGGTCATCCTGGGGACGCTGCGCGTCCCTGCGCTCCTGGCTGCGGTCGGGTTGCCGGCAGCGCGGGTGGTGGGGACGAACCTCGTGTGCGGGTTCCTCCTGGGCGTGGCCGGCTTCGCCGCCCACGCCGCTCGTCTCGAGGTGGAGTGGGGGATCCTCGTCGCTGGGCTGGCGGGGGCCATACCAGGCGGCTGGCTGGGAGCCAGGCTCACCGGTCGCCTGTCCGAGCGCCGTCTGCGCCGGGCGCTGGGAGCGGCCCTTCTGGCGGTGTCCGGGGCCTTAGTCCTCGAGGCAGCGCTCTCCTAGGCGGCCCTCCGCTACGCCGACCAGGATGGCGCAGCACGGCCTTGACGAGCGCCGATTCCTGGGCCGCTTGCTTCTGGCAGCCCCACAGGCTCCGCTCCTTCCGGCCATGGCACGCTACGCTCGCACCACCGTCTCCAAACATGAGCCACTATCCCCACGGACCTTTTGCCCGCCCCGTCCTTCGCTACCGGCGGCTTGGGGGCGGGTACCGCCGGCAGGACGTGGAGGCGGCTCTCGAGCAGCTCCTCTCGGCCTTGCGGCGCCTCGACCTCGACCTGAACGAGCTTCGGGCTCACGCTGCCCAGCTCGAGGAAGAGCTGCGCCAGGCCCGAGCCGAGCTCGAGGCCTACCGGGCTCGGGAGACGAAGTTGGCAGAGACCTTGCGGCGCGCCGAAGAGGCGCTGGAGCGGGCGCGAGGGCTGGCGGCGGGCTCGTCGGGAGGCGAGGGGCCCGTACAATAGGGCCCAGGTGGCCACGACCGAGGAAGGGCGCAGGCTCGACGCGACCGCTGCCTGGCGGCGCGACGTCTACGACGCCGCCCCCGAGCGACCGGACGCTCTCTTTACCACCATCTCCGGCCTGCCGGTGGAGCCCTTGTACACCCCCGACAACGTGGCGCTCGACTACGAGCGCGACCTCGGCTTCCCGGGCGAGTTTCCCTTCACCCGGGGCGTGTACCCCTCCATGTACCGGGGACGGCTGTGGACGATGCGCCAGTTCGCTGGCTTCGGCACCGCCGAGGAGACGAACCAGCGCTTCCGCTACCTGCTCGAGCACGGCCAGACCGGCCTGTCGGTGGCCTTCGACATGCCCACGCTCATGGGCTACGACTCCGACCACCCCCGCGCTGTCGGGGAGGTGGGAAGGGAGGGAGTAGCCGTCTCCTCGCTGGAGGACATGGAGACGGTCTTCCGAGGGATCCCCCTCGACCAGGTATCGACATCGATGACCATCAACGGCCCGGCGCCGGTGATGGTGGCCTTCTACTGCTGCGTAGCCGAGCGACAGGGGGTGCCCTGGTCGGCGCTGCGGGGCACCGCCCAGACCGACATCTTGAAGGAGTACATCGCCCAGAAGGAGTGGCTGTTTCCGCCCGAGCCCTCTCTGCGCCTGGTGGTCGATCTCATCGAGTGGTGCTCGGCGGAGATGCCGCTCTTCCACCCCATCTCCATCTCCGGCTACCACATCCGGGAGGCGGGCTCGACGGCCGCCCAGGAGCTCGCCTTCACCTTGAAGGACGGCTTCACCTACGTGGAGGCCTGCCGTGAGCGCGGCCTCCACGTGGACGCCTTCGCCCCCCGTCTTTCCTTCTTCTTCAACGCCCACATCGACTTCTTCGAGGAGATCGCCAAGTACCGAGCAGCCCGGAGGATCTGGGCCCGGGAGATGCGCGATCGGTACGGGGCGCGCGACCCCCGCTCCTGGCTTTTGCGCTTCCACGCTCAGACGGCAGGGGTGTCTCTCACCGCCCAGCAGCCGCTGGTGAACATCGTGCGCACGGCTATCGAGGCCCTGGCGGCGGTCTTAGGGGGCACCCAGTCTCTGCACACGAACTCGTTCGACGAGGCGCTGGCGCTTCCCACCGAGCAGGCGGCGAGGATCGCGCTTCGCACCCAGCAGGTGATCGCCCACGAGACGGGGGTGACGAACACGATCGACCCGCTGGGGGGCTCCTGGCTCGTCGAGCACTTGTCCAACCGGCTGGAGCAGGAGGCCTACGACTACTTCCGCCGCATCGACGACCTTGGGGGGATGGTGGCGGCGATCAAGCAGAACTTCCCCCAGCGGGAGATCGCCGAGGCCTCCTTCCGCTACCAGGCGGAGGTGGAGGAGGGAAAGCGGGTGATCGTGGGCGTCAACCGCTACCAGGTGGAGGAGGAGGACGAGATCCCCATCCTCCGCATCGACCCCGAGCTGGAGCGAAAACAAGTGGAGCGCCTGCGCGCCTTCCGGGCCCGCCGCGACCAGGCCCAGGTGGAGCGGCGGCTGGCAGAGCTTGCTCAGGCTGCCGCCCGCGACGACATCAACCTGATGCCCATCCTCATCGACTGCGCCCGCGCCCAGGCCACCCTGGGAGAGATGTGCGAGACCCTGCGCCGGGTGTGGGGGACCTGGCAGGAGACGCCTGTCTTCTAAGCCGGGAAGCCCGCCCTACAGGTCGAGGGCCAAGCCGTCGTGGGCGACCTCGTAGCCGGCGGGGGCGGGAAGCTCCTGGGGGCGGTGGGTGAGGAGGAGCTTTCGTGCCCCAGAGGCACGGAAGGCCGCTACTGCCTCCTCGGCCGAGAGGTGGCCGCGGGGGCTCCCGTCCACCTCCCCCCGCTCGAGGGTCGCCTCGCAGAGGAAGAGATCGGCGCCGCGGGCCAGCTCGACCAAGCGCTGGTCGGGCCCGCTGTCTCCGGAGTAGGCGATCGTCCGCGCGTCGTTGGTGACGCGGAGCCCGTAGGCTTGGAGAGCGTAGTGGGGAAGGCGAATGGCAGTCACCTGAAGACCGGCTGCGGTAGAGAAAGGCTCCCTCTCCCTGTACTCGCGGGCGGCGAAGGCCGACTCGAACATGTCCTCCCAGCCCAAGCGGGAGCCGAAGTCGCGGAGGCGCTCGATCCCCTGGGGAGGGAGCCACAGCTCAGGTCGTTCCCGGTCCCGGCCGGGGCCGACGAGGTTGCCCCACGTCCAGGGGACGAGATCGCCCCAGTGATCGAGGTGCCAGTGGGTGATGACGATGGCGTCCACTCGGGGCCAGCCGCCATTCATGGCCCGCAGCCGCGCCAGCACCCCGGGCCCGCAGTCGAGGAGGAGCGCCCCTGGCCCTTCCACCAGGTAGCCAGACTGAGCGCCGCCCGGATTCGGCCAAGCGGGGCTCGACCCGACCACGGTCAGCCGCACGCCCATATACTGCCGCCCTGGTGTCCAAGAAGATTCGGGTGGTGATCGCCAAGCCCGGCCTGGACGGCCACGACCGGGGCGCCAAGGTGATCGCCCGCGCCCTCCGAGACGCCGGCATGGAGGTGATCTACACGGGGCTCCACCAGACCCCTGAGCAGATCGTGGAGACCGCGATCCAGGAGGACGCGGACGCGATCGGCATCTCCATCCTCTCCGGAGCCCACATGACCTTGGTGCCCCGAGTCTTGGAGCTCTTGCGCGAGAACGAGGCCGACGACGTCCTCGTCGTGGTGGGGGGCACCATCCCCGCCGAGGACGCGCGCGAGCTGAAGCGGATGGGGGTGGCCGAGGTGTTCACGCCGGGAGCGTCGACGAGCGCGATCGTCGAGTTCCTGCGGGAGAGGGTTCCGGTCTCGTGATCCGGGTTGAGCGGGAGGGGGCGGTGGCGACCGTCACCGTCGATCGTCAGGAGGCGTTGAACGCCCTCGACCAGGCCGTCCTCAGCGAGCTCCACCGCCGACTGGAGGAGCTGGCCGCCGACGAGTTCGCTCGGGCGGTCATCCTCACGGGGGCGGGAGACCGGGCCTTCATCGCTGGCGCCGACATCAAGGAGATGTCGGGCATGGACGTAGAGCAGGCCCGCCGCTGGGGTCAGCTTGGCCACGATGTCGCCGCTCTGCTCGAGACTATGCCCAAGCCCACCATCGCCGCCATCAACGGCTTCGCCCTGGGCGGCGGGTGCGAGCTTGCCCTTGCCTGCGACATCCGCTACGCGTCCACGGTGGCCAAGCTAGGGCAGCCTGAGGTGGGCATCGGGATCATCCCTGGCTGGGGAGGGACGCAGCGACTGGCTCGGGTGGCTGGCCTGGGGGTGGCCAAGGACCTCGTCCTCACCGGGCGGATGGTGGATGCCGAGGAGGCGCTTCGACTGGGGCTGGTGAGCGCCGTCTTTCCTCCTGGCGAGCTAATGGAGCGCGCCCGGGAGCTAGCCCGATCCCTTGCAGCGAGGAGCCCGCTCGTCCTCGCTGCGGCTAAGCGCATGCTCAACCGGGCGCTCCAGGGGCAGCTCGATACCGGCCTCTCCGACGAGGTGGCGACCTTCGCCGAGCTCTTCGCCAGCGAGGACCAAAAGGAGGGTATGGCCGCCTTCATCGAGAAGCGGCCGCCGGTCTTCAAGGGCCGGTGAGGGCCGGTCCTCGCCGGGAGGCGAGCGCCAGCCGGGAGACGAGGAGCGCCCGGGGACGGCCGAGAGCAGCGGGGAGCGTGGCCGACGTGGGCTTGGTGAGGACGAGCACGCGCTCCCCTCGCAGAGCGGCGAGATCGACCTGGGTAGCTAAGCGGGTGGTCGTGCCCACGTCGACCTGGGCCCTTTGGGGCAGCGCTACGGTGAGCTCACCCCCTGGCCTGGCGGTGGGTAGGCTCGGCGGGAAGGCTCGGATGAGCGACACCCGCAGGGTGAGCGCTTCCTCGGTCGCGCGCACGACGGTGCCGGCGATGGCCAGGGCCACGGTGGTACCAGGGGCGACGGGGAAGAGCAGGCGGCGAGCGCGCCGCAGGGAGGGGAAGGGGTTGACCGCTTGCCCGCCGCCAGGGTGGATCTCGAAGTGGAGGTGGGGAAGACCGGCATCGGCGTCTCCCGAGTTCCCCACGAGCCCTACCGCTTGCCCCGCCTCGACTGCGTCCCCGTCCTTGAGCCCAGGCGCGTAGGCCACGCCAGGGAGGCAGCGGCCACGGTTGTCGTTGCCAGGACCGAGGTCGTTGTTGAGGTGGACGTACAGGTAGGTGGCGCCGCTTCGGCCGTGGAGGTAGAGCATGCAGCCGGCAGCAGCCGAGCGCGTCCAGAAGGCGACCGTTCCTGCCTCTGCCGCGACCGCCACTGCCCGCCGAGGGGCGACGATGTCGATGCCCTGGTGAGCTCCCTGCCAGCGGGGGTCACCGAAGTCGTCGCTGTAGCGCGCTTCCCCTACAACGGGAAACACGAGCCGGGGCAGGGAGCCCGCCGTTCTCGCCTCCCCAGAGGCGGCCCCTGTCGCCAGGGCCAGCGCGACCAGGGCGCCTGCGACTCTCCGGGCTGTGAGCGGGCGGGCTGTCATGAGTCCGTCTGCGGCGCGCGAAGGGCCCCGACCCTACCAGGTGCGCCTGACGCGCTCCTTCCCCATCGGCAGGTGGCCAACCGATCGTTAGAGTCTCGCTTGGCCGATGAAGATCGCAGTCTGCGTGAAGCAGGTGCCGGGAGCGGGCGCGCCCAGGCGGATCGATCCCGCCACCCGCCGGCTCGACCGCTCGGTCGAGGCCGAGCTGAACCCGTTCGATCTCAACGCCATCGAGGAGGCCCTGCGCATCGTGGAAAGAAGAGGGGAAGGGGAGATCGTCCTCGTGTCCGTGGGGCCAGAGCGGGCGGTGGAGGCCCTGCGCAGGGGTCTGGCCATGGGCGCTGACCGGGCGCTCCTTTTGTCCGATCCTGCCATCGCTGGATCGGATCTGGTCGCCACCAGCCTCGTCCTGGCCAAGGCGCTCGCTCGCGAGTCTCCCGACCTCGTGCTCTTCGGGCAGCAGGCAAGCGACTCCGACGGCGCCGTCCTATGGGCGGCGGTGGCCGAGCGCCTGCGCCTGCCTGTCATCTCGCAGGTGTCGGAGCTGGCGCTGACCGACGCCAAGGTAGTGGCTAAGCGCCAGACCGAGTTTGGCTACGACCGCATCGAGGCCCCGCTTCCAGCCGTGGTGGGTGTCTCTGACGCCATCAACGAGCCCCGCTACCCCTCGCTCAAGGGGATTATGGGGGCGAAGAAGAAGCCTCAGGAGACGCTTTCCCTGGGCGATCTCGGCATCGATCCGGCCCTCGTGGGGGAGGCCGGCTCCAAGACCGAGGTCTACCTCTTGAAGCCCCCGCCTCCCCGGGGGCAAGGGGTGCGGATCGAGGACGACGGCACCGCTGCCGAGAGGATCGTGGCCTTCCTGGCCGAGAGGAAGCTCCTATGAAGCTGCTCGCTTTCCTCGAGCACCACGATGGCGAGCCAGCCAAGGGAGCCTTGGGGGCGGTGTCCAAGGCCGCCTCCCTCGGCGAGGCAGCGGCGGTGGCGGTGGGCGCGGGAGCCCGCCACGCGGCCGCCAAGGCCGGTGCCTACGGCGCCTCCGCCGTGTACGTGGCCGAAGGGCCCGATCTCGACCCGCCCCTGCCTCAGCCCCGGGTGGACGTGCTCGCCTCCCTGGTCGATCAGGAAGGGTTCGACGCAGTCCTCTTCGCCCAGTCGGTACTTGCAGCCGATGTCGCCGCCGGCTTGGCTGCCCGGTTAGAGGCGGGCCTTAACTGGGATCTCGTCGACCTGCGTCTGGAGGACGGGCGCTTGGTGGGGACGCGGCCTGCCCTGGGAGACTCCGTGTACGTCGAGGTGGGGTGGCGCGCACGTCCTGCTCTCGCCCTCTTTCGGTCGGGGGCGCTGGAGCCGGTGCAGTCGGCCGGCGAGGCCCGAGTGGTGGATGCGAGCGCCGCCTTAGAGGGCTTCTCCACTGCCTCGGTCATGGTGGAGCGAGCCCACGCCGAGGAGGCTGGTCCCTCGATCGAGGATGCCGACGTGATCGTGGCCGGGGGGCGTGGCCTAGGCGGCCCTGAGGGCTTCGCTCAGCTGGAGGAGCTGGCTCGGGCTTTGGGGGGAGCGGTGGCGGCGACTCGAGCGGTGGTCGATGCTGGCTGGTACCCGTACTCAGCCCAGGTGGGCCAGACGGGAAAGACGGTCGCTCCCCGTCTCTACATCGCCTGCGGCATCTCCGGGGCGATCCAGCACAAGGTGGGCATGCAGGGCTCGGGCACTATCGTGGCCATCAACAAGGACCCCAACGCTCCCATCTTCGAGTTTTGCGACCTGGGGGTCGTCGGAGACCTCAACCAGATCGTCCCCAAGCTCACCGAGCTCGTTCGGGCCCGTAAGGGTGGCTAGACCGGCCGACTACCCGCCGCCGTGGTCGCCGGAAGAGGCGATCGCCGAGCCTAGCGACCCGGTCGACGAGCGGATCGAGGTGGGCGTGCTGATCGTGGGCGCCGGCCCGGCTGGCCTTGCCTGCGCCATCCGCTTGGGCCAGCTCCTGGAGGAGTCTCCCCAGGTTAGGGAGCGCCTGGGCGAGGTGCCGGTGGCGGTTATCGAGAAGGGGGCAAAGCCGGGGGCGCACCTCCTCTCCGGCGCCGTCGTCAACCCCGTCTCCCTGCGCCGACTCTTCGCCGGCCGCCGGCGTACGCAGGACATGCCCTTCTTCGGGCGGGTGGAGGAGGAGGCTGTCTACCTCCTCACCTCACGGGCCGCCGTTCGCGTCCCTACACCGCCCACCATGCGCAACCACGGCAACTACGTCGCCTCGCTCTCCCGCCTCGGTCGGTGGCTGGCCGAGGAGGCAGAGGCGGGGGGAGCTACCGTTCTCCCGGAGACGGCAGCGGAGAAGCTCCTCGTGCGCCACGGACGGGTGGTAGGGGTGCGCACCGGAGACCGCGGCCGCGGCCGCGACGGCCAGCCTCTGTCCACCTTCGAGCCGGGAAGCGACGTAGTCGCCCAGGCGACCGTGCTGGCCGAGGGGACGCAAGGCTACCTCACGGCTGCCGCCATCGAGCGCTTCGGCCTGCACGGCGAGAGCCCACAGGTGTACGCCCTGGGGGTGAAGGAGGTGTGGCGGGTGCCTCGCCCCCTGCGCCGGGTCGTCCACACCATGGGCTGGCCGCTCCGGCCTCAGGCTCGCTACCGAGAGTTCGGGGGCTCCTTCATCTACCCCATGGGCGAGGAGATGGTGACAGTAGGGATGGTCGTGGGCCTCGACTACCGAGACGTCGAGCTCTCGGTCCACGACCTCCTCCAGGAGCTGAAGACCCACCGCCTCGTCCGGCGCATCCTGGAGGGCGGCGAGCGGGTGGCCTGGGGCGCCAAGACGATTCCCGAGGGTGGCTTCTACGCCCTCCCCCGACCCTTGCACGCTCCTGGCCTCGTGATCTGCGGAGACGCTGCCGGCATGGTCAACGTGCCCGCCCTCAAGGGCATCCACTACGCGGTGGAGTCGGGCATCTTGGCCGCCGAGGCCATCGTTGCCGCCTTACAGCCGGGGGAGGCGATCGAGCGGCCGGGAGCTCTCTCTCGCTACGACGAGGCAGTGCGGCAGAGCTTCATCTGGGGCGATCTGTGGCGCGTCCGCAACGTCCGGCAGGCGTTCGGGCGCGGCTTTGTCGCCGGCTCGGCCCTGGCCGGCCTCGCCATCGCTAGCCGGGGCGCCATCCCCCGCGGCCGGATCCACACCGATCCCGACTCTGCCCACGACCTCCTCCGCACCGGGCGGGCTGGCCGCTACCCCGCCCCCGACGGCAGGCTCACCTTCGACAAGCTCTCCTCCGTCTACCTGAGCGGGAACCGGACCCGCGACGATGCCCCTAACCACATCCGCGTCCAGACGCTCGTCCCTCGGGAAGTGGCCGAGCTGTGGGCGCACATGTGCCCGGCGCAGGTGTACGAGGCGGGAGCCGAGGACGCAGGCAAGGTGGAGGTGGTGGTGACGCCCTCGAACTGCGTCCAGTGCGGGGCGATCACGGCCAAGGGAGGTCGGCTGACGCCAGCCGAGGGAGGCTCGGGGCCCGAGTACTCGCTTACCTGATAGCGCGTGGTACGAGCCGTGGCGGCTCGCCCGTCTCAGCTCAAGGCGTCGCGGCTCGTCCGCCCGGCGAGCGGTGATCGGGCTTTCAGACGTGCTCGCCGCCCGAGGGGCTGTCGTCGGCCAGATCCATCGCACCCCGCTTCTTGGGCTTCGCTCCCTGTCCGAGGAGATCGGGGCACGCGCCCTCCTCAAGGCGGAGCTCTTCCAGAAGACGGGCTCCTTCAAACCGCGGGGCATGCTCGCCAAGCTCGCCGCGCTCTCGGCGGAGGAGCGAAGCCGCGGCGTCGTCACCTGGTCGGCGGGGAACGCCGCTCAGGGCCTTGCCTACGCGGCGCGGGCGTGGGGCGTCCCCTGTCGCGTGTTCATGTGGCAGACGGCCAACCCGGGGAAGGTGGCCGCCGCCCGCGCCTACGGGGCCGAGGTCGACCTGGAGGCGAAGAGCGCGGCCCAGGCTTACAAGCGTGCCTTGGCCTTCGTCCAGGCGAGCGGCGCGACCTTCTGTCATCCCTTCGACGACCCCGTGCTCCAAGCTGGCCACGGCTCGCTTGGCCTGGAGATCGTGGAGGATGCCCCCGAGGTAAGCCTGGTAGTCGTCCCGGTGGGCGGCGGCGGTCTTCTCGCCGGCGTGGCGGCGGCGGTGAAGGGGCTTCGCCCGCGGGCGCGAGTGGTGGGCGTGGAGCCGGAGGGAGCGCCAGGCCTGTCGACGGCCCTCGCCCAGGGCCAGATCGTCCATGTCCAGCCCCAGACGATCGCCGACGGCCTGGCTGCCCCGTTCACGGGCGGGCAGGCGCTTGCCGCCTGCCAGGCCTGGGTGGACGAGGTCGTCCTCGTCTCCGATCGGGACATCGCGGAGGCCACGCGCTTCCTCTACGAGCGGGCTAAGCTCGCCTGCGAGCCGGCTGGGGCTGCTGCGGTGGCTGCCCTCCGCCGGGGGAACGTGTCGCTCGAGTCAGGGGAGGTGGCGGTGGCCATCGTGTCCGGGGGCAACGTCGATCCCAGGGTGGCGGCTGCTATCCTCGCCCAGGCCGATGAAACCTGACATTCACCCTCCGTACATGCTCGCGACCGTCCGCTGCTCCTGCGGCAACGAGTTCGTCACCCGCTCGACCAAGCCCGAGCTGCACGTGGAGATTTGCTCTGCCTGCCACCCCTTCTACTCAGGCAAGCAGAAGCTGGTCGACACCGGTGGCCGGGTCGAGCGTTTCCAGCGACGGCTCGAGCGCTCTGGCCGGCGCTAGGCGCGAAGGGGTCCACCCTATGACTATCGGCGGCCAGGCCGTCCTCGAGGGAGTGATGATGCGCACGCCCTCGAGCTGGGCGGTAGCGGTGCGCAAGCCGAACGGGGAGATCGCCCAGGTGTGTCGCTCCATCACCTCGCCCATGGCCAAGCGGCGGGTGTTCCGCCTGCCGGTCGTGCGGGGCGTGATCGCGCTGGGGGAGTCGCTGGCGATCGGCTTTCGGGCCCTCGCCATCTCCGCCAACTACGCCGCCCAGGGGGAGAGCGAGGAGGAGTCGGTCGAGCTGACCCGGGGCCAAATCCTGTTTGCCTTCGCCATCGCCATCGGCTTCGCGCTCATGCTGTTCAAGGTCGGACCGGCCCTCATCACCAGCCGACTGGGCCTACAGACGACGGGGGCCTTCGTCGTCGTCGAGGGGCTGATCCGGGTGGCCATCTTCGTCGCCTACTTGGCCCTCATCTCCCTCCTCCCTGACTTGCGCCGGCTCTTCCAGTACCACGCTGCCGAGCACAAGGCGATCAACGCCTTCGAGGCTGGCGACGAGCTTACGCCCGAGCGGGTGCAGCGCCACAGCAAGATCCACGTCCGCTGTGGCACCGCCTTTTTGCTCTGGGTGATGGTGATTGCCATCTTCGTCTTCGCCTTCTTCGGGCGGCCGGCCTGGTACTGGCTCATCCTCACCCGCATCGCCCTCCTGCCCGTCATCGCCGGCCTCGCCTACGAGCTCATCCGCTTCGCCGGCCGGCACCGGGAAAGCCGGCTCCTCCTTGCCCTCCTTGCCCCGGGGCTTTGGCTGCAGCGGCTAACGACCCGCGAGCCCACGCTCGACCAGCTCGAGGTGTCGATCCGGGCGCTAAAAGAGGTGCTCGAGCGCGAGCGGCGCCAGAAGGCGCCCACCCCGGTCGAGGTCATGGCCTAGCTGCTCCGGCTCTGGTCGAGCAGTGGGAGCTCGGCCAGCGCATCGTCCGGGACAAGCCACGATCGCGGGCACGTAGGCGATCCGCCTGCAGCTGCGCGGCGGCGCCGATCACGAAGTCGGCGAGGGCACGCCCTCGTGCCCCCGGGGCTCGCGAGCGGATGCCTGGCCAAACCCGCGCTCGAGGCGCTCTAAGGCGTGGTCGCCCGTGTCCA
Organism: Thermoleophilia bacterium; assembly: GCA_040289505.1. Lineage (GTDB taxonomy): Bacteria > Actinomycetota > Thermoleophilia > Gaiellales > Gaiellaceae > PALSA-612. The sequence goes on along the minus strand of PSLH01000026.1, from coordinate 523 downwards.
GCGAGACGAGGCTATGCCCCAGCAGTTGGTGGAGAGCCGAAGAGACCGGGGGCCAGAGGAGCGACGGCGCCGCGATCTCGTCGCTTCGTTGACGGAGGCCCTGGGGCGTCGTGCGGGAATCGGCGGCGAAGTTGGCCTCGACGGCCTGCGTCACTGGGATGCCTGATCGTCGCGGATGAGACGAGCCCAGCTCGGCTGCGGATTGCTGGGGCGGGCTAACCGAAGAGCTTTCCTGAAGCTGCTTTTCTAGGGGCGGAAAGAGAGAAGCCCGCAGCCACTCGAGCCAAGAAGGTACCCCGTAGGCGCTCGAAAATCTCGCGGGTTCACTCGAGAAGCGGGTCGGCCTCCCCGGCCCGGCCGTGCGAGCCCGAGCACGAAGAGGTCATTGGCGACTTGCCGGTCCCCACGCCGCCCGTGACGAGGAGGAGGTGGGCCCGGCCGGCTTCCGCGCTCGCCTGGAACAGGTCCTTGACCAGCTTCAGCTCGCGCTCGCGACCGACGAAGGGCGCCCCCAGGCCAGCCG
>PSLH01000166.1:0-2333 GCA_040289505.1 Thermoleophilia bacterium | reverse complement strand
CGGCCTCTCGCCCGCCCCGCTCGCGCAGGCGCTGCCAGGCAGCGAGGACGCCGGCCACGTCCCGCCGGCCCCAGGCGTCGGTCAGCGCCCAGGGCGGCGTCTCGGCCCGAGCGTATACGAGCTCTTCCACGTCCTCAGCCTCGATCTCGCTCCCCTGGGCCCACAGGGCGAGCTTCTCAACCTCCAAGGCCAGCTCTTGGGGCCGCTCCCCGACGAGCTCCAGGAGTAGCCGGCAAGCCTCGGGGGTGGCCCGAGCGCCCCAGCGAGCAAGCTCCGCCCGTACCCACTGGGCGAGGTCGCGGCGCGGAACCTCGTACACGAGCACCTGGCCTGCCCGCTGGCAGAGCTTGACGAGAGGGGAGCTCTGGCGTGCCTCGGCTGCGACCAGGCAGAGCACGGTGGCAGGAGCAGGGCTCTTCAGGTAAGAGGCCACCGCCTCCACGTCCTCCGGCTTCCAGCGCTCGACCTCCTCCACCAAGACGAGCCGGCCCGAGGCGGCAAAAAGGCCAAGCGCGTTGCAGGCCGCCACTGCCTCCTCCCCGCCCGCGAGCGAGGCCGACAAGACCTCCACGGCGCTAGGGTGGAACCGGGCCCGAAGCCGGACGAGCGCTCGTGCCACCTTGGACCGGTCGCTGCCAGCGATCAGGTATACAGGCTTTAGGGCTGCAGCCGTCACCGGGCTGCAAGCATACGGCCAAAGCTCTTCCCTACCGCGTGCGCCGTACGGAGAGAGCGTGGCCGTCCGACTCCACGACCACGTCGCCAACCTCGTCCGTCCGGTACACCCTCAAGCCGGGAACCCGCTCCAGCGCTGCCAGGGTGGAGGGCGCTGGGTGGCCGTAGTCGTTGTCGCGGCCGACCGAGATCACCGCCAGGCGGGGACGCAGCCGCTCGAGGAGGTCGGCGAGGCCGGGATCGCGGGAGCCGTGGTGGGCCACCTTGAGCACCTCCACCGGCGGCAGAGGGAGGCGGGAGGTGACATCGGACTCCGCGTCGGCAGCGAGAAGCAGGTCGGTGTCCCCGTAGGAGACGAGGAGCACGATGGCGTGCTCGTTGGGATCGTCGTCTTCCTGGCCCGGGCCATCGGGCCAGAGGACGCGGAGGCGGAGGCGCCCCAGGCGGTACTCGTCGCCTGCCCGGGCCACCGTGAGCGACGCCCCCTCCTCCCGAGCCGCGGCCAGGGCTCGCCGCTCGTCGACGGAGCTGACTGCAAGCCGCGGGTAGAGGACGGCGGCGACGCGCAGTCTTGGGGATGGGTGAGCACCATGGCCGCGAGCGTCTCCAGCCCACGCCGGCGCAGGGCTGCGGCCACGTCCGCCTGGGGCGGCCCCTCGTCGACGAGCACCGCTCCTTGGGGCGTCTCGAGCAGCGCCGCGTCCCCTTGGCCGACGTCGAGGAAGGTGGCGCGAAGCCCGGTGGGAGGAGACCACGCCTGCGGGCGATCGCCGATCCAGGCCCAGCCCGCCCACACCGCTGCTGCCAGGCAGGCGAGGGCTCCCACCCTCCTCCACCGCCGCCTCGGCGGCGCCGAGCGCACGAGAAGGACCGCCCCGCCCCCCGCCACCACCGCGGCCAGGGCCTCGTTGGTCGAGAGCTGGGCATGGGGAAGCGAGGCCACCGCCTGCGCGCACAGGGCGAGCCACCAAGCGCACCAGCCGGCTAGGGTCGCCAAGATCTGGGCCGCTCCGGGAGCGAGGGGGTAAGCGAGGGCAGCGGCCAGGGAGAGGCCGAGCAGGGGAGCGACGACCGGGGCGGCCAGGGCGTTGGCGGCCAGGGCGTAGGCAGGCACGGCTCCGAACTGGAGGAGGAGGATGGGCGCGGTCGCCAGAGAGCAGGCGGCGGTGACCGCGACCAAGGCCGCCACCTTCCTAGGAAGCGGGTAGCCCTGGAGGCGGGCTCCCAGCCGAGGGGCAACCACGAAGATCGCGGCCACGGCAGCGAAGGAGAGCTGGAAGCCGGGGTCGAGGAGCGCGTACGGGCTCCAGGCAAGGAGCGCCAGCGCTCCCATGAGCAAAAACCACCAACGGTCACGCTCCCGGGCGCAGATCCAGGCCACGCAGGCGAGAGCGCCGGCCACCCCGGCCCGAGCCACCGAGGGCTGCGCGCCCACCGCCAGGACGTAGGCCGCGATCGCAGCCAGGGCAGCAAGTTGCCCGGCCAGACGGGGAACCCCCAGGAGCCAGAGGATGGCGAGAGTCCCGCCAGCGACGAGAGCCACGTTCTGCCCGGACACGGCTAGGAGGTGGTAGAGCCCCGAGGCCCGGAAGTCGGCCCGAAGGGACTCGGCCAGGCCCTCGTCTTCGCCCAAGACGACGCCCAGGACGACCGCCCGC
>PSLH01000025.1:15309-22670 GCA_040289505.1 Thermoleophilia bacterium | reverse complement strand
CTTCGCCGACCTATGGCGGGCGGGCGTGCCCGACTGGACCCGGCAGGCGATCGCTACCGCCCCCGCCGATCTCGTGCTCGTCACCCCCCACTGGGGTCCCAATATGGCCGTAGAGCCGGTCCCTCACGTCCGCCGGGCTGCCTGCGAGCTGGTGGAGGCCGGCGCCTCCCTCGTAGCCGGCCACTCCGCCCACGTCTTCCAGGGCGTGCAAGGACGCGTCCTCTACGACTTGGGCGACTTCCTTGACGACTACCGGGTCGACCCCGAGCTCAGGAACGACCTCGGCCTCCTGTGGCTGGTCGAGCTCGACCGAGAGGGGCCGCGACAGATCGAGGCGGTTCCCCTCAAGCTCGACTACTGCCACACCCGCCTGGCCACCGGAGACGACGCGAGCTGGATCTGCCGCCGCTTCCGTGCCGCCTGCGCTGCCCTGGGTACGACTATCGCCGAGGAGGAGGACCGCCTCGTCGTCCGGCTCCGCTAGCTCCCTTGCTCGGGCCCGCCGCCCTCTGTCGTCTCGGCCGGCTTCGACTCTGAGACGACCGCGGGCGACTCTTCCTCCCGTCTCTTCTTCCGCCAGAAGAAGACCCCCGCTCCCAGCGCTGCGAGGAAGGCGAACCACTTCTTCTTCATCGCTCTACTCCTTTCGTCGACGTGAGGCTATCGGGTTTCGCCCTCGCCGCCAAGGCCAGCCCAGCCTATGCGCTTTGGCTCGCCCGCCGCCGGGGAGGCAAATGGATGGCCCTGCCCAGCGCCGCCAGGCTGGCCTCCTTCAGCGACTCGGAGAGCGTGGGGTGGGCGGCCATTCCGTCGCCCACCGTCTCCACCGTCGCCTCGGCGTCCAGGGCGACGACCGCCGCCTCGATGAGGTCGGTCACGTGGGGGCCGACCATCACCACCCCGAGAAGCTCGCCGTAGCGGGTCTCGTGGATCGTCTTCACCCAGCCCACGGTCTCGTTCTGCATCACGGCCCGGGCGATCGCCGCCCACGGGCAGCGGCCCACGGCCACCTCGTCGCCGTAGCGCTCGCGCGCCTGGGCCTCGGTCAAGCCCACGGCGGCGATCTCGGGGTCGGTGTAGATCGGCCGGGGCACGGCCCGATTGTCCACCACCGCCTCGTGGCCCATCGCGTTCTCTGCCGCCACCTCGCCCTCGCGAAAGGCGGTGTGGGCGAGCTGCCAGTAGCCGGCGCAGTCGCCCACCGCGTAGATGTGGGCCACGCTCGTGCGCCGCCTCTCGTCGGCGGCGATGCCCGTTCGCCGGTCGTAGCGCACCCCCGCAGCCTCCAGCCCGATCCCCTCCACGAGGGGAGCGCGGCCGACGGCGACGAGCATGAGGTCGCACTGCACCGCGTCGCTCTCGCCGAAGTGGACGGTGAGCTGTCGGCCGTCGTCCTCCACACGGGTGCACTGCTTGCCCAGGTGGACGGCGACCCCCCGCCGCTGGAACTGCTTGGCGAGCTCCGCCGTCGCCTCCGCGTCCTCTTGGGGAATGAGCGTGTCCAGCATCTCGATGATCGTCACTTCCGACCCAAACCGGTGGAAGATAGAGGCGAACTCGCAGCCGATGACGCCCCCGCCCAGGATGACCAGCCGCCGCGGCACCTCCTCCTGGGCGAGAAGCCCGGTCGAATCGACGCAGCGGGGCGAGTCGAGGCCGGGGATGGGCGGCCGAATCGGGTAGGAGCCGGTGGCGACGATGGCCGACGTGAAGGTGACAGTCTCCCCGCCCTCCACCGCGATCGTGTGGGCGTCGACGAAGCGGCCGCTGCCGCGCACCCACTCCACCCCGTTCGCCTTGAAGAGGGAGGCGATGCCGTTCGTCATCTGCCTCACGACTGCCCGCTTCCACTCGTTGGCGGCGGCAAAGTCGAGGGCAGGCGGCGAGGGAAGCCGCACCCCGAGGCGGGAGAGCGTCTCCTCAGCCAACTTGAGGCCGTAGGCAGTCTGGGCCCAAGCCTTGGTGGGAATGCAGCCCACCCGCAGGCAGGTTCCGCCCAGGGCGTCTTCCTTCTCGATGCACACCGCCTTGGCGCCGAGCTGCGCGGCGCGTATCGCGGCTGTGTACCCCCCCGGCCCACCGCCGAGGACGGCGACGTCACATTCCATCTGGTTCTCCCGGTCCGGTGTCGCGGCCGATCCTAGCGTGCCGTTCCCCCCGGCGGTAACTCGGGAGACGCAGCCGGGGTGGCGGGCCTTCGCTATTTTCTTCTACCGGTGGCCCTGCGGCTCCTCGGGCGGGCGGCTTGGGCGCTTCCCGGCTGGCTCGACAGGGTGCTTTTCGACGTGCGCTTCGGCCACTCCCCCTCCTAGCCTCTCGCCCGGCGGCCCGGTCCGACCGGGCCGCCGGTTGGCCGCTCTCCCCTAAGCTTGGGTCGTGTGCTCCTGGTCAGCTCAGCTCCCGCCTTGTACGTCCGCGCCGCCCGCCGGCTCCTCCCCCGCGGGCGGGCGCTCGCCGACCTCGTCTCCCCTGCCGAGGAGCGACTCGTCTTCGTCGTCGGCTGTCCCCGCTCGGGAACGACCTTCCTCGCTGGCGCCATCGGACAGCTTCCCGGCTTCGTCGACCTGGGCGAGGTGACCCCGCTCAAGCGAGCCATTCCCCGGCTTGCCAGCCTTGCCCCTGAGAAGGCAGCCTCGCGGCTTCGGCGCGTCCTGGAGACGACCCGGGCGCTTGGGCTCACGCGGAGCCTCCGGGGCGTGGAGCAGACCCCCGAGATGGCCTTCCTCCTCGAGCCAGCGGCGCTCGCCTACCCCACAGGCCCGGGTCGTGCACATCGTCAGGGACGGGGCGACGTCGTCTCCTCCCTGCTCGAGCGGGGGTGGCTAGCCGATCGCCGCCAGGGAGCGGACGATGCCGGCCTTCCCTACGGAAGCTACCCGCGCTTCTGGGTCGAGCCTGGCCGGGAGCCGAGTTCGCGGCCGCCTCGGAGGCGCGGCGGGCGGCCTGGGCCTGGCGGCGCTACGTCACCGCCGTCCGGGCAGCGCGGGGGACGAGGGTGCTGGAGGTGCGCTACGAGGCCCTCGCCTCCCACCCCGAGGGGATGGCCGAGAGCCTGGCCGCGTTCCTCGACGTCCCCCCAGCCCCTCTTTGCTTTTCCCTGGCCAGAGCTCACGCCCGCTCCGTCGGCCGCTGGCGCCGCGACCTCGCCCCCCAGACCCTGGCCGAGGTTGAGCAGGAGGCAGGAGAGCTCCTCCGGTCGCTCGGCTACGCCTGATCTCTGGCGGGACGGAGGCGGGCCACCATGACCCAAGCCCCGCCCCGCTCGCCCACCTTGGCGAACCCGTAGCGCCGGTAGAGGCCGAGGGCGGGGTTGTCGGGCTCCACGCTGAGGCTGATCGCCTGGAACCCGTCGGCCCGGGCCTGGTCGAGGAGGGCGCCGAGCAGCTCGCTGCCATGGCCCCGCCCCCGGGCACTGGGCACGACAGCGATGGTGAGCTCAGGGGTGCGCTCGTCCACGAACCCGAAACCCGGCTCGTCAGCGGTGAAGAGTCGGTACCAGGCCGCCCCCACCGGCTGGAACCCCTCGATGGCGATGAGCGCCCGATCCCCGGGCCTGCCCCACCCCTCCACGTAGCGGGCCAGCGGCAAGTCCTCGAGCGCAGGATCGGCCCACCGCCAGTAGTAGGCGTGGCGGAGCATGTCCCGGAGGAAGGCGACGTCGTTGGCGTCGCCGCGGCGAATCAAAGAGCCAGCCCGGGCTCCTCGAGCACTTCCCGCACCGTCTCCAGGAACCGGGCGGCGGGAGCGCCGTCGATAGCCCGGTGGTCGAAGGTGGCCGTGAGCGTCATCATGGGGCGGGCGACTACCTCCCCCCCGCGCACGACCGGGCGCTCCTCGATCCGGCCCACGGCCAGGATGGCAGCCTGGGGCGGGTTGAGGACGGCGGTAAATCGGTCGACGCCGTACATGCCCAGGTTGGAGAGGGAGAAGGTGCCGCCCTCGAGCTCCTCCCGACGCAGCTTGCCGGCCCGCGCTCGCTCCACGAGATCTCCCCGGACGGAGGCGATCTCGGCCAGGGTCAGCCGCTCCGCGGCCCGCACCACCGGGACGACCAGGCCGCGCTCGGTGGCCACGGCGATGCCGATATGGGCGCTCGGGAAGCGGAGGAGGGCATCCTCGGCCAGCTGCACGTTGACCTCGGGATGGCGGCAAAGGGCGACAGCGCAGGCCTTGACGAGGACATCGGTGACGGTCAGGTGTAAGCCTGGCTCGAGCTGGCGGCGGCGCTCGATGAGGGCCAGGACGCGGCCCATGTCGGCCGCGGTCTCGAGCTGGAAGACAGGAACCTGCCAGGCCTCGGTGAGGCGACGGGCGATGGTGCGCCGCACGCTGGTCAGCGGCACCCGCTCCACCTCCGTCGGCGGCGGGGCCGGGGCGGGCGCGACCTCGAGCGCCCGCGCTGCCCGCTCCACGTCCTCGGCTACGATCCTGCCCTCAGGCCCGGTACCGGTAAGCAGAGAGAGGTCGATACCGCGCTCGCGGGCGAGCCGGCGGGCGAGCGGCGAGGCCTTGACCCGCTCTCCCGGAGCCCGCTCGGCAGGAGCGGCGACCGCCCCTCCCGGCGAGACTCGCTCGCTAGGGACAGCCTCCTCCCGGCGGCCGTCGCCGCTCGGCGCCTCGGGCTCGGGTACGGCCTCCCCGGGCTCCCCGATGTAGGCGAGCACGGTGCCCACGGGCACCTCGCCCTCCCTGACCACGATCTTGAGCAGGACGCCCGCTGCCTCTGCCTCCACCTCCTGAGTTGCCTTCTCGGTGTCCACCTCGAAGAGAGGCTCTCCCCGCTCCACTCGCTCGCCCTCCTGCTTGAGCCAGCGCACGACCGTGCCCGACTCCATGCCCTGGCCGAGGCGGGGGAGCTTGACCGCGGTCGCCATTCAGGCGCTCCTCGCCACCGTCCTGCGCACGGCCGCCAGCACGTCCTCGGCGAAGGGGACGACGAACCGCTCCATCACCGGCGCGAAGGGGATCGGGGTGAAAAGCGCCCCCACCCGCTCGATGGGGGCATCGAGCCAGTCGAAGGCCTTCTCCTGGACGAGGGCCGCCACCTCGGCGCCGAAGCCCATGCGGGTGACGGCCTCGTGGGCGACGACGCAGCGGCTCGTCTTCCTGACGGAGGCGAGGAGCGTCTCCTCGTCCAAGGGCTGGAGCGTGCGAGGGTCGACCACCTCCACCGAGATCCCCTCCCTCTCTGCCTGCTCGGCCGCCTTGAGCGCCTCGTGTACCAGCCTGCCGGTGGCGATCACGGTCACGTCCTGGCCCTGGCGGTGGACGCGGGCCTGCCCCAACGGCACCGGCTCGAGCTCGGAGGCTACCTCCTCCCGGATCGGGTACAGGCTTCGGTGCTCGAAGAAGATCACGGGGTTGTCGTCGTAGATAGCCGAGAAGAGCAAGCCGCGGGCGTCGCTAGGAGTGGATGCGAGCACGACCTTGAGGCCGGGCACGTGCACGAACCAGGCCTCGAGCTGTTGGGCGTGCTGGGCCCCCGGCGACCAGCCCGCCCCTCCCTGGGTGCGGACGGTGAGCGGCACCTTGACCTGGCCCCCGGACATGTAGCGGTGCTTGGCAGCTTGGTTGACGAGCTGCTCCATGGCCAGGGTGAGGAAGTCCTCGTACATGACCTCCACCACCGGCCGCATACCCATAATCGCCGCCCCCATGCCGGTACCGACGATGGCTGCCTCAGAGATGGGCGTGTTTCGCACCCGCTCAGGCCCGAACTCGGCCAGCATGCCCTGGGTCACGCCCATGGAGCCGCCCATCTCGGCGATGTCCTCGCCCATGATGAAGACGTCCGGGTCGCGGCGCATGGCCTGCCAGAGGGCGTCCCTGACCGCCTCTCGGTAGGTCATCTCAGGCATAGACGTTCTCCAAGGCGTCCTCGGGGCGGTGCTCGGTGGCAGCGCGGGCGAACTCGACCGAGGCCTCGACGATGCCGCGCACCTCCTCCTCCATGGCCGAGAGCTCCTGCTCGGAGAGGTGGAGCTTGGGCCGGGTCTTGCTCAGCGGATCCTGGCTCTGGCGGAGCTCCTGCACCTCCCCCTTGGGTCGGTACACCTGGGGGTCGCCGACGTAGTGCCCGGCCAGGCGGTACGTCTCGCAGACGAGGAACACCGGCCCCTTGCCGCTGCGGGCGTAGTCGAGGGCACGGCGAGCAGCCACGTACACCGCCTCCACGTCCTGGCCGTAGACGCTGGTCGACCGCATGCCGTAGGCGACGGCCCGCTTGGTCAGGTCCTCGATGGGGAGCTCCTGGTGGGCGGGAGTGGACTCGGCGTAGCGGTTGTTCTCGCATACGAACACGGCTGGAAGCCGCCACAACTGGGCCAGGTTGAGCGTCTCGTGGAAGGTGCCGATGTTGGTGGCGCCGTCCCCGAAGAAGGCCACCGCCACCCGTGGCTCGCTCCGGAGCTTGAAGGCCAAAGCCGCGCCCGCGATCAGAGGCAGGCCGCCGCCGACCACCGCGTTCGCGCCCAGGTTGCCGCGGGCCACGTCGTAGAGGTGCATCGATCCCCCGTAGCCGCGGGAGACGCCCTCGACCTTGCCATACAGCTCGGCCATGACCGCGTGGGGAGGGGAGCCGCGGGCGAGGGTGTGGGCGTGGGCGCGGTGGGTGGAGGCAAAGACATCGCCTTCGGCCATGGCCTTACAGACCCCGACCGCTACCGCCTCCTGGCCGATGGAGACGTGGAGGAAGCCTGGGAGCTCGCCCGCCCGGAAGAGCTCCTCGACCTTCTCCTCGAAGCGGCGGATGAGGAGCATCTCGCGGTAGAAGTCGCGCAGCTCTTCCAGGGACAGTCCCCGGCGGCTCCTCGGCTCGACTCGGGCCACGGGTCTGAGTTTATGCTCACAGCCGTGACTGTCGCGGAACAGTGGCGTCGTGAGATCGAGCCCTCCCTTCCCCCGGGGTGGCAGAAGGCCACCATCGCCTTCCGCCCTGCTGACCAGGCCGCGGCCGGTCGCGCTGCCTCCCTGCTCGGCCCCCTGAGCCCAGGACGGAAAGACGGGCAGCTGGTCGTCACCGTCTTCCGCCGGGGATGGCCGAGCCTCGACACCGCCCGCCGCCTTCTCGCCCTCCTCGACGAGGAGCACGTCCCCGGAGACCTCGTCCTCCTCCAGACGACGACCGAGCCTGTGCCCGAGGTCGCGACCCCCACCCCCGCGCAGCCCAAGCCTCTAGCGGAAGCGTGGGACGAGCTCCTCGCAAGCCTCCCCGAGGACTGGAGCGACCTCGTGTGCGTGGTCGAGCTCACTTCCAGCGACGATCTCCCTCCGGCGGCTCTCAGCCTTGCCCCCCTCAACCCCTCGCGCCACGGCACCACCCCCGCTCTCCGCTTCCGGGTGGCCCGCAGGCTCGGCTACGG
>PSLH01000025.1:0-15282 GCA_040289505.1 Thermoleophilia bacterium | reverse complement strand
CTGCCTCGCCCGCCTGGACGAGCAGGGAATTCGCGGCCGGCTCCACCTCCTCCACGCGCTCTCTGCCACCGACCCCGTAGCCACCCAGGGGCCGGTGTGGCACCTGGCAGGACGGCCGATCTGACCGCCGCCGGGAGCCGGGCTAGCCTTCGATCAACCCGGTGAGCTCCTGAGCCAGGGCCTCGGCCTCGGCCGGGGTACGGGCTACGACGAGCACGGTATCGTCGCCAGCCAGGGTGCCCACGATCAGCGGGTGCTCGACCCGGTCGAGCGCGCGGCCGATGGCCGGCGCCGTCCCCAGCTCGCTGAGGAGGACGACTAAGTTCGCGGCCGCGATCGCCTGGCGACCAAACTGGCTGAGGACGGTGGCCAAGGTGTCGCGGGGGTCGCTCTGGCGGGCGCGCTGGGGAGCCACGTAGCGGAAGTGGCCGAGGGCATCGCGCACCTTCTCCAGGCCCATCTCCCGCACGTCCCGAGAGATCGTGGCCTGGGTCACGGAGCAGCCCGCCTGGGCGAGGGCGTCGCGGAGCTCGATCTGGGTGCCGATGCGCTTGCGCTGGATCAAGCTGGCGATGAGCCGCTGGCGCTCGGCCTTGCCTAGCTGTGCGCCCAGACCTTGCATACGCGCCGAATACTATTCAGCGTGATGCCGTCCTATGCCCGTAGCTCGGCTCCGAAGCGCTGGCGCAACGCCTCTACGATGCGGGCGCGGAGGGCGGCCGCCTCCTCGTCGGAGAGCGTCCGCTCCGGCGACTGGAAGGCGACCCGGAAGGCGATCGACTTCCGCCCGGGACCGATCTGCTCTCCTCTATAGACGTCGAACACGCGCATCTCCCGGAGCTCGGGGCCTGCTGCCTCTCTGGCCGCCTCGATCAAGTCTGCCGCCAGCACTTCCTCGCGTACGACAAAGGCGAGGTCCTGGCGGAGGGCTGGATAGGTCACCACGTCCTCGTAGACGACGGTCGTGGGCACCCGCCGGAAGAGCTCCTCGAGGTCGAGCTCGAACGCGCTCCAGCCCTCGAGGAGCGCTGGGTGGAGCTCCCCCACCCAGCCAAAGCGCAGGCGAGCCGCCCGTCCTGGGTGGAGGAAGGGCTCCCCTCCCCGCTCGAACCGCTCCTCGACATGGAGCGCCTGGAGGAGCGTCTCCACCACCCCCTTGGCGGCGAAGAAGCCGCCGTCGAGGATCCCCCCCAACCGCCAGCGCTCCTCGGGGAGCGCTCCCTGCGAGGGGAGGTACACCCGGGCGATCTCGAACAGGGCCACCCGCTCGGCCCCCACGTCCAGGTTGTGGCGCGCTGCCGCCACCAGGCTGGGAAGGAGCGAGGTGCGGAGCACGGCGTGCTCGGCCGACAGAGGCTCGGGCAGGGCGAGGCCTCCCGGCGCCTCCTCCTCCCGAACGAGGCTGGGCGTGTACGTCTCGGTCAGCCCGCAACCGACGAGGACGTCCTCGCACAGGCGGCGGAGTCGCTGCTCCCGAGTGAGGAGCCCGAACATCTCCTGGCGACGGGGCAAGGTGAACGGCACCCGCTCGAGCTCGAGCCGGGCCACCTCCTCCACCAGGTCGATCTCCCGGGTCACGTCCCGGGCTCGCCAGGTAGGCACCGCCACCGTCCAGTCGTCGGACACCTGGAAGCCGAGCCTGCTGAGAAGCCGCCGCTGCGCCTCTGCCGGGACGTCGAGGCCGAGGAGAGCGCTCGTCCGCTGGGGGCGGAGAGAGACGAGCGGAGGCTTGGGGAGCTCTCCTTTGACGTCCACGTGCCCGGTGAAGCGACCGCCGGCCAGCTCCACCAGAAGCTCGCTGGCGAGCGCGGCGGCTTGGGGAGCCAGGTAGGGATCGACGCCCTTCTCCCACCGGTTCGACCCCTCTGTGCGCAGGCCCAGCCGCTCGGAGGAGCGGAGGATCCCCACCGGATCGAAGTTGGCGGCCTCGAGCAGGACGTCGGTGGTGGCCTCCGAGACCTCGCTCTCCTCGCCTCCCATGATCCCGGCCAGAGCTACTGCCCGCTCGGCGTCGGCGATGACGAGGTCGGCCGGATCGAGCCTGCGCAGCCTCCCGTCCAAGGTCACGAGCTCCTCGCCGGGACGAGCGCGGCGCACCACCACCCGCGACCCGGCCAGCTTGGCCAGGTCGAAGGCATGGAGCGGGTTTCCGAGAGCGAGCATGACGTAGTTCGTCACGTCGACGACGTTGGAGATCGCTCGCACGCCGGAGGCGTACAAGCGGGCCCGAAGCCAGGGAGGGGACGGCCGCACCTCGACCCCGCGAAAGATACGCCCGATGTAGCGGGGGCAGCCCGTCGCATCCTCGATGGTCACGTGCACCGGCTCGCTGCCCGCTGGCTGGGGATCGCGCCCCGGCGGGGGCGCCAGCTCGAGGTTGTAGAGCGCGGCCACCTCGCGGGCGATCCCGTACACGCACATGAGGTCGGGGCGGTTGCCGGTCACCTCCACGTCCAGCACCTCCTCCCCTAGCGGGAGGACGTCAGCGAGAGGCGTCCCTGGCTCGTAGGGCCGGTCGAGGACGAGGATGCCGACGTGGTCGTCTCCCAGCTCGAGCTCGCGCTCGGACAAGATCATCCCCTCCGACACCGTCCCCCGCAGCCTGGCCGCCTCCAGCCGGCGCCCGTCGGGGAGGATTGCTCCCGGCAGCGCCACCGCCACCGTGTCTCCGGGGCCGAAGTTCCAGGCGCCGCAGACGATCTGACGTGGGCTTCCCTCGCCCACGTCGACCGCGCACAGCTGGAGACGGTCGGCGTTGGGGTGCTTGCCCGCCTCCACCACCCGCCCCACCAGGTAGCGGCCGAAATTTCCGTCGACGTCCTGGACTCCCCGGTAGAAGACGCGCTCGACCTCGCAAGTGGACATGGCGAGGCGCTCGGCCAGCTCCGTCGCCGGCCCAGGCACGGCCACGTACTCGCGGAGCCAGGAGAGGGGAACGCGCATGGGGCTCAGAATTGCTCGAGCACGCGCAGGTCGCTCTGCCAGAGGAGGCGGATGTCGGGGATGCCGTGGCGGAGCTGGGCCATCCGCTCGAGCCCCAAGCCGAAGGCAAACCCAGACACCTCCTCGGGGTCGTAGCCCACGAACTCGAGCACGGCCGGATCGACCATGCCCGATCCTCCCATCTCCAGCCAGCCCGAGTAACGGCAGGTGCGGCACCCCTCGCTCTCGCAGAGGAAGCAGGACACGTCGGGCTCGAGCGAGGGCTCGGTGAAGGGGAAGTAGTGGGTGCGGAAGCGCACCTGGCGCTCCTCCCCGAACAGAGCCCGCATTAGGTAGAGGAGCGTTCCCTTGAGGTCGGCCAGGGTGATACCGCGGTCGACAGCGAGCCCTTCCACCTGGTGGAAGATGGGGTAGTGGGTGGCGTCGATCGTGTCCCGCCGATAGACGCGACCGTGCGAGATCATGTACACGGGCGGCTTACGGGCCTCCATGACCCGGATCTGCGAGGGCGAGGTCTCCGTGCGAAGCAGGGTGTGAGCATCGAGGAAGAGCGAGTTGTGGGGCGAGCGGGCCGGGTGCCAAGGAGGCATGTTCAGCCCGTCGAAGTTGTAGCGGGTCGTCTCCACCTCCCGCCCCTCGATCACCTCGTAGCCGAGGCCGAGGAAGATGTCCTCTACCTCGCGCCGGATCTGGGTGATCAGGTGGAAGTGCCCCCGGGGCGGGCGCTCGCCGGGCAAGGTGACGTCGAGCGCCTCGGCCGCCAGGGCGGCCTCGATCCGCGCCTGCTCGAGCGCCCGCCGCCGCTCCTCGACCGCCCGCTCTAGCCGCTCGCGAAGGGCGTTCAAGATCATCCCCGTCTCCCGATCGCGCACCTGGCGGAGGGCCAGCTTGAGCTCGCTCCTACGACCGAGGTAGCGGACGCGCGCCTCCTCGAGGCCAGCCAGGTCGGCGGCCTGCTCGATCGCTTTCAGGGCCTCCTGCTCCAGCCGCTCGACGTCCACGGAGGCGACTCTAGACGATGGTGCCGGAGCCTTGGCCAGGTCCCAGTTCCCTACAGTGTCCGTGCGGTGGGCGAGGGCTACGACGCGATCGCCAGCTTCTACGACGCCTGGTCGCGCACGGTGACCGAGGACGTTCCCTTCTACGTCGAGGAGGCGCAAGCCGTGGCCCCCGGCCCGGTGGTGGAGCTCGGCGTCGGCACCGGTCGCGTCGCCATCCCCATCGCCAAGGCAGGGGCGCGGGTGATCGGGGTCGACTCCTCCCCTGGCATGCTCGCCGTGTGTCGGCAGCGAGCGGCGGCGGCCTCGGTGGCAGGCCTGCTCGACCTGCGCCTGGGCGACCTCCGCTCGCCGCCGGTGAGCGAGTCGGTGCCCCTCGTCATCTGCCCCTTTCGGGCCTACCTCCACCTGGCCGGGGAGCGCGACCGCCTGCGCGCCCTCCGCGCTGCCTACCGCCTGCTCGTGCCTGGCGGCAAGCTCGTCTTCGACGTGTTCACGCCCTCGCGCCAGGACATGGCCGAGACCCACGGGGTGTGGCTTGAGCGCGAGCCGGGCATCTTCGAGCGGGCGCTCTGGGACGCTCGTCGCCGCCGGCTCGCCCTGTCCGTGCGGGGCCCCCAGGGCGAGGCGACCATGACGCTCTTTTGGGCCTCCCCGCGGGAGTGGCGGAGCCTGCTCGAGCGGGCCGGGTTCCGCGTCGAGGCTTGCTACGGCTGGTTCGACCGACGGCCCTACGCAGGCGGAGAGGACACGGTTTGGATCGCCCGCCGGCTTGCGCGCGAGTAGCCTGATGGGCGCGCTCAGGGATCGTGCGCGTGGTAGCCGCCTTGCTCCTAGGGGCCTCCTCCTGGCCAGCATGTGCCGCCCAGCCCGTGCTGGCGGTGGCTGACGTCCTGCGCGTCGAAGCGCGCCAGCGGCGCTTGGTTGCAGCCTCCGCGGACGCGATCGACCGCATCCTGACGAGGCGCCCGCTGCCTTCCCCCGGCGAGCTCGCCCCTCTCGGTCGTGCGGCCGACGTCCTGGTCGCGGGCGCCTACCGGGCGCTAAGCCGCTGCCGGCGCTCGTACAGGGCGATCGCCGCTGCCACAGCCACGTTCAGCGACTCGGCCCCCTCCTCGAGCGGGATGGTTGCCTGCTCGGCGCAGCTGGCGAGGATGTCCCCCGGCACGCCCTCCCGCTCGGCGCCCAGGACGAGGCAGACAGGGCCCTCCAGGTCGACCTCGGCTAGAGGCCTACCCCCATGGGCGACGAGGGCGATCCTGCGCCCAGGCGCCTGCTCCAAACGGCAGGTGGGTACCCGAAACACGGCCCCGGCCGAGGCGCGCAGCGCCTTGGGCCCGGTGATGTCAGCGCAGCCCGGAGAGAGGGCCACGAAAGCCGCCCCCAGGCCCTGAGCGCTGCGGAGGATGGAGCCTACGTTTCCTGGGTCGGCCACCCGCCACAGAGCCAGGCCCGAGACCTCCCGGCCTGGCTCCAAGCGGGGGAGATCGGCCAGGCGGAAGACGGCGACGACCCGAGGCGGGTGGGGAAGGTCGCTCACCGTGCGAAGCAGGCTGGGCTCCACGTCCTCTCCAGCCACGAGCACGTCCACCGGCTGGAGGCCAGCAGCCCGGCCGGCCCCGACCAGGTCCTCACCCTCCACCACGAACAGGCCCAGGCGGCGACGCTGCCGAGCCAAGCGCAGCCTCCGTAGGAGCTTGAGCCGCGGGTTGGCGGCCGAGGTGATCACCCCGGCGCCCGGCGGCTACGCTTCCAGCGCCGCCCTGGCCCGGTCGGCGATCGCCTTGAAGGCGGGAGGGTCGGATACAGCCAGGTCGGCCAGCACCTTGCGGTCGAGCTCGATCCCCGCCTTCTTGCAGCCAGCCACGAACTGGTTGTAGGAGAGCCCCTCCCGGCGAGCGGCGGCGTTGATGCGCACGATCCAGAGGCTGCGCAGCGTCCGCTTGCGGGCCTTGCGGTCGCGGTAGGCGTAGACGAGCGACTTCTCTACCTGCTCCTTGGCTCGCTTGTAGCTCGAGTGCTTCTGGCCCCAGTAGCCCTTGGCCTGCTCGAGCACCTTGCGGCGCTTCTTGCGGGCGTGGATAGAGCGCTTGATCCGGGGCATGGCTCAGCCCTCCTTCCCGATCCCGAGCAGTCGCCGGGCCTCGCGGAGGTCGTGCGCGTGCACCGGCTCGTCTCGGCTGAACAGCCGCTTCCTCTTGGAAGTCTTCTTCTCCAAGTTGTGGCTCTGCATCGCGTGACGGCGGAGGATCCTGCCCGTCCCCGTGATCTTGAATCGCTTCTTCGCTGCCCTCGACGTCTTCTGCTTCGGCATCCTCAGCTCCCTGCTCCCTCTGCTACCGGCGAGGCCTCGAGCGAGGAGGCCCCCTCTTTCTCCTTGGCCTTCTGGCCAGCTGCCTTGGTGGGGGCGAGCACCATGACCATGTTGCGACCGTCGAGCTCCGGCTCCATCTCGATCTGGCCCAAATCCTTGACATCCTCGGCCAGACGCATGAGCAGGTCGCGGCCGCGCTCGGGGTGGAGGTTCTCCCGACCCCGGAACATGATCGTGACCTTGACCTTGGCCCGCTGGCTCAGGAAGCGCTTCACATGCCCCTTCTTGGTCTCGTAGTCGTGGTCTCCGATCTTCGGCCTGAGCTTGATCTCCTTGACGTGGATCTGCGACTGGTGCTTGCGGGCGAGCTTGGCCTTCTGCTCCTGCTCGTAGCGGTACTTGCTGTAGTCCATGACCCGGGCCACAGGCGGATCGGCCTGGGCGGCGACCTCCACGAGATCGAGGCCCTTGGAATAGGCGTACTCCAGCGCCTTGGCGGTGGGAGTGATGCCGATCTGGGTGCCGTCCTCGTCGATGAGACGGACCCGAGGCGCGCGAATGGCCTCGTTGACCCGGGTCTGCTGGACCGGACGGACCGGCTCGACGAACCGCCTCGGTCTCAAAGGGCTGTCACCAAGCCGCGATTTCCTCCTTCACGAACGACCCGACCGCTACGCAGGTAGCGGCCTCCACCCTCGTCCGTGCGACTCGGTTGAACCCCCGGGGAGCCCGCGGCTCGGGAGGTGAGGAACGGTGCCGCCCCTGCTTTGCAGGCTCACAGCGTAGCAAGCTCAGCGAGGAGCTCGTCAAGGCTGCGCGTTGACTGGGCGCCTCCCCGCTCGCGCACAGCAAGGGCGTCCTTGGACTCCCGGTCCCCGTAGACGATCACCCGCGGGACTTTCTCCACCTCGGCATCGCGAATGCGCTTGCCGACGGTCTCGTCCCGCTCGTCCACGTCGACCCGAAGCCCTGCCTCGAGCAGGCTCTGCTGGATCTCCCGGGCCGCTGGCCGATGGGCCTCCCCCACCGGGATGATCCGTACCTGAACGGGAGCGAGCCAGAAAGGGAAGGCGCCGGCGTAGTGCTCGACCAGGATGCCGATGAAGCGCTCGAGCGAGCCGAGGAGGGCCCGGTGGATGACGACCGGCGTGTGCTCGGCGTTGTCGGCCCCGACGTAGCGAAGCCCGAACCGGGCCGGCATCTGGTAGTCGAGCTGGATCGTCCCCATCTGCCAGGAGCGGCCCAGCGAGTCGGTCATGTGGAGGTCGATCTTGGGCCCGTAGAAGGTCCCCTCCCCTGGCGAGATCGCGTACTCCATGCCGTGCCGCTCGAGCGCTCGCTCGAGCGCCGCCTCTGCCCGGTCCCACTGCTCGTCCGTCCCCAGGCGCCTCTCGGGGCGGGTGGAGAGCTCGGCTCGAGGGACGAGCCCGAAGCGGTCGTAGAGAAAGCGGGCGTAGTCGACGATGCGGTCGATCTCGTCCTGGATCTGGTCCTCGGCCAGGAAGATGTGGGCGTCGTCCTGGGTGATATGGCGGACACGGAGCAGGCCGTGCAGGGTGCCGCCCCGCTCGTTCCGGTGGAGAGTCGAAGCCTCGGCGAAGCGGAGTGGGAGCTCCCGGTAGGAGCGAAGCCGGCTAGCGAAGAGGAGCATATGGCCAGGGCAGTTCATCGGCTTCAAGGCGAGTGGCTTTTCCCCCTCCTCGCCCTGCACGAAGAACATGTTCTCCCGGTAGTTCTCGAAGTGGCCAGACGTCTTGTACGTCTCCAGGTCGTAGAGAAGGGGCGTCTTCACCTCCAGGTAGCCGCGCTTGGCGTTCTCCGCCCGGCGCAGGTCCTCGAGGGCGTTCCAGATCACCATCCCCTTGGGGTGCCAGAAGGGCGAGCCCGGCGACTCGTCGGAGAGGTGGAAGAGGTCGAGCTGGCGGCCCAGGCGACGGTGGTCGCGGCGCTTGGCCTCCTCCAGCCGCTTGAGGTAGGAAGCCAGGTCGGCCTCGTCGTAGAAAGCGGTGCCGTAGATACGGGTGAGCTGGCGGTTCCGCTCGTCGCCGCGCCAGTAGGCTCCGGCGATTCCGGTCAGCTTCACGGCCTTGATGGGGCGGGAGTCGAGGAGGTGGGGACCTCGGCAGAGATCGGTGAAGTCGCCCTGGGTGTAGAGGGAGATGGGCGGCTCTGCCTGCTCCAGGAGCTCGACCTTGTACGGCTCCCCCTCGCGCAGGAAGCGCTCTCTCGCTTCCTCGCGGGTCACCTCCTGCCGGGTCCAAACCCGGCCCTCGGCCAGCTCCTGCCGGATCTCGGCCTCGATTCGCTCCAGGTCCTCCTCGCCAATCGGCTGCGGGAACTCGAAGTCGTAGTAGAAGCCGTTCTCGATCGGCGGGCCGATGGCGATCCTCACCCCCGGGTAGAGGCGGCGGACGGCCTCCGCCAGAAGGTGGGCGCAGGAGTGGCGGAGGACGGCGAGGGCATCGGGATCGTCCTTGTCGGCAGTGGTGAGGATCTGGACGCGTCGACCGTCCTCCAGCGGGAGCCGCAGATCCTGCACGCGTCCGTTGAGGCGGACGAGGACCGCCTTCTCGGCCAGCTCGGGGCTGATCGCCCGCGCTGCGTCCAGGCCGGTGGCGCCGTCGGGAAGCTCGAGCTCGGTCTCGTCGGGGAGAATTACCTTCACGCCGGGCAAGGATACTTAGGGCCTCGACCGCGCTTGCCCGCCCTGCGTGGCTCGACCTCTCGACAGGACGCGCGGGGAAGCCAGAGGTCGTCACGACGTAGGAAGGGCGCGTCACGATCGGGAGCGAGACCCGCTGCGGGGCAGTCGGCCGCCCGTGGCCACTCCACGTAGAGCCCTAGCGGCGAGGCCCCGAGCCTCGATCCACCTCCTCAGCGCTCCCAAGGCTAACGCTTGGCTCCGCAGGCGCGACAGGGTCGCCTGGCAAAACGTGGAGGGAGATGGCGCTGGCCGCGCTCCGGCGTCGCCTCATTCCGAGCGACTCCAGGAAGACGGGGTAATGGCCGCCCGCGACCAGGCAGGCCTAGGGCGGCTGAGACTAGAGGAGCAGGCGGCGTGGGCCCGTCAGACGTCGCCAGCCTCGAACGCTGCCGCCCGCGCCTCCGCCTGCCGCGTCCACCGCCGATCGAAGAAGACGGCGAGCCAGATGGAGAGCTCGAACAAGACCATGAGCGGCAGCATCTCCATGATCGTGGTCACTGGGTCGACGCCGGGCAAGGCCACCGCCAGCGCAGCCACGATCACGTAGCCGATGCGCCGGTTACGGCGCAGCTTGCTCGCGGGGACGATGCCGAGACGAGCCAGGGCGAGGACGAAGATGGGGAGCTGGAAGACGACCGCCACTGCCATGAGCACGAGGAGGACGAAGTTGTAGTAGTCGCGCGCCCGGATGAGGATGTTGAACTGCTCCTTGTCGTAGTTCGTGAGGAAGTGCACCGCCGTCGGCAGTGCCACGAAGTAGCCGAAGGCAACCCCAGCGACGAGGAGGACGGTGGCGAAGAGGACAAAACCGAGGATGTGCCGCTGCGTCCTCTCCGAGAACGCAGGGGCAAAGAAGGCCCAGACCTGCCACAGGATCACGGGCAGCGCCAGCGCCACCGCCGCCCAGAAGCTGATCATCACCGAGGTGATGAACGGCTCGGCCACGCCGAAGGTGGCTGGCTTTTTATTCTCCTCCGGCAGGGGGGCATTGAGCCAGTCGAGGAGCTGATGGTGAAAGGCGTAGGTGACGCCGAAAGCGACTGCGGTCGCGATCAGGCAGATGACGATGCGAGCCCGAAGCTCGCCCAGGTGCTCGACGAGCGTCGCCTCCTCACCAGGGCGAAGGCGGCGGGGCAGGAGGCGCATACGCGCTTCCCTCCCAGGCTAGGTCGCCGTGTCGCGCTTGGCCGAGGCGCCTGGCTCGTCCTCCTCGAGCGCCGGCGCGAGCTCTTGCGGCTCGTCCTTACCCGAGATCGAGTGCTTGAACTCGCGCAAGCCCTTGCCTAAGGAGCGGCCCATCTCGGGCAGGCGCTTGGGGCCGAACACGAGCAGCACGACGAGGAGGAGAATCGCCAGCTCCCAGGGCCCGATCCAACCTGGCATAGCTCTAGCGTAGCACCCCTTCCATCCTCGAGGGAAACCTCTTTCCCGAGCTAGCTACCTCCGTCGTAGATGGCAAGTCCGGTATCGGGGTCGAAGAAGTGGAGGTGGTGGACGTCCACCACCAGATCGAGCCTCTCGCCCTCCCGGGCCTCGGTCAGCCGCTCTACGCGGGCGACGAAGGGGACGCCCTTGCTGCGCGCGCGCTCCTTCAGCGCCTCGAACTCCTCGTGCTCGAGCGCCTCCACGACCTCGGTCGCCCGCACTGGGTCGCCCTTGACGGCGAAGTGGACGAAGACCTCAGAGCCCATGTCCTCGCGGATGTCTACCACCACCGAGAGAAGCTGCCCCGGCGGCACGTCGCGCAACAGCGAGGCATCCTCCATGTCCTCGGGCCGGATGCCGAGGACCACCTCCCGCCCCTCGTAGCGAGCGAGGCCCGGGCGGTCCCGCAGCGTCTCAGGAGATACCCGCAGCGCCTGGTCGCCCAGCTTCACCCGCAAGCCCCCGTCATCTCGCACGAGGGTGCCCTGGATCAGGTTCATGGCCGGCGATCCGATGAACTCCGCCACGAAGAGGTTGACCGGACGGTCGTACAGCTCCTGGGGGGAGGCCACCTGCTGGAGGACGCCGTGACGCATGACCGCCACCCGATCTCCCATGGTCATCGCCTCTACCTGGTCGTGGGTTACGTAGATAGTGGTGACGCCCAGGTCGCGCTGCAGACGGGAGATCTCGGCCCGCATCTCCACCCTGAGCTTCGCGTCCAGGTTGGATAGCGGCTCGTCCATGAGGAAGGCTCGAGGCTCGCGCACGATCGCCCTTCCCATTGCTACCCGTTGACGCTGACCGCCGGAGAGCGTGCGCGGCTTCTTGCGCAGGATGTCGGTCAGGCCCAAGATGCGGGCCGCCTCCCGGACGCGGCGATCGATCTCCGGCTTGGGAACGCCCCGCATCTTTAGCGCGAAGGCCATGTTGTCGTATGCCGACATGTGCGGGTAGAGGGCGTAGTTCTGGAAAACCATGGCGATGTCTCGATCCTTGGGGGGAAGGTCATTCACCACTTGGCCCCCGATGCGGATAGTCCCCTCGGTCACGGTCTCCAAGCCGGCGATCATTCGCAGGGCGGTCGTCTTGCCGCAGCCAGACGGTCCCACGAAGACGACGAACTCGCCGTCTCGCACCTCGAGGTCGAGCTCGGACACAGCCCTGGTGCCGTCGGGGTAGACCTTGGTGAGCTTCTCGAGCTGGATCTCAGCCATAGCGGGAGAGCGGCGAGGAGAATTTTCCCCGTGTAGCGAAATCTACTAGGATCGAGGCGTGGGGGTTGTCGCCGCCGCCGAGAAGCAGCACCGGGCCTGGCGCGACCTCCTGGAGGAGCGACGATTCCTCGCCCCCGCTCTCATCGCTCCGGCCGTCATCTTCATGGCGGTGGTGGTGGGCGTTCCCTTTGGGTGGGCCATCTACCTCAGCCTGACCGACGCCACTGGCGGCTCGCTGACCGGGCACTTCGTCGGGTTCGACAATTTCGTGAACGCGTGGGACGACGCCAACTTCCGCCGGGCGCTTCGCAACACCCTCATCTTCACCTTCGCCTCGCAGGCGATCGTGCTCGTCTGTGCCGCCGTTCTCTCCCACTACCTCGTCCGCGACTTTCGGGGGAAGTGGCTGCTGCGGCTGCTCATCATCATGCCCTGGGCAGCACCGGTCGCTCTCTCCACCATCGGCTGGCTGTGGATCTTCGACTCCGCCTTCAGCGTCATCAACTGGACGCTGGGGCACGGGCTGGGCCTGGTCGACGCCAACAACCCGCCCCAATGGCTGGGCCGACCCAACCTCGCCCTGTGGGCGATCATCATCGTCCACGCCTGGCGCATTCTCCCTTTCGCGCTCGTCATCTTCATCGCCGGCCTGGCCTCCATCCCCACCGAGGTCGAAGATGCAGCCAAGATCGACGGCGCCACCGGCATCAAGAAGCTCTTCTACGTCACGCTCCCCCTCCAGCTTCCGATCGCGCTCGTCGCCCTCCTCTTCGGCATCGTGTTCACCGCTGCCGACCTGACTGTGGTCTTCATCCTCACCAACGGCGGGCCCTTCAACTCCACCCAGATGCTCACGACCTGGGCCTTCCAGATCGGCATCAACTCGGGCTCCCTGGGCGAGGGGGCGGCAATCTCCCTCTACCTCTTCCCCCTACTCGTGGTCGTCACCATCCTCATGCTCTACTTCGCCCGCCGAGCCCAGGTGACCTGATGGAGGCGCTGCGCCTCGTCCGCCGGAAGCTCGGCACCTACCTGGTAGTGGGGCCGTTCGCGATCGTGCTGGCCTTCCCCTTCTACTGGATGCTGGTCACCATGTTCAAAGAGGATCTCGACCTCTACAACCAGCAGCACGTCCCCTACATCTACAACCCCCTACGCTGGGACTTCTGGAGCTCGGCCACGACCAAGCACGTGGCCTTCATCTTCGAGCACACCAACTACCCGACCTGGATCGCCAACACGGTCATCGTGGGGGGGATCGTGGTAGGAATCACGCTCCTTTTTGCCATGCCCGCAGGGTACGCGCTCGCCCGGCTGGCCGGGCGCTGGGGCCAGAGCGCAGGCGTAGGCATCTTCCTCGTGTACCTAGTGCCACCCACCCTCCTTTTCCTTCCCCTCTCCCGGC
The DNA here is from genome assembly GCA_040289505.1 of Thermoleophilia bacterium. GTDB lineage: Bacteria > Actinomycetota > Thermoleophilia > Gaiellales > Gaiellaceae > PALSA-612. The sequence goes on along the minus strand of PSLH01000025.1, from coordinate 2,276 downwards.
TCGTGGCCGAGCTCGATCTCCAGGACTCGCTCGCCTCCTTGATCCTCGTCTACCCGTCGTTCACAATTCCCTTCGCTACCTGGCTCCTCATGGGCTTCTTCAAGACCATCCCTCAAGAGCTCGAGGACGCCGCCTTGGTCGACGGCTGCTCGCGGCTGAAGGCGCTTCGCCGGGTCGTCTTCCCGATCTCCCTCCCCGGCATCCTCACCGTCATCATCTTCTCCTTCTCCCTATGCGTGAACGAGTTCATCTACGCCTTCACCTTCATCTCTAGCTCCGAGCACCGCACCATCTCGGCGGGAGTCCCCAACGACCTCATCCGCGGCGATGTCTTCTTCTGGCAGTCGCTGATGGCGGCGACCCTGATCCCGAGCATCCCCCTCGCGCTCCTCTACAACACCTTCCTCGACCGGTTCATCAAGGGCTTCACGGGGGGTGCCTTCCGCTAGGAACGGAGAAAGGAGGTAAGGAGATGGCAGCACCACGTGACGAGGAGCTGACCCGAGGCTCCCAGGCCGCGCTGACGCGGCGCGATCTCGTCCGCAAGGCTGGGGTTGGGGCCTTCGCCCTGACCATGTTCGGCGGACTTGCCGACAAGGCGTTCCCGTTCTACGGGCCGCTTCGGTACAAGCACAAGCAGCTCTCTGGGGAGCTGAAGATCCTGCAGTGGGCGCACTTCGTGCCCGACTACGACAAGTGGCTGGACAACACCTACATCAAGCAGTGGGGGGAGAAGAACGACGTGGAGGTCAAGATCGACCACATCAACAACGCCCTCCTATTCAGCACCGCCTCCTCCCAGGTGGCGGCTCAGTCGGGGCACGACCTCTTCCAGTTCCTCTCGCCTCCCTCGTCGTTCCAGAAGCAGGTGATCCCGGTCGACGACATCATCCAAGAGGTCACCCGCAAGCTGGGGAAGATGACCGACGTCGGCTACCGAAGCACCTACAACCCCAAGACCAAGCACTACTTCGGCTTCCCCGACAACTACGTCCCTGACCCGATCCACTACCGGCGCAGCCTGTGGTTCAACGCCGGCATCGGGCCGAAGACGTGGGAGGACGTGCGTAAGGCGGCGCCTATCCTCAAGCGAGCGGGCCACCCGGTCGGGCTGGGCATGTCCAACGAGATCGACTCGAATATGTTCCTGTTCGCCCTCCTCTACTGCTACGGAGGCTTCGTCCAGAACGCGGAGAACCGCATCGTCTTCAACCAGGGAGCGAATCGGCGGGGCGCGATCGAGGCGCTCAAGCTCATGCGGGACATCTTCCGCGACGGCATGTCGGACGAGGTGTTCGCCTGGACGGCCGCGTCCAACAACCAGGGCTTCTTGGCCGGGCGACTGTCCTTGGCCGTGAACGCGATCTCGATCGCCCGCGCGGCCGAGGCCACGAACCCCGACCTCGCCGACGACACCTGGCTCGCTCCCATTCCCAGAGGCCCGTTTATGCGCATGGGGAACGAGCACGTGATGGGCGTGTACGTGATCTGGAAGTTCGCCAAGAACAAGGAGGCCGCGAAGAAGTTCCTGGTCGACCAGCAGCTCGGCTACAAGGAGCACTTCCTCCAGTCCAAGTTCTACAACTTCCCCGTCTGGACGAACGCGATCAAAGGCGGCTTCGACGCCATCCGCAAGATCGCGGCCCAGGACACGCACAAGCCGCTCGGCAAGTACACGATCCTGACCACGATCGCCCAGAAGTACACGACCAACGTCGGCTTCCCAGGGTTCTCCAACGCGGTCATCGACGAGATCTTCAACCGCTACCTCATCCCGCAGATGTTCGCCCAGGTAGCGCAGGGGAAGATGTCGCCCGAGGATGCCGTGTCCGCTGCGGACAAGGAGTTCAGGAACATCCACCGCAAGTGGCGAAACCAAGGTCTCGTGTAGAGCGGGAGACGTCGGCGTGCAGAGGGCCCCGGAAACGGGGCCCTCTGATGGCCTACAAGCTGCTCGACGCCGCCCAGGAGCGCTGGCGCGCGCTCACCGGCTATGAGCTCGTGGCCGAGGTCCTCGCCGGCGTCCAGTTCAAGGACGGCGAGCGCGTTGTCAATGAAGAGGACAGAGAGCAACCCCAGGAGGAGGTCGCCGCCTGATGCTTCTCACCCGTCAATCCACAACATTTGACAATTGCTCGTTGCGCTGGGGCATGCCGCGCATCTCGCTCAGGAACTCGTCGGAGAGAATAGAGCTATCCGGTGTCTTCAGTCCCGCCGCGGCGAAGAGGTCCACCATGCCCTCGGGCGCCGTGTAACTACAGTCTGTTTTATTGCCG
>PSLH01000165.1:0-2430 GCA_040289505.1 Thermoleophilia bacterium | reverse complement strand
CCACCGCGTAGTCGGCGAAGCAGGCGGTCATCAGCCCGTGCTGGAGGACTTGCCCGTCGGGAAGCCGCAGGCGGGAGGTCCCGTCCATGAGCGTGCCCCGCACGGCATTGCGGGCGGCAGGCTCGCACAGGCCCGGCTTCCCGCTCCGGCAGAAGCGGCAGCGCCGGCAAGAGGGAACGAAGGAGAAGGCCACGTGATCCCCGGGCCGGACGTGCGCCACCCCCTCCCCCACCTCCTCGACGACGCCAGCACCCTCGTGCCCGAGCACGAGAGGCCACCGCCCCCGGCCCAGAGCTCCCTCGGCCAGGTGGAGATCCGAGTGGCAGACGCCGGCTGCCGCCACCCGCACCAGCACCTCGCCTGGCCGAGGGGGATCGAGCTCCACCTCCTCCACCTGCACGGGCAGGCCAGGCTGGCGAAGGACAGCGGCGCGGACGCGCACCTAGGCCACCCGGAAGCGCTCGAGGGAGGCGAAGTCGAGAGACACTCCAAGGCCAGGTCCCGGCGGCGGGGTCACCGTGCCGTCAGGGGCGATGGAGAGCGGCTGGGGAAGGAGCCAGTCGCGCCGACCCGGCGTCCACCCCGGAGGGTCGTAGGGCACCTCGATGAATGGGACAGTGGAGAAGGCAAGAGCGGCGTGGAGGTTCGCGACCAGGCCCAGCCCGTTCGACCAGGTGTGTGGCGACCAGGCTCGTCCGTGGAGGTCGGCCAGGGCCGAGATCCGGCGGCAGCCGCCGATCCCGCCTACGAAGAGAACGTCGGCTTGGACAACGTCGATGGAGCCGAGGACGACGAGGTCGCGGGCCTCATGGGGCTGACGAACGAGCTCGCCAGCCGCCAGCCGGATGGAGGTGCGAGCGCGCAGCGAGGCGTAGCCCCGCACGTCGTCACAGCGAAGCGGCTCCTCCAGCCAGTAGACGTCCAGCTCCTCCAACGTCTCCGCGCAGCGGGCGGCCTCGGCCACGTCCCAGCGAGGAGCGCGGTCGCCCGGCATCCGCCAGCCTTGGTTGGCGTCCACCATGATCTCCATGCGATCGCCCACCGCTTCCCGCACCGCCTGCACGAGAGCCAGGTCGCGGCGCACGTCCCGGTGGTGGAAGCGGAGCTTGACCGCCCGCACCCCCTGCTCGAGGAGGGACAAGGCGCGCTCCGCACGCTCCTCGGTCGCCACTGGCTCGCAGGACGAGGCGTAGGCGAGGAGGCGCTCGTTGCGGCCGCCGAGGAGCTTCCACAGAGGCTGGCCCAGGGCCTTGCCGGCCGCGTCCCAGATCGCCACCTCCACTGCCCAGGGGCGAGCGCCGTGGAGGTCGACCGTCTCCAGCGCCTCCCGCACCACCTCCGAGCGCAAGGGGTCGACTCCCACGAGGACGCGCTCGAGCAGAGTCCGGTCGGGAAGGCCGTCGCCGCCCGAGGCGAGCCCGGTGATCCCCTCGTCGGTGTGGACGAGGACCACGGTCGCCTCCTGGTACGCGCGGGGCTGGGGGTCCCAGGCCACGCGAAGAGGAGGATCGAGCGGGTAGCGGTAGACCCGCGTCTCCACAGCGGCGATCTTCACTGGCCGCTGTAGAACGGGTTGCGGAGCGCGTCGCGCTGGGCGACAAGCCGGGAAGCTGCCTCCGGGTCGCGGCCCTCCACGCACATGCCGATCGCCTTGCGCACGGCTTGTCGGCTTGCCAGCCGCACCGCCGTCTCGTCGTCAGCCCGGGGGTCGATCCAGACGGCGACGAGCACGTACAGGTCGCCGCTGGCCTCTATCAGCCCGTCTGCCACCGCGTCCAGCACCCCTTGGCCGATGCCGAGCTGGGCAGCGCCCCAGGTGATCGTCTGGTGGCGCTCGTCGCGGGCCGTAGCCTTGTTCATCATCAGGGTAGGCGGCCAGATCGGCTCGTACTCCTGCTGGATGGCGCCCACGCAGCAGAGGACGGGAGTGTGGCCGGGGGCGGGGTGGGCGAGCATGCTCACCACCGCCGCCGCCGTGGGCGATCCCCGCCGGGCGAGCACCACGTTCACGTGGCTCCCGTTGGGGGCGACGCCTCCCCATCCCTCGCCGATGCGGCCATCGAGATCGTCAGAAGTCACGGGCTTCCTCCTTCCAGGTCGAGCACGACCCGCAGCGCCGCGCCCCCTTGCAGGAGCGCGAAGGCTCGCTCCACCGCCTCGAGGGGCAAGCGGTGCGAGATCAGCCGGTCGAGGGGCAGGCGGCCGCTGCGGTACAGGTCGAGGATGCGGGGAAAATCGCGCTCGGGCCGGGAGGAGCCGTAGATCGAGCCCAGTACCCGTCGCTCCAGGCGGGGGATGGTAAGCGCCGGGAGCTGTAAGACGGCGTCCTGGCGGGGAATGCCGATCAAAACTGCCGCTCCCCGGGCCCGCGTGGACAAGAAGGCAGCCAGCATGACCTCTGGCCGGCCGGTGGCCTCGATGGCGTAGTCG
>PSLH01000164.1:0-2457 GCA_040289505.1 Thermoleophilia bacterium | reverse complement strand
GAGGCGCTCGGGAAGCGGCGCCTTCCCCTGGCGAGCGCCGACGACGAGGTCGGTTCCGCCGGCGATCGGCCGCGCCCCCTCGGACAGGGCGGACAGGGCCTCCGAAAGCGAGGAGCACACGAGGAGCGAGGCCGTCACTGGAGCGCCTCCCACACCCGCTCGGGGGTCATGGGCAGCCGGCGGACGCGCGCCCCCGTCGCCCGAGCGATGGCGTTGGCGATAGCGCCGGCGGTGGGCACGCAGGGAGGCTCGCCCACCCCCTTCGAGCCCTTGGGGCCGCCGTTCTGGGCCGGCGTCTCCACCCAGGCGATGTCGATGCGGGGGGCGTCGGCGGCGGTCACGAGCTTGTAGTCGAGGAGGTGCGGGTTTTGCTGCCTTCCCTCCTCGTCGAGCTTGGTCCCCTCGGTCAGCGCCTGGCCCATCCCCATGACGACGCCCCCGTACACCTGGCCGCTCGCCCCCGCCGGGTTGACGATCGTGCCCGAGTCGTGGGCAGCCGCCACCTGCAGCACGCGAACGACGCCCGTCTCGCGGTCGACCCTGACCCGAGCGGCGTGGGTGATGAGCTGAGGCTCCAAAAACGACTCGAGGCCGAGCCGGCCCACGCAGCCCGAGTCGGGCTGGCAGGGGGGCGGCTGCGGCACCGCTCCTGATCCCTTGCCGAGAAGCGGGGTGCCCTTGGCGGCCAGGTCAGCGATCGCGACCGCCCGGTCAGGCGATCCCACCACGCGCACGGCCCCGTCTACGAGCTCGAGATCCTCCCTTGCCGCCTCCAGCTCCTCGGCAGCCAGGTCGAGCAGCTGCTCGCGCACCTCCCGCGCTGCCTCCACCACCGCCCGGCCGTTGTTGAACGTCGTCTGCGAGCCGCACGAGCCCATGTCCCAGGGGCCGGCGTCGGTGTCCTGGTAGAGGAGGGTGAAGTCCTCGGGGCGCATGCCCAGGACCTCGGCCGCGAGCAGGGGCAGCGCCATGACCGCGCCAGTCCCGTTCTCCTGGGCCCCGGTGATGATGGTGGCGGTGCCGTCGCTATTGAGCTTGACGTAGGCGCCCGAGGGAGCGCCGAAGGACGGCCACCAGCCGCAGGCGACGCCGATCCCCTCGCTCTCGGGAAGCTCCTGGCCGTAGCCGATTATCGCCACCGCCCGCTCCAGGGTCTCCTTGATGCCGACGGGGCCGAACACCTGGCGGGTAGGGCTCTCGGCGCCCTCCTCGATCAGCGTCCGCCGGCGAAGCTCGACCGGGTCGAGGCCGAGAGCGTCGGCCAGCTCGTCCATGTGCTGCTCGACCGCCCAGCAGACCTGGGGCGCGGTCGGGGCCCGGATCGAGCCCGACGGCTGGGTCGTCGTGTAGACGAGCTTGGAGTCGATGTGGACGTTCTCGATCACGTAGGGGCCGCAGGCGTGCATGGCGGCGAGCTGGGCGAAGAAGCCGCCCTCGCCGCAGTAGGCGCCGGCATCGAGGACGAGTCGGCCGCGGCGGGCAAGGAGCGTCCCGTCCCGGCGCGCCCCCGTCTCCAGCTCGATCACCATCCCCTCCCGGCGGTGGTCGGGGGCGACGAACTCCTCCCGGCGGGAGAAGACGAGCTTCACCGGCCGGCCGGCGGCACGGGCAAGCGCGGCCACGTGGCCCTCGAAGTGGAAGTCGCACTTGGCGCCGAAGCCGCCCCCGAGGAGGGGCACGATCACGCGCACGTGCGACTCCGGGATCTGGAGCACGCGGGCGATGCCGCTTCGGGCGACGAACGGCACCTGGGTGGACGACCAGACGGTGACTCGGTCGCCTTGCCACTGGGCGAGGATCGCCCGCGGCTCGATGGGCACGCCCTGGCAGGGATCGGTCACGTACCGGCCTTTGACGACGACGTCAGCGGCGGCCATGGCCGAGTCGACGTCCCCCTTGACGATGGTCGAGTGGCCGAGCACGTTGCCGCGACGACCCAGCGCCTCCTCCCCCGTGTAGGAGGCCCACTCCTCGTGGACGAGGGGAGCGCCCTCGGCCAGCGCCGCCTCGATATCGGTGACAGGAGGAAGCGGCTCGTACTCGACCTCGATGAGGGAGACCGCCCGCTCGGCGATCTCGGGGGTGAGAGCGGCCACGGCAGCCACGATGTCGCCCTCGAAGCGCACCTTCTCCTTGGCGAAGAGCCGCCGGTCCTGGACGAGTTGACCGTAGCGGACGTCGGGCACGTCCTCGTGGGTGAGCACAGCCATAACCCCGGGGAGCGCCCGCGCCTTGGAGACGTCGATGCGGCGGATGCGGGCGTGGGTGTGGTCGGCGTAGCGGAAGGCGGCGTAGCACTGGCCGGTCAGGTTGAGGTCGGCCGTGTAGCGGCCGGCCCCGGTCGCCTTCTCCTTGCCGTCAGGCCGCACGAACGTGGGCCCAGCCTCCGCGGTCGCCGTCACCTCTCCTCCTTCTGCTCGCGCACAACCGTATACAACCAGGCTCCAGCCGCAGACG
>PSLH01000024.1:9292-23967 GCA_040289505.1 Thermoleophilia bacterium | reverse complement strand
CGCCGCCACCGCTCCCAGGTCGGCCGCCGCCGAGCGTCTGGCCGCGCGCACCATCTCCACCGGCACGTCGAGCAGGCCTTCTAGCCGCTCCTCCACGAACTCGCGTACGTCCTCGGGGAGGAGCCGGCGCGGGATGACGACGCCTCCCTCCACCGCCAGCCGGCAGAGGCCGATCGCCGCTCGGCGAAGCCCGTAGGGATCGCGGGAGCCGGTGGGGCGGTGGCCGAGCGAGAAGGACACCGTGAGCGTGTCGATCTTGTCGGCGGCCGAGAGCAGGCGTCCTGCCGTGGTAGAAGGGAGGGGAGCCTCGGCCCCGTCGGGTAGGTAGTGCTCAGCGATGGCACGGCACACCTCCTCCGGGTAGCCGGCGAGGCGAGCGTACTCCCCTCCGATGTAGCCCTCCAGATCGGGGAACTCCCGCACGAGCTCCGAGGCCTGGTCAGCCTTGGCCAGCCGTGCTGCCGCGAGCGCCGTCTCGTCCCCGCCCAGCTCCCTGACGAGAGCGACGACTCGCTCGGTCTTATCGGCGTAGGTGCCAGCCCCGGCGAAGAAGGTGATCCCAGCAAGGGCGGCGGCCAGGGCGTCGATTCCCTTGGCCACGTCCCGCTCGAAGGTGAAGCTCGCGTCCTCCAAGCGGCTCTCAAGCACGTTCTCGTTCCCGGCCCGGACGAGGTCGGGGTCGCCGCCTCCGGCCACGAAGGCAAACCGGTTGCCCCCCAGGGGGAAGGAGCGTTGGTGCGATTGCATGGCGGTCACGATCACCCGCTCGGGGAGACGGAGGTAGCGCTCGGGAAAGCGCCCCTCGAGGACGCGGACGCTCTCCACCAGGTGCACGACCTCCTCGAGAACGCCCAGAGGATCGCTCCAGCTGCCCAGCGCGTCCAGGCCGGCCACGATCTGGCGGCGGCGCTCCCGGTGGTCTGGCTCCACTCCCGCGTTGCGAAGCAGGCCGAGGTAGGCGCCTGCGTCGGGAATCTCGATCTCGTGGCTGGTGAAGCGGTGGCCGTAGGAGGCCGAGCCAGAGGAGATCCCCTCCAGGGCCACCGGCACCGTCTCCGAGTCCACCTTGGCCAGGAGCCAGCGAAGGGGCCGAGGGAAGCGAAGCCCGCCTCCGTCCCAGCGCATCGTCTTGGCGAAGGCAAGGCCGCGCACGAGGGCGGCCAGCGCCTGGGGCAGCACCTCCCTCAGGGGCCGGCCGGGCCGCTCGAAGCCGAGGAACCCCTCCCGCTCCTCCAGGGCCAGAGGATCGAGGCCGTGACGGCGGGCGAACCCTTCCCGGGCCGGGGCGGGAGCGCTCGCCGGAGGGCCCTTCACCCACTCCGAGGGCGTGGTCTTTGGCATGTCCTCGACCCCGAGAACGAGTCGCCTCGGCCCCACGAAGACGTGGCTCGGCTCCACCCCCAGGTGCTCCTGGCAGAGGCTGGGGAGCTGGCCTTCTGCCTCCCGACAGGCCCAGGCGGGGAGCTCCTCGCAGCCGATCTCAAGAAGGAGGCTCGCCACCGATCGTCTCCACGTAGAGCTTGCAGACGTCGCGGGCGAGGTTGCGCACCCGGCCGATGTAGCTCGCCCGCTCGGCGGCAGAGATGGCGCCGCGGGCGTCGAGCAGGTTGAAGACGTGGGAGCACTTGAGTACCTGGTCGTAGGCGGGAAGGGGAAGCCGGCGCTGGATGAGGTGGCGGCACTCGGCCTCGTGCTCCTCGAACCGCCGCGACAGCACCTCCACCGGTGCCTCCTCGAAGTTGTAGATCGACCACTGGCGCTCGTACTCCCGGTAGATGTCTCCCCACGTGATGCCCGGCGCCCACACCACGTCGAACGCGCTCCGCTTCCCCTGCAGGAACATGGCCAGCCGCTCCAGGCCGTAGGTGATCTCGGCCGGGATGAGCTCCAGCTCCAGCCCGCCCACCTGCTGGAAGTAGGTGAACTGGGTCACCTCCATGCCATCGATCCACACCTCCCAGCCAAGCCCCCAGGCGCCCAAAGTGGGCCCCTCCCAGTCGTCCTCGACCAGGCGCACGTCGTGAGCGACCAGGTCGACTCCCACCGCCGCCAGGGAGCCGAAGTAGAGATCGAGGACGTCGTCGGGGGCTGGCTTGAGGACCACCTGGTACTGGTAGTAGTGCTGGAAGCGGAACGGGTTCTCGCCGTAGCGGCCGTCGGTGGGCCGGATCGAGGGCTCGACGTAGGCGCACCGCCAGGGCTGGGGGCCCAGGCAGCGAAGCACGGTGGCCGGGTTGAAGGTGCCAGCCCCCACCTCGGTGTGGTAGGGCTGCATGATGACGCAGCCCTGGTCGGCCCAGTAGGCCTGGAGGGAGGCGATCATCTCCTGGAAGGTGAGCCCGCTCACGGCGGTCAATGCTACGCGGCCAGGCCCAGGAAGAACTCGATGGGTCGCGCCACCGCGACCCGGAGGAGGAAGGAGAGGAGGTCGCCGACCACGCCCTCCCCGGCCGTGTCCCTGGCTGCCCGCTCCAGAGCCGGCCTCAGCGCCCGCTCGATCGTCTCCCTGTCCCAGCGCACCGGCTCCTCGCCTGCGGCAGGGACGAAGGAGAGGACGAGCTCCTCGCGGCTGGTACCGAGCTCGCAGGCAGCCCCGGCCAAGGCAGAGAGGCCGAAGCGCTGGATCGCCCCGTCGATGCCGCTGCCGGCGAAGGCGGGCCTGGAGGTACAGGGGTCAGCCAGGCGCGCGTCGCCGGCGTCGAGCGCCCCCAGGCCGAGCTCGACCCCGAGCAGGACGACGCCTGCGGCTAGGAGGATGGCGGCGACTCGGGAAGGGCAGCTGAGGGCGCTCATGGCGGCGCCTCCCTCAGCCTGAGGGCAGCGAGGGACGCCAGGAGGGCAAAGAGCGCGCACAGGGTAAAGACGCCGCGGAAGCTGCGCGTAAGCACGCCCTCGAGCGTGGTCACGAGCTCGTCCCGGAGCTGAGCCAGGCGAGCATCGACACGGGCCCCGCGCGCGTCGAAGGGCCGGGAGAGATCGGGAATCTCGCCCTCCTTGGCCTGGGCCAGGGCGTCCCTGAGGTCGAGGGCGATCGGCACCTTGGTGGCGAGGGGGACGTTCCCGTCCAGCACGACCCGGGTTCCCGCGAGCAGCGCCCGCCGCCCGTCTCGATCGAGAGCCTGGGAGAGGACGGGAGCGACCAGGGCCAGGGCTAGGACGAGCCCCAGGTGGCGGACGCCCACGCCCACGAGGCCGGCGCGAAGGCTCCCCAGGCCAGCGAGGGCGCCCTGGCCGAGTACAGGCACAGCCAGTCCCAGGCCGGACCCGCACAGGGCCAAGGCCGCGACCGCAAGCCCCTCGCTTGGCCCAGGGAGGAGAGCGAGCGCAGCCAGGCCGAGCGCGACGAGGGCCGCTCCCTGAGCAGCAGCCTGCCTGGGCGAGAGCGCCGGGGTAAGCCGCCCCGCGGCCAGGGCGAAGACGGGAAGAGCGCTGACGACGAGCGCGCCCTCGATCGGGGGCAAAGACCAGACGGTCACGAGGAGGAGTACGGACAGAAAGAGCGCTCCCACGAGGCTGGCGAAGAGGAGGGCAAGACCGACGCCGGGCGCGAGGCGGGACAGCCTGCCCTCCCCCTCGCCCTCTTTCCGGTCCTTGTAACGACTTCTCACGTGGCCTATCGAGCGCCTCACCGCTTGGCCTGCAGGGGCTGAGCCAGGCATCCTGGCCAAGGCGGCCAGCGCCACCGGCGCCTGGGCGACGAAGATGGCTCGCCAGTCGGCAAGCTGGGTGAGGACGCCGCCCAGAGCGGGCCCCCAGGCGGCGCCGGCCATCCCTGCCGCTGTCCACAGGGCGGCGCCGGCGCCCCGCCCACTCGGCAAGCGCAGGCGGTCGAAGAGCGGCAGGGAAGCGCCGAGAAGGAGCGCCCCGCCCAGACCCTGGAGCGCCCGGAAGCCGACCAGGGCCTCAAGGCGCCAGGCGGCAGCGCAGCCGAGGGAGGCGAAGGCGAAGAGCATGATCCCCGCCCGCGCCGTCGCCCCCGGCTCCAGGCGAGAGGCGAGGGGGAGGAAGAAGACCGCGGCAGCAACCACGGCCATGTTGTAGGAGGTGACGACCCAGGAGACGCCGACGATGCTCGTGTCGAAGGCCCTATACAGGTCGGGGAGGGCGAGGACGACGATGGACGAGTCGGCGAAGGCGGCCGCGACCGCCGCCGCGAGGAGGAAGGTCGATATTCCGGCGCCCCGCCCAGCCACGTTTGCTCCAGTGTCGCATCCTCCCGCGGAAAGCTCGAAGTATCTGATGCTCGGATCGCAGCCGCCGCGCGCGGTGCCTATGTCGGCCTTAGCCGGCCACGGAGACCGCTCACGAGCACGACCAAGGCCTCTTGCTGCCTCGAGGGCTAACGATCGCGCCCGCTCGGGACCGATGGATGGACGAGACGTACCACGACCCGCTCCTCCTTGCGGACAAGGGGACAAGCAGCGTGCTTAGGCCGACAGCGTGCGCAAGCGAAAGCCGCCGTGCTCCTCGTAGGAGGCACAGACGACGGCCAGCGTCTCCCGGGCTGCCCGCTCCTTCAGGCCGATCGCGGATGCCTCGGCGAGAGGTCGTCGGAGGAGCGCCTCCAGCCCGGCCACGCCTTCGGGAGACAGAGGAAGCGCCCCCGCCGAGCAGGCCGGGCAGACGCCGCCGCCAGCCTTGGCCGAGAAGCCGACCAAAGGCCCTGTCCCTCCGCACTGGGCGCAGCTTGCGAGGTGGGGGAGGTATCCAGCGAGCCAGAGCAGCTTGAGCTGGAAGGCAAGGCCCAGCGGATCGAGCTCGGGCCTGGACGGGCGCGGCTCCAGAGCATCGACAAGGTCGAGGAAGCGGGCCAGGGCCAGGAAGGCGCGCTCGTTTCGCTCCTGCTCGGGGAAGAGGCGAAGCATGGCCTCAGCCCCGATCAGCCCTACGGACAGGGCGTACGGCTTCTCCCTCGTGGCCGCGTGGGAGCGAACGAGCGACGCCCCAGTGACGGTAGCCAGCTCCCCTCGCCCGAGATGGAGTACGAGCTCGACGTGCGAGAGCGGCTCCAGCCTGCCCCCGAGGCGCGACCTCGTCCGACGGGCTCCCTTGGCGATGGCGCCCATGCGACCTCGCTCGGCCGTGTACAGGTGGAGGATGCGGTCTGCCTCAGCGAAGCGGAGAGAGCGCAGGACGATGGCCTCCGTCGTGAGCGTCCGCCCGGGCACGCAGCCAGTCTAGAAGGGACAGGGGTCGGCGCTCGCTCCTGACAGCTCTCGGAGGGCGGGGCAGCCAGGCGCCCCGGTGGCCTGGCGGACGGCGTCCAGCCGCCGTCGCCTCGGCCGAGGCGACGGCCACGACAGGAGCGTCGGCACCCACCCTCCCCCCGGCCAAACAGAAGGAGACGTCGCCGTCGAAGGCGGTGGCGCTGGGAGACACGGCTTGGGCCACCCCAGCGCTGGCCGCGCGAGCCACGAGCCAGGCCTCCGTCTTGGTGAGCCGGGCATCGGTGAGGACGCAGGCAAGGGTCGTCGCCTCTCTCCAGAAACGGGCATCGACCCCCTGCTCGCGAGCGACGTCGACGGACCGCAGAAAGCCAAGTTGGCCGCGGATCCCAGCGAGCACGGAGCCGTCCTCGGCTACCACCTCCCCCACGGAGTTCACGGCCGCCAGAGCGGTGACGAGAGCGCCTCCTGCCTCGACGGTGGCCGCTCCGAAGCCGCCTTTCGTCCACCGCTCGGGGCCGAGGAGCTTGCCCACCGTGCACCCTGTCCCTACGCCCACGCTTCCTCGCGCAGGCGGGTCGGAGGAGGCCGCCTGGCAGGCAGCGTACCCCTCCTCGGGCCCCGGCCTGCGGCCAGGGTCACCCAGCGCGAGGTCGTAGACGACCGCGGCCGCGACCAGCGGCACCCGCGCTGCCCGGGTGGGAAAGCCGATTCCCCGCTCCTCCAGCCAGCGGACGACGCCGTCGGCCGCGGCCAGGCCGAAGGCGCTCCCTCCGGCAAGGAGGAGAGCGCTCGGCCCAGGCACAGCCGAGGCCGGCGACAAAAGGTCGGTCTCGCGCGTGCCGGGGGCTCCGCCCCGCGCCTCGCAGGCGCCCACTGTCCCCTCGGGGCAGAGGATGACCGTGCACCCGGTCCAGCTGGAGCGGTCGTCCCAGTGGCCTACGGCGAAGGCGGCGGGAAGCTCTACCCTCGCCGTTGGCACCGGGGGCAGTAATGGGCGCTACGACCGGCCACCCGAGTCCGCTCGATGGGCGCCCGGCAGCGCGTACAGGGCTTCCCAGCCCGGCCGTAGACCCGGAACTCGTCTTGCATGGAGCCGCCTGGGTAAGCGCCGTCCCCGAGGTCGGCTCCCTGGCGAGCGATCCCCAGGCGAAGCGCCCTCCTGATACCACGGCGGAGGGAGCGAACCTCGTCCTCCGATAGCTCGCAGGCTGCGCGCAGAGGGTGGATCCGCGCCCTCCATAGGGCCTCGTCGGCGTAGATATTGCCGAGCCCGGCCGCTACCCGTTGGTCCAGGAGGACGGCCTTCACCGCTGCCCGCCGGCCGGCCAGCCGCCTCGCCAGCCACGAGACGGCAAAGGAGGAGGAGAGCGGCTCTGGTCCCACCCGGAGGGCCAGGTAGCGCTCGGCCTCCTCGGCCTCGAGCAGAGCCCAGGTTCCCAGGCGACGGACGTCCCGGTAGACGAGTACCTCCCCGTCCACCTCCAGGCGGGCCCGCTCGTGGCTCACCGGGGGAGCGGCGAAGCCCCCGGTCATGCGCAGGTGGACGACGAGGACGCGGCCGCTCGCCAGTCGAAAGAGGAGGTACTTCCCCCGCCGAGCGATCTCCTCCACCCGCTCGCCGCGAAGCCCGCTCGCCACTGTCGTTGGGCTCCAGGGAGCGCACAGCCGCTCGTCGTGGATGGTGGCAGAGCGGATGACGCGCCCTGCGAGTGCCTGCTCTAGCCGGCGGCGATAGGTCTCCACCTCGGGAAGCTCGGGCACGTGCCCAGTCTAGGGATCGAGGATCGCCAGATCGAATCGAGCGACGATCTGCTGACCTCAGAGCACGATCACGACTCCCACGGGAGCGACCGACGCTCCGCGCCACTCGAAGCGGTCAAAAGCCTTTCCGTCCACGCTCCACCCCCAAGCAGCGCCCCCGATTAGGAACATGGCCGCGTAGACGGCGAGCAGGCGCCCGTAGCGGTCCTCGGGCTGGAGGGTCTGCACGCTGGCGTACCCCAGGAGAGCCCGCAGGCAACGAGAGAAAGATGCGCCGCCTCCTCCGCTCGAAGCCGGCGCCCCACCGCGTAGGTGCCGCCCAGTCGCCAGCCAGGGCCACGAGGAAGATCCCGAACGTCTTCAGTACGACTCCCTCTACCCTCCCTCGATCGACGACTCTCGGAGGAGCGGCAGCACCCGCTGGCAAAGGAGGCGAACTCCGCTCTCGCAAGACAGCCCTTGGGGCGGCCCGAACTCGACTCGCGTCGCTCCCGCCCGGAAGAGCTCGCTCGCTCGCTCGGCTACCTCCTCCGGTGTCCCCGCCAAGGTAAACCGGTCGACCGGAGCCGGCTTGCCTCGAGGAAGCGTAGGGTCGAGGTCGCGGACCACCTCGAGGTACATCCCTACCTCCGCGCGAGCCCGCTGACGAGCAGCTTTCCCGTCCTCGTCCACGACGGTGACGGCCCCGGCCACGAGGCCGATCTCGGGGCCTAGCCACTCGCGCATGAGGGCCACCATCTCCGGATTGGCGCATCCTCCGATCTTGACCTCGTCGGCGACGGTGGCTGCCCAGGTCGCTGTCCTCTTGCCCCAGGTGCCGATCATGAGCGGGAGCCGTGACCGCAAGGGCTGGAAACGCAAGCCCGCCCCTGAAGCAAGGCTGAAGTACTGGCCGTCGAAGCCGCGGTGGTCGCCAGCGAGGAGACGGTGGATCACCTCCACCGCCTCTTGTAGAGCTGCCAGGGACTGTCCCCGAGCCAGGCCGATCCGGTCAAGCCATGCTCCCTGGACGAGACCAAGGTAGGCTCGCCCGTGGGAGACGAGGTCAAGCGCGGCGATCTGCCCAGCGATCTCCACCGGGTGGAGGGTGTAGGGATTGAGCGCCGCCGGCCCGACCCTCACCCGCTCCGTCTCCCGGGCGATCAGGCATAGAGGGACTATCGCGGGTTGGAAAAGGAGGTCGTGAATCACGGAGACGACGTCGAAGCCCCCCTCCTCCGCTCGACGGGCGAGCGCGACGCACTCCTGCGGATGCTTGTCCGTCTGCAGGGCAAGGCCTAGCTCCACCTAGGTGAGATCCTCGCTCCGCAGCACGCGCTCGCCGACTCGCTCGATACGCATGATCACGCGCTCCTCGGGATCAGGACACGAGACCAGAGACTCCTGCTCCAGCCAGTCCTCGTCGGGCAGCCGACGCTGCTTGGCCGGGAGGAGGGGAAGCACTGCTTGGAGAGCATAGAGGCAGAAGTGCTTGCCGGGAGGAATCCGCACCCGGCACGACTCGGTGACCTCGAAGTAGTCGCCGACAGCAAGGCCGCAGACTGAGCGTCCCTCGATCCGCTCCACAGTCACCCGAAGGTCGTACAGTCGCATCTCAGGCACGAGCAGCTCCCTCAGTACACGGTCTCCGTGGCCAAGCCGATAGCCCGAGCCGGCCGGTCGGAGTCGTTCCGCACCGTGTGGGGGTGGGACGAGGGCCAGACGGCGCAGTCCCCCTCTGTCATGGGGTAGTCCACTCCGTCCACGACGAGGACGAGATCGCCTTCCACTACGAGGAGGACATCGGTGCCGGCGTGGGTGACGACGTCGTCGAACCGCGATCGAGGGGCGAGCGTAGCCAGCATCAGCTCCAGGGTCGTTCCCGGGATTCGGATAGCGGCGAAGTCGACGCCTCTCCCGCGGGCCATGCGCACCCGATCTTCCGGGCGGATGAAGTACGGCTGGGAGCGACAAGCGACATAGCCAAGGAGCGAGGCGACGTCGTGGCCGAACACTCCCGCCACCTGGGCAAGGCGACCGACGGCGATATCCGACTCACCCCGCTCCACGGCGCCCAGGAACGAGGAAGAGAGGCCGGCGGCCTCAGCGACCTCGCGGATGGAGAGACCGCGGGCGAGGCGCAGCTTGCGAATAACCTCACCTACTCGGGGAAGGGCGTCCTTTCCGCTGAACGGCCGGAAGACCGATCTCGCTCCCATCTTCTGCCGCCTCGTCGTCGCCATCGAGCCAGCACGATACCGCGCCCACGGCTTGCAAACGAGCGAAATTTCGGTCAGAGTCACGACATTCTGTTCCAAACGATGGACGACCGCGAGCGAAGGAGGTTCTCGTGAGACACAGAATGACCGCCATCGCCGTCGGAGCGATCGCTGGTGTCGCCCTGGTGGCGGGAACCGCGTCGTCAGCGGGACGGGTGCCTGCAGGCTCGGCATCGAGATCCTGCGCCTTCGAGCTCCGCATCGGCACGGTGCTTCCTTTCACCGGGGATCTGGCTGCCTACGGAGCCAACCTCGACCGCGCGGTGAGGCTGGCTGTCGACCTCCAGAACGCCGCGCTCCGGCGAGCTGGGTTGGATGGGCAGGCATCGGTGCGCCTGGTCGCCTCCGAGGACGGCCAGACCCAGGCCAGCGCCTCGGTCGAGGCGGCCACCAAGCTCGTGAAGTCGGACAAGGCCAACGTCATCATCGGCGAGATGGCGTCCAGCGCCACCATCCCCATGGCCCAGTCGGTGACTATCCCCAACAAGGTTGTCCAGATCTCCCCCACCTCCAGCGCGCCCCAGATCTCGACGATCAAGGACAACGGCTACCTCTGGCGGACGTACCCCTCGGACGCCCTCCAAGGCAAAGTCCTGGGGCAAGCAGCCTTGCAGGCGTTCGGCAAGGGCGCGACCGTCAACGTCGGTGCTCGGAACGACGCCTTCGGAACGGCGCTCAAGCAGCTGTTCGTGTCTCAGTGGAAGAAGCTGGGCGGCAAGATCGGCGTCAACATCGCCTGGAACCCCGACCAGGCCAGCTTCGACACAGAGGCCCAAAAGCTGGTCGCTGGTAATCCGGCGGGCTGGGTCATCATCGATTTCCCCGATACTTTCGAGAAGTTCCTGCCCTCCCTCGTTCGCACCGGGAAGTGGGAGGCAAGGCGCACCCTCGTAACCGAGGCTCTCCGTAACAGCGACGTCCTGTCCAAGCTCGGCGATCCCGTGATCGGCCTTCGCGGCACGGCCGCGAGCGCGGCGGGGGGGCCCGCTGGAAGGGCGTTCGCCACTCTGTGGAAGCAGAAGGTGAGAGGGGCGAAGCCGTACACGGGCTTCGAGGGCACAGCGTTCGACGCAGCCATGGTCGCCTTCCTGGCAGCAGTCAAGGCGTGCTCGTCCTCCCCAGCGAAGATCAAGGCCAACCTGCGGGCAGTGTCGGGCCCACCGGGGACCAAGGTGACCTTCAAGCAGCTCGACAAGGCGGTCAAGCTGCTCTTGGCCGGGAAGGACGTCGACTACGAAGGGGCCTTCAGCCCGGTCGATTTCGACCGCAACGGCGATATCGGCTCGGCCGTGTTCGAGATCTGGCAGTACGCGGGCGGGGCCACCATCAAGACGCTCAAGACCGTCACTTTCCGCGGGTAATGCGCCAGCGAGCTCGGGACGGCGGCGGCTTCGAGGAAGCCGCCGCCTACTCCCGCGCCATCCGCCACGGGAGCATCGTGGCCGTAAGCGGGACGACGTGCTCGCCCGACGACGCCGTCCCCCCCGACGACTCCTACCTCCAGGCCAAGGCAGCCATCCGCCGGGCGCTGGCTGCCGCCGAGAGGCTGGGAGCTACTCGGCACGACGTCATCCGCACCCGTCTTCTGCTCGCCCCCGGATGCGACTGGGAGGCCGTGGCTCGAGCCCACCGGGAGGAGTTCGAACACGTGCAGCCAGCGAACACCACCTTCTACGTGGGTGGGCTCGTGCCTGCAGGCGTGCTGGTCGAGGTCGAGCTCGACGCTGTCGTCGAGGAGCCCCCGAGGTAGAGCTCGCCCACCCGTGGATCGGCGAGGAGCATGCCCGCTGGGCCCTGATAGGCGTTCCTCCCCATGTCGAGCACGTAGCCCACGTGCGAGAGGGCAAGCGCTCGCCGGGCATTCTGCTCCACCATGACAATCGCGATGCCCAAGCGGTTGATCTCCGTCAGCTTGTCGAAGACGAGATCGGCAGCAGCAGGAGCAAGCCCCGCCGATGGCTCGTCCAGAAGGAGGAGATGGGGCCGGGTGACAAGAGCCCGAGCGAGCGCAAGGAGCTTGCGCTGCCCACCGGAGAGGCTGGCTGCCGCCCGTCGGGGTCGCTCGGCGAGTGCTGGGAACAGCTCGAGAACCGAGGTCACCGCCGCCTTCCTCTCCCGGCGCGGCAGAGGCACCGCGCTGACCTGCACGTTCTCGAGGATGGACAGCCTGGGAAAGACATTGTCGGTCTGGGGCACGAAATTGAGACCGCGTCGTGTCAGCCGATCTGGCCGCTCGCCCGTGATGTCCTCGCCCGCCAGCGTCACTCGCCCAGCCCGAGGCCGAAGGAGTCCATACACCGCCTTGAGGAGAGTGGACTTTCCGGCCCCGTTTGGCCCGACAATGGAGACGATCTGTCCTCGATCGGCACGGACGTCGACGCCTCGCAGGACGAGCGCGTCTCCGTACCCAGCCTCCAGCCTCTCCACCTCGAGAAGGGCGCTCACGGGCCGGCTCCCAGGTAGGCATCGAGGACGGCTGCCTGGGAGCGAATCGTAGAGGGCGGGCCGGATGCGATCACGCGACCCTGGCTCATCACCACTACCTGATCGCTCGCCCGCATCACCGCCTCGAGGTCGTGCTCGACGAAGAAGAAGGTCACCCCTAGCTCCTCCCGCACGCGAGCGATGTGCTCGAGCAGCTGGTTGCGCACCACCGGGTTGACGCCAGCCATGGGCTCGTCCAAAAGAACAAGTCGGGGCTCGGCCATGAGCGCCCGCCCGAGATCGAGAAGCTTGCGCTGTCCCCCAGAGAGCACGCCAGCGAGATCGTCGGCGTGGCGCTCCAGGCGAACGAGACGCAGCAGGTCGCGCGCTCGCTCCACGGCCTGCCGCTCCCGACGTCGAGCCGCTCCGGGCGCTAAGAGCAGCCGCCCCAGCCGCTCGCCAGGGTGGCAGGGCGTGGCCAGGAGCAGGTTGTCGAGCACCGTCAGCCGAGCCAGGGCGCGAGGGGTCTGGAACGTTCGCACCAGCCCCGCCTGAGCGATTCGGTGGGGCGGCCGACCGGTGATGGCGCGCCCTTCGAAGAGCACGCTCCCCGAGTCAGGCCGGAGAAACCCGCTGACGATGTTGAAGAGGGTCGACTTGCCAGCTCCGTTTGGGCCGATGAGCGACGTAATGGAGCCCCGCTCCACGGACAGCGAGGCACTGTCCACCGCCCACAACCCGCCAAAACGGCGGCTCACGCCTCGCACCTCCAAGATCGGGGGCCCGCTCATTCCAACAGCGCCTCTTGGCGGCGCCCGAGAAGCCCCCAAGGCCGAAAGAGCACGAGGAGGATGATGAGGAGCCCGATCACGATCAGGCGCAGGTAGGCCCGCTCGGCTGAGTCGAAGTAGGAGAAGGGAGCGAAGTCGAAGAACCGGGTGCCGGCGAAGACGAGGCCGAACGCGAGAGCGCCCACAGGTACAGCGAAGGTGCGACCGAGGCCTCCCAGGATGACGATCATCCAGGCAAAGAAGGTGAGGAGCGGGGCGAAGTCGTCCGGGCTGAAGAACGAGAATTGCCAAGCGTACAGGCAGCCAGCAAGCCCGGCCGCCGCCGACCCCAGGGCGAGGGCCTGCAACTTGTAGGCGAGGACGTTCTTGCCCAGCGAGGCTGCGACGTCCTCGTCCTCACGGACCGCCTTGAGCACCCGGCCCCAGGGGGTGCGCATCGCCAACGCCAGGGCAGCCGTCAGCCCGAGCGCCACCACCCAGACGACGAGGAGCATGGCTGCGTCCTTGGCGCCTATGTGAAGAGTTTGCTGGAGCCAGGCCTGGAAGCGCTCCCACTGCCCGTTGTATTGAGCAGCCGCGCCAGGGCCAGACAGGTTGATGGTGCCTTGGGATCCGCCCGTCAAGCTGTCCTCGTTTGTCGCCACGTAGCGGACGATCTCGCTAAAGGCGATCGTGACGATGGCGAAGTAGTCGCCTCGAAGACGCAAAGTCGGCAGCCCCAGGAGCAAGCCGGAAGCCGCCGCCAGGAGGATGCCGAGCACGGCCGCGAGCCACATGCTGAGTCCCGCCTTGACGGTGAGGATGGCCATGGAGTAGGCGCCGATCGCCATGAAGGCGACGTGGCCGAAGTTGAGAAGGCCGGCAAACCCGAACTCGAGCTGGATGCCGAGCGCGAGCACGGTGTAGATGCCGGAGACGACGCCGACGAAGGCCCAGAACTCCGCGCTCGCGACCGTGCTCATGCCGCGCGCACTGCCCGCCCTAGCAGTCCTTGGGGACGCAGGAGCAAAGCAGCTATGAGAACGACGAATGCGACCACGGGCTTGTACACAGGATCGACTCCGCCTAAAAACCCGTGCCAGGTCGAAAGCTCGGTAGCCAGGCCGAGGAGAAGGCCGCCGGCGAGGGCGCCGTAGGCACTGCCGATGCCACCTAGAACGACGGCGGCGAAGGTAGGGAGGAGGAGGGCGAAGCCGAAGTTGGGGTCGAACGAGCTTTGGACGAGGCCTGCCAGCACCCCTGCCAGCCCCGCCAGAAGCCCGGCCAAGATCCAGGTGAGGACGACGATCCGAGCGGTGTGAATCCCTGCTACCGATGCTAGAGCTCGGTCGTCCGCAACAGCACGCATCGAGCGGCCCGTTGTGGTCAAGCCCAGAAGGAGGCCCACGACGACGATGGCGGCCACCGCGACGAGGAAAGCCAGCGCCTGCCCCACTGAGAGTCGAATGTCGCCGAGCACGTACACCTTATAGGGATCGACGTCAAACGACCGGGGCTGGGGCCCAGCCACGAGCAAGATGGCCTGGCGGAGAATAAGAGCGAGCCCGATCGAAGCCAGGAAGAGGCTCATGAACCGGGCTCCTCTGGCCCGGAGCGGACGCCACAGCACGTACTCCAGGGCTACCGAGAGAGCCGCGGTAGCGGCCATTGCCACCACCGTGGCTGCGGCTATGGGGATCCCGCCGGCAACGTTAGCGTAGACGCCCACGAAGGCGCCCAAGGTCATGAGGTCGCCGAACGCGAAGTTGACGAGCCGCAGGATCCCGTAGAGGAGGGAGACGCCCACAGCAGCGATGGCGACGACCGCCCCGGCTACCAGACCGTTGGCGAGGAGCTGGAGCAGCACCCTCAGATCACCTGGGGCTCGGGAACGAGCTGGCCCCGATCGAAGCGGGCAGGCGAGAAGATCGCCAGCGCCTCGTCCTCTCTTCGTCCCGTGATCGCCTCGGCCAGGATACGGCCGATCGCGGGAGCGAGCATGAAGCCGTGGCCGCTGAATCCTGCTGCCACCCACAGCCCGTCCCGGCCAGGTACCGTCCCTACCGCGGGCTGGCGGTCTGGGGTGACGTCGTATACCCCCTCGACACAGATCGGGAACTGAACGTACTCAAGCACCGGCACCAGCTCGCGGACCCCCGACCGGATCTGCGCTCGCCAGCGCGGCCCCTCTGACTCGACATCGCCGGTCGCGTCCAAGGCGCTCGCTAGAACGCGACCGTTGCCGAGCTGCTTCGCAGCAAACCGCCGCTCGGCAGAGATGACGAGCGGCTCGA
>PSLH01000024.1:0-9280 GCA_040289505.1 Thermoleophilia bacterium | reverse complement strand
GCAGCCGCTCCCGGATCGGATGGCTGAAGAAGAGGTACCGTCGCTCGGGCTCGATGGGAAGCCGCACGTCCAAAGGGTGAAGAAGGGGCACCGTGGCGCACCCAGCAGCGACCACGACGGTCTCCGAGAGGATCCTCTCGCCTGTGGAGAGACCAAGCTCCCACCTCGTCCCCCGCGGGCGCAAGCTCGTCACGGCCGCGATCTCCACCTCGAGGCCCCGGGCGAGGGCCTCGACCACGCTCTGAGGCCGGTCGAAGTAGCCATCCTCGCCACACCATGCGCCTCCCAGGACGGAATCGACCCGGAGCCCAGGCACGAGCTCGCAGGCCTCCTCAGGGCTGACGAGCCGCGATGGAACTCCAGCAGCGTTCTGCACGGCGACGCTCGCGCGTAAACGAGTAAGCCCAGCCTCGCTGTGGGCCAGAAAGAGGTACCCGCACGACCTGAAGCCGAGCTCTACTGGCGACTGGAGAAGCTCGTCTGCCTGGCGGTAGAAGGCAAGGCTCTCGCGGGCGAGGAGGCAGTTGATGCGCGTTCCCCATTGTTGGCGAACCCCGCCCGGCTGGACCCCGGACATGCCCGCCCCCACCCCAGCTCGGTCGAGCACGAGCGGCCTCATTCCTCCCTCTTGGAGCGCCCGAGCCACGAACAGGCCGACGACCCCGGCTCCGACGATGACTACCTGCCTGCGCCTCACGCAGCTTCTCCCGCAGCGTTCGCCGAAGAGCTCCACTCTTTCGCCCCGCCATAATCTCGCACTGGTCTTGAAAATATCGGTCGGGACCGCGTGCCTTACCCTAGCCGCTCGATGACAGTGGCGCGCGCGGGCGGCGGCTCCGGGCCGATCTCGTAGGCGGCGAGCACCTGAGCCGCGGCCTCCCGGGCGGAGCTCTCGTCCCGGGCGTGGACCTCGGCCAGAGGCTCTCCCTCCTCGACACGGTGGGACCGCTTCTTGAGGCAGACGACGCCCACCGCGTGGTCGATGGGGTCCTCCTTCGCTCGCCGGCCGGCACCCAGGTGGAGGGCGGCCAGCCCGACGGCGAGCGCCCCGACCCGTCGGACATACCCAGCCGAGGGGGCGAGTACCTGCCGCACGACCGGTGCCAGCGGCAGGGCCGTCTCCTCAGGGTCCCCACCCTGGGCACGGATCCAGCGCTCGTACGCGGCGAGGGCGGTCCCGTCGGCAATCGCTTGAAGAGCGCGGCGCTGCCCCTCGCTCACGTCCAGGCCGAGATCGGAGAGCGCGAGCAGCTCCCCGCAGGCCGCCAAAACGAGCTCGTGGAAGTCGGGCGGCCCCAGGCCCCGCAGCGTGGCGATGGCCTCCCTCACCTCCAGCGCGTTTCCTACCGCCCGCCCGAGGGGCTGATCCATATCGGTGAGGAGACACACGACGCGGCGGTGGGCCTGCTCGCCCAGCTCCAACATCGTCTCGCCCAAGAGGCGAGCCTGGTCGAGCGTCTTCATGAACGCCCCCTCCCCCACCTTGACGTCGAGCACGATCGCCTCCGCCCCAGCTGCGATCTTCTTGGACATGACGCTGGCAGCGATCAGGGACACGTTGTCCACGGTGGCCGTGACGTCCCGCAGGGCGTAGAGCTTCTTGTCGGCGGGAACGAGGTCGGCAGTCTGGCCGACGATCGCGCAGCCCACCTCCCGCACTTGAGCCACCAGCTGGTCGGCCGAGAGCTCCACCCGGAAGCCCGGGATCGACTCCAGCTTGTCCAGCGTGCCGCCAGTGTGGCCCAGGCCGCGGCCGCTCATCTTGGCGAAGGGAGCGCCGCAAGCGGCCACGATGGGCGCCACTGCCAGGGAGGTCTTGTCGCCGACCCCCCCGGTAGAGTGCTTGTCGCACGCAGGCCGGCCGAGCGCCGCGCGGAGGTCGAGCGTGCGCCCGCTCGCCACCATAGCCCGGGTGAGAGCGAGGGTCTCCGCTCTCGACAAGCCACGGAAGTAGACGGCCATCAGGAAGGCAGCCATCTGGTAGTCGGGGACCTGGTCGCGGGCATAGGCGAGCACGAGCTCGCGCACCTCCTGCTCGGTCAGCTCGCCGCCGTCCCGCTTGCGCTGGATGAGCTCGGCCGGGCGAATCAGCGCTCGCGCTCCCTCACCGCTCCACGATCGGCCGTCCGGCGAGGCTTCGGGGAGGGCTCTTGCCGCCCAGCCAGGCGTTGACTGTAGCCCCCACGTCGGCGAACTCGCCCTCGTGCCTGCGCCCGGCCGCGTTCCTGCCTTCGGCGTAGAGGAGGAGCAGAGCGTACTCCCGAGAGTGATCGGTGGAGGGAGTGGTGGGGTCGCAGCCGTGGTCGGAGGTGAGGATGAGGAGGTCGCCCGAGCGCAGCGCCTGAAGAAGATCGGGCAAGCGACGGTCAAAGTCCTGCAGCGCTCGGTGGAAGTTGACGGGATCGTTGCGGTGGCCCCAGAGCATGTCCGTCTCCACCAAGTTCACGAACACGAGACCCTCGTCCAACTCCCCCAAGAGCTCGATGGTGCGGGTGATCCCCTCTACATTGGACTTGGTGGGATGGGACTCGTCGATGTCGCAGCCGGCGAAGATATCGCCGATCTTGCCCACCCCCACCACCGGGCAGCCGTTCTCGCGCACCAGGGTTAGGTAGTTGGGACGTCGAGGCGGAAGCGAGAAGTCGCGGCGGTTAGCAGTGCGCACGTAGCTCCCCGGCTGGCCCGCGAAGGGGCGGGCGATCACGCGGGCGACGGCGTGCTTTCCGGTCAGGATCTCGCGAGCGATACGGCAAGCCGCGTACAGCTCCTCCAAAGGCACCGTCTCCTCGTGGGCGGCGATCTGGAAGACGGAGTCGGCCGACGTGTAGACGATCCACTTGCCGGTGTGCTGGTGCTCCTCCCCGAGCTCCTGGATGATCTCCGTGCCCGAGGCGGGCTTGTTGCCGAGGACACCTCGGCCCGTGCGGTTCATGAAGGGATCGATGACCTCGTCCGGAAAGCCGTGGGGGTAGGTGGGAAACGGGGTGGGAGTGACGATACCCATGAGCTCCCAGTGGCCGGTGGTGGTGTCCTTGCCCTTCGACCGCTCCAGCAAGCGCCCGGCCACCGCCGGCGCCCCTGGCTGGGGCGGGCAGCCGAGGAGCGGCTCCACGTTCCCTAGGCCCAGCTGCTCCAGATTGGGGAGGTCGAGGCCGCCGACAGCCCGGGCGACGTTGCCGAGCGTGTCGGACCCCTCGTCTCCGTAGTCCGCCGCGTCCGGCAGCTCTCCCGCGCCGACGGCGTCGAGGACGATGACGCACGCGCGCGGCATAGGGCTATTCTACGAGCCGCATGGACACCGTCCTCGGGCTCCTCGGCCTCGCTCTCTTTATCCCATCCGTGATCGCCCTAGCGGCGGCTGTGACCTGGCTCGTGGTCAAGATCTCGCCGGCGCCCCAGCCCGAGCGCGAGAAGCCGAGCACCTGATACCGCTCAGGCCCTGGCCAAGGGGAGGGCCTCGGCCAGGGGCGAGTAGGCAAGGCCGTGCGCCTCCGCTACCGCCGGGTGGGTCACTTTCCCGGCCAGGACGTTGACGCCGCGGGCGAGGGCAGGATCCCGGGCGCAGGCCCCGGCGAGGCCGTAGTCAGCGATTGCCTCCACGTAGGGGAGGGTGACGTTGGTGAGCGCCTTGGTGGCGGTGATGGGCACAGCTCCAGGCATGTTGGCCACGCAGTAGTGGACGATGCCATCCACGACGTAGATGGGATCGGAGTGCGTGGTCGGGCGCGAGGTCTCCGTGCAGCCGCCCTGGTCGATGGCCACGTCCACGATCACCGCTCCCTGCTTCATGGCCGCGAGCATGGCCCGGGTGATGAGCTTCGGCGCTCGGGCGCCGGGGATGAGGACGGCCCCGATGACGAGGTCGGCATCCTCCACCGCCTCCTCGATCTGGAGCTGCGTGGACATCACCAGCGTGATCCTGCCGTCCAGCATCATCTCCAGCTCCCGCATCCGCTCCACCGACTTGTCCAGTACCCACACGTCGGCCTGCATGCCTACGGCGATGAGAGCCGCGTTGTAGCCCACGATGCCGCCGCCGATCACGACCACCTTGGCAGGAGCGACGCCCGGGACGCCAGCGAGCAGGATCCCCCTTCCTCCCTGGGACTTCTCCAGGGCCCATGCCCCCATCTGGGGGGCAAGACGGCCGGCCACCTCGCTCATGGGAGCGAGAAGGGGTAGCCGATGGGTCTCTGTCTCCACCGTCTCGTAGGCGACGGCGGTCACCCCGCTTTCGAGCAGGGCCTGGGTGAGGGCCTCGTTGGCGGCAAGGTGGAGGTAGGTGAAGAGGACGAGATCCTCCCGCAAGAGCGGGTACTCCGCCGGCACCGGCTCCTTCACCTTGAGGAGGAGCTCGGCTCTGGCCCAGACCTCGTCTGCGGAAACAAGCTGAGCTCCAGCGCTCCGGTAGGCGCTATCGGCGAAGGCGCTCCCCTCTCCTGCCCCGGTCTCGACCATGACCTCGTGCCCCCGCTGGACGAGCTCGCGGGCTCCAGCGGGGGTGAGGGCGACCCGGTACTCGTCCGGCTTGATCTCCTTGACGACTCCGATCCTCATGGCCGGCCCAACCCGAGCCTCTCCTGGGCGCCCCTCCCCACTCGGCGAGCCTCGTCCACGAGGGCCAGCGTCACCTCGACCATCCGCTCCAGGTCGGCGACCGAGATGCGCTCCTCGGGGGTGTGGATGTCAGTCATGCCGTTGGCGAGCACGAGGCAAGGGATGCCCTGCTCGTTGAATACGTTAGCGTCGGAGCCGCCTCCGCTACGGACATGGCGGGGCTCGACCCCCAGGCGTCGGAGGGCGGCGTCGGCCAGGCGCACGACGAGGTCGTCAGGGCGGAATCGGTAGGCGCGGTAGCTTCGCTCCAACCTCGTCTCGACCTGGCAGTCGGCCAACGAGGCGGCGAAGGCGAACGTCTCCTCCATCTCCCTTACGAGGTCGGCCAGCTTGCTCTCGTCGTGACTCCGTGCCTCTGCCCGCAAGGAGCAGCGATCGGGGACGATGTTGCGGGCAGTCCCGCCCTCGATCGTGCCCACGTTGGCCGTCGTCTCCTCGTCGAGACGGCCCAGCCTGAGGTCGGCGATGGCCTTGGCGGCGGCGACGATGGCCGAGCGACCCTCCTCGGGGAACATGCCCGCGTGGGCTGAGCGGCCCAGGAAGAGGACGTCCAGCTGGAAGGCGGAGGGAGCCCCCACTACTACCTCCCCAATCGGGCCTGCCTGGTCGTAGACGAAGCCCAGGCGGGCCTGGAGGCGGGAGGTGTCGAAGGCGTAGGCCCCTTGCAGCCCCACCTCCTCCTTGGCCGTGAACACGAGCTCGACGCCGGCGTGCGGCTGCCCTTCTTCCACGATGCGGCGCGCGGCCTCGAGCATCGCCGCCACCGCCGACTTGTCGTCGGCGCCGAGGATGGTGCCGCCCGCGTTTCGCGCTACGCCCCCCTCGACCACGGGCGCAATCGGCCCTTGGGGGGGCACGGTGTCGAGGTGAGCGCAGAGGAAGAGAGGGACGCCCTCCTCCACCGGCTCCAAGCGAGCGTAGAGGTTACCCACAGTCGAGCCGATGGCCGACCCGGCGTCGTCCTCGACCACGTCCAGGCCCAGGGCGCGTAGCTCGCTCGCAACCCGGTCGGCTACCGCCCGCTCCTGCCCCGGCGGGCTGGGAAGCGCGCACAGCTCCAGAAAGAGGTCGAGGACGCTCATGCCCGAGAGCGCCTAGGGGAGGTCGCCGTCCCTGTAGGGCAGGAAGCAGGGCTGGCGCGAGTAGCGGGCGTAAGCCTCCTCGGGCTTGGTCGTCTCCTTCGCCACGCTCGCCCCGTGCCGGGCGGCCGCCTCCTCCACCGGGTAGACGACGCTTCCCTGCGAGGTGCGAGCCCCCACCATCACGATCACGCAGCGCTCCTGACCGGCACCGACGAAGACATGCCTTGTCCCTCTGGGGCAGTGGACGAAATCCCACTGGCGCAGGGGCCGCTCCTGGCCCTCCACCACGAGGAGGCACTCGCCCGCGACCACGAGGAAGTCCTCCTGGTCGGACTCGCCGTGGTACATGCAGTTCGGCTGGCCGGGCTCGAGAACGACGAGGCGGAAGCCGAGCTGGGGGAAGTGGGCGTCGCCCTCGAGGTCGCAGGAACGGCCGAGTCCCCGAGGCTGGGCCCAACGTGCCTGGCGAGCGTTGAGGACGAACCACCCTTCTCCCTCGGGGACGAGGCCCTCGCTCGTCTCTCTCAACCTCGCCTCCGGCACCATAACGGAAGAACCCTACCGTGCCGCCGCCGCGATCCTGGAGCGCTCGCAGGCCCGGGCTAGGGCGGCGCCCACGAAGTCCCGGAAGAGCGGCGCCGGCCGCATGGGGCGGGACTTGAACTCGGGGTGGAACTGGCTGGCCACGAACCAGGGGTGGTCGGGGAGCTCGACGATCTCGACCAAGCGGCCCTCGTACACGGTCCCCGACACGACGAGGCCGGCCTCCACGAGCCGGGGTCGCAAGTGGTTGTTGACCTCGTAGCGGTGCCGGTGCCGCTCGTGGACGACAGGCTGACCGTAGATCTCGCGGGCACGGGTGCCGGCGGCCAGCTCCACTGCCTGGGCGCCGAGACGCATGGTGCCGCCGAGGTTTTCGACCTCCTTCTGCTCGGGGAGGAGGTCGATGACCGGGTAGGGGGTCTCTGGGTCCATCTCGGTCGAGTTAGCCCCCGTCAGGCCAGCCACGTGGCGGGCGAACTCGGACACGGCCACGTGCATGCCCAGGCAGATGCCAAGGTAGGGGATGCCGCGCTCGCGGGCGACCCGGCAGGCCAGGATCTTCCCCTCCCAGCCACGAGAGCCGAAGCCACCGGGGACGAGCACGCCATCGACCTGCTCGAGCTCGCTCTCGGCCTCCTCCAGCGACATACCCTCGGCATCCACCCAGCGGACGGTGACGTGGCAGCCATGGTGGATACCGGCGTGCTTGAGCGCCTCGTGGACCGAGAGGTAGGCGTCGTGGAGCTTCACGTACTTGCCCACGAGCGCGATCTCCACCGAGCCCTGCCGGCCGCAGATGCGGCGAGTGAGCTCCCGCCAGGAGGAGAGGTCGGGATGGCCATCGCCCAGGCCCAGCTTCCGGCAGACAAGGGTAGCCAACCCCTGCTCCTCCAGCGCCTCCGGCACGAGGTACACGTCGGGGACGTCCTCGTTGGAGATCACCGCCTCGGGCTCCACGTCGGCGAAGAGGGCGATCTTGTCCCTGATCTCCCGAGACAAAGGCTCCCGAGAGCGACAGACGACGATGTCGGGGTGGATACCGATGCGCCGCAGCTCGTTCACCGAGTGCTGCGTCGGCTTGGTCTTGAGCTCGCCCGCCGACTCGATGAAGGGGACGAGCGTCACGTGCACGTAGAGGACGTTCTCGGGCCCGACCTCGCGACGCAGCTGGCGGATCGCCTCCAGGAAGGGCAGCGACTCGATGTCGCCGACCGTGCCGCCGATCTCGCTGATCACGACGTCGCAGTCGGTCGTCTCTCCCGCTCGACGCACGCGCTCTTTGATCTCGTTGGTGATGTGAGGGATAACCTGTACGGTCGAGCCTAGGTACTCGCCCCGCCGCTCCTTGCGGATGACCGTGTACCAGATCGCTCCTGAGGTGTGGTTCGAGCTGGCGCTCAGGTTCTGGTCGAGGAACCGCTCGTAATGGCCAATATCGAGGTCGGTCTCGGCCCCATCCTCGGTGACGAACACCTCGCCGTGCTGGAAGGGGCTCATCGTGCCCGGGTCGACGTTGATGTAGGGGTCGAACTTCTGCACCTCGACCTTAAGGCCACGAGCCTTGAGCAGCGCACCCAGGGAGGCGGCGGTGATGCCCTTGCCCAGCGAGGAGACGACGCCGCCGGTGACGAAGACGTAGCGGACGCGCCGCTCGCTCACGCTCGCCCTCTCCGCCGGACCGGGGCGTGCGAGACCGACCGCGAAGGGAGGTCGGTCGGAGAGCGAAGCTCCTCGAGGAGAGGGAAGGTCTCCTGGCCAGCGCTCGCCGCCACGCGCTCCCCGACCCTGAGCCTACCCACGAGCCTCAAGGCTAGCAGGGCCTCCTCTGGCTCCGTACGCCCATTCTGGCTCCGTACCCCCATCGCCGCTCCCAGTCACCTGCCAGGATCGTAGGGGAGGAGGAGGACGGAGCGAGGAGAGCGGCTCCCGCGCCCGCCTCACAGGGTCGCTGTCGTCTGGCAGAGCGCGTGTAAGCGGCTTACAGCCTCCCGGGGCAGAGCCCGAGGTCGGCCCAAAAGCTCCGGCCGCCAGGGGCCTTCGACGGACACGGTGACGAGCGTCCGGTCGGGGGTAACGTCGCTCAGGCGCACCTCCAGGTCGAGCCGCTCGGCGACGAGGTGCCAGCGGACGCGCGCCTTGGGAACGACCTCTCGCACCACGACCACGCTGGTCGAGTAGGCCCGGCGAAACAGGGTGGGCTCGCTCGGCCCCACCACCTCCCAGCGGGCGCCGGGGGCGAGTCCCCGTCGGTCGGGTCGGACAGCGCTGATCGTGGGCCACCAGTCGGAGAGGTGGTGGGGCTCGGCCAAAAGTGCCCACACGTCGGCAAGGGGGGCGAGGAGCTCGCGCGAGGCCGCAGCCCTCACCGCGCCCTCCCCCGGCCTGGTCGTTGCCACAGTGGCCTGACTGTCACGATGCCGACCTTCCCGTCACGATGGTGGCACGAGGACGTATCCCCTGCGTGGCGGCCTGGGCGGTATGCTCGAGGCGGGGAGGAGGTGAGGGGTACCTACGAGGGGACATGGCCGAAGAAGGTACCTACGAGGGGACATGGCCGAAGAAGCCGTCTCTCAAGCGGACGAGGCGGGCGACCCGACCCGATCACCGCTCCTTCTCGCCCCGCACCGCGGCCAGGAACTCCCTGCCTCCGAGCATGCGCTCGATCTCTTGGCGCCGCTCGTCCTCGGACAGCTCCTGGATGCGGGCGTGGGTCGGATCGCCGGGCACTTTCTCGACCCGAAAGTGACGGTCGGCGCGGCTTGCGATCTGGGGCAGGTGGGTGATCGTGACCACCTGAGCGCGGCCGGCGAGGCGCACCAGCGTGTCAGCCACCGCGTGGGCGGTCCTGCCGCCGATGCCGGCGTCGATCTCGTCGAACACCATCGTCGTGCCTCCCCCCACCGCGGCCATGGCCAGGGCGATACGGGAGAGCTCCCCGCCCGAGGCAGTCTCGGCCACCGGGGAGAAGGGAAGGCCGGGGTTAGGCCGGATGAGGAAGACGACCTCGTCGGCGCCGCTCGCCGACGGCTCCCGCTGGA
>PSLH01000023.1:6754-24549 GCA_040289505.1 Thermoleophilia bacterium | reverse complement strand
GCGGCGCTGGCAGCCGCCCGCCGACGCGCCCCCAGCGGGACGGGGGCAGGATCGTCTTCGGGGCTTGCCGCCTTCGAGAGCGCGCCCTGCTACCGGGAGACGCTGGAGCAGGGAGTCGGCTCTAAGCACCGCTCCTGAGTCCTGCCTCCGTCTCCGTGCCCGCGACCGTGGCGATGTGGGCGGCGTCGCCGATGGTAGCCTCTGAGCGATGCCGACCTACGAGTACCGTTGCCCGAGCGGGCACCTGACAGAGGTGTTCCACCGTATCGACGAGGAGCCGCCCCGGGCCTGCGAGGTGTGTGGCGAGGGCCCGCTGACGAAGGTTCTCCATCCGGTCCCCGTCTTCTTCAAGGGCTCGGGCTTCTACTCCACCGACTACGGCCGAGGCAAGCGCAAGAAGGAGGCAGGGGGCGAGGGCGAGCCCGCGAAGTCGGAGGAGAGCGTGAAGACGGTCAAGAAAGAGGGGGCCAAGACGGCAGAGGCCTAGCCTCAGCGGGCGCCGAGCGTCCGCCTGCCCTCGACGCAGCCGGGGCCGAACGTGCCCGATCCAGGCGGCGGTGGCTGGATGGCCGAGTCGCCCTTGAACATAGAGATGACGGCGAGGTTGCGATCGACCTCGCTGACGATGTAGCCGCCCTCGGGCTGCCCGCCCAGTCGGCAGTGGAGAGCTCGCCCTGCGTCAGCTCGCCAGTAGACCCAGCCGAGCTGGAGGAGGTCGCCGGGGCTGAGGTCGGTAGCGAGCGGGGCGAGGAGGTTGTCGCCGACGAAGGGGAGGTCGAGGAACGTCCCCACGCTGGCGAGCTTGGCAGCGAGCGCCTGCACGACCTGCTGCTGCCGTTCAGCCCGGGTCAGGTCGTTGTCGGCCGGGTTGAGCCGGTTGACGCGGATGCGGGTGTAGACGAGGGCTCTCCGGCCGTCCATATGCTGCTTGCCCTTGGCGAATCGCCACCCGGGCCAGCGGGCACACGCCTCCCTCGTCTTCAGCGGGCAGTCGAAGCGATCGGAGGCGATAGGGGCGGGCACGTCCACGTCGATCCCCCCCACCGTGTCGATCAGCTCCCGGAAGCGAGAGAAGTCGACGAGCACGACGTGGTCGATCGGAAGCCCGGTGAGCCTGCGGACGGTGCGTACGGCCAAGGCCGGCCCCCCAGCCTGGTAGGCGACGTTGATCTTGTCCACCCCGTAGCCAGGGATCTCCACCCGGAGGTCTCGGGGGATGGAGAGGTAGGCGATGCGGTGGTGGTCGGGGTCGGTGCGCAGGAGCATGATCGAGTCCGAGTGGCGCAGGCCTCTGCGCCCAGGGCCGCTGTCCGTTCCCAGGAGGAGGATGGTCTTGGCGGTCGTCAGAGGGAGCCCGCCCCCGCTTGCGAGCTGGCGCCGTACGGCCTCGGGCAGGCGGTCGTTGGCCTTGGCCACGCCCTCCCTGAACGCGAAGTAGCCGGCGAGCGCCCAGGCCGCGAGCCAGAGGAGAAAGAGGGCCACCGCGATCCCCGCCGCGCGCAGGAGGAGGCGCCGGCGAGAGCGTGGCCGAGCAGGGGACGGGAGCGGAGGAGAAGCTCTCCGCCTGCGGGCAGAGCGCTCTCGCCGGAGCGACGCGGAAAAAGGACGCAAGCGCCGAGGCCGCGAGCGCCCAGCGCGGTAGACGCGGTACGGCTTCTCCTCGCCGGGCATGCGGCGAGTTATGGTAGCCGCCGGCAGTGAGCGAGGAGCGCGCTATCGGCGTGGACGTGGGGGGGACGAAGATCCTGGCCGGGGTGGTCGACCGGGCGGGCCGGGTGGCCGCGTCCAGGCAGTGCCCAACTCCGCACAAGTCGCAGGCGGCGTTGCTCGACGCCATCGCCTCCTTGGTAGACGAGCTGCGCGACTGCACTGTGGTCGCGGTCGGCCTGGGAGTTCCCTCTACGATCGACCAGCGGGACGGGCGGGCAGTGTTCTCGGTTCACGTCCCCTTGGCCGGCATCGCGCTTCGCGCCTGGGGTGGCCAGCGCTTCCGCCTGCCGACGGCCGTGGACAACGACGCCAACGCCGCTGCTTTGGCCGAGTGGACGGCGGGAGCGGGGAGAGGCGCCCTGCATATGGTCATGCTCACCCTCGGCACCGGCATCGGCGGCGGTCTGATCCTGGACGGCCGGCTGTACCGGGGTGCGGTCGGCGCTGCCGCCGAGCTGGGCCATATGGTGCTCCAGTACGGAGGGCCGCCTTGCCAGGGCGCCTGTCGGGGGCACGGTCACTTCGAGGCTCTGACCTCCGGCACCGCCGCGGCCGAGATGGCCAGGAACACGCTTGGCCCGGCTGCCGACACCCCCGCCCTCGTCGCGCGCGCCCGCGCTGGCGACCCCAGCGCCCTCCAGGCAATGACCGTGCTGGGGGAGCGTCTCGGCGCCGGCATCGCCAGCTTGGTCAACATCTTCAACCCCGAGCGGGTGGTGATCGGAGGCGGCTTCGGGGAGGCGTTCGACCTTTTGGTCGGGCCTGCCCGACGGGTCCTCGCTGAGGAGGCGCTCCCGCCCGCCCGCGACATCGTCCGCGTCGTCCCTGCCGATCTGGGCGGAGAGGCAGGCATGATCGGAGCGGCGCTCATCGGCTTCGAGGCTGCGGACGCTCGCGGCTAGGCGATGCCGCTCGCTGTCTGCGCCACGCCGATCGGGAACCTGGAGGACGTTACCCTGCGCGTGCTGCGCGAGCTCAGGGAGGCGGACCTCGTCCTCTGCGAGGACACCCGTCGCGCACGGTTGCTCCTGCGCCGGCACGGGATCGCGCCCCCTCGCTTGCTCAGCTACCACGAGCACAACGAGGCCAGGCGGGTGGCCGAGATCCTCCCCCGCCTCAAGGCAGGAGAGCGGGTGGCCCTTGTCAGCGACGCCGGGCTTCCTGCCATCAGCGATCCCGGAGCCCGACTGGTCGCCGCCGCTCTCGACGCCGGCCTTCCTGTCACCGTGCTCCCGGGGCCCTCGGCCGTGGAGACGGCGTTGGTAGCGAGCGGGTACGTGGGCGACCGCTACCAGTTCCTCGGCTACCTCCCTCGGGGGGAGAAAGCTCTGACCGCGCTGTGGCAGGAGCTGGCCGGATGGCCTCATGCTGCCGTCGCCTTCGAGTCCCCCCGCCGTCTCCCCCGCACGCTTGCCTCGTTGGCCCGCGCCCTGCCTGGGCGCCGAGTGGCGGTGTGTCGAGAGCTCACCAAGACCTTCGAGGAGGTCGTTAGGGGCAGCGCCGCCGAGGTCGCTCGGCGCCTGATCGAGCCGCCCAAGGGGGAGGTCACGCTCGTCCTGGCCCCGGGGCCGGCGGCCGAGGCTGGGCTCGACGCTGCCCTGACGGCCGTCCGAGAGCTGGTGGCAGCGGGGGTGGCGAGGAGACACGCGGCGGAGATCGTCTCCCGCCTCACCCGTCTTCCTCGCAACCGCCTCTATCGCTCGCAGCTGTAACGCGTCTGCGCCAATTGCGTCAACAAGCCTGGCGCTCGCGATGGGCGCTGGCTAGGCTGGCTTCGTTCGCTGGTAAGCAAACAAGGAGGCTCGCATGGGTCGTCGCGCTCTCGCCCTCGCCGCGCTCGCTCTCTGGCTCGTGCCTGGCTCGGCCAGCGCGTGGAGCTGGCCTGTCGACGGCCCCGTTCTACGGCCATTCGCGTTCGGGCCCGACCCCTACGCGGCCGGCCAGCACCGAGGCATCGACATCGCGGCAGAGGCAGGCGACCCCGTGCGGGCGCCAGCGGCGGGCACCGTGTCCTTCGCCGGCTCGGTGCCGAGGCACGGCCTGAGCGTCAGCATCGAGACCCAAGACGGCTACTCGGTCACGCTCGTGCACCTCGGGTCTCTGTCCGTGCGGAGGGGGGCGGAGGTCGCTGAAGGCGCGGGGGTGGGGACGATCGGGCCAAGCGGGGAGCCGGAGGTGGACGAGCCCTACGTCCACCTCGGCGTTCGCGTGAAGGCTGATCCTCAGGGCTACGTCGATCCCCTGGCGCTCCTCCCTGCCAGGCAGAAGGGCGAGCCGGGAAGCCCGCCTCCTACCCAGGCCACGGCCAAGCCGGTCCCGCGTGGGCCCGAGGCAGCGGCTGCGCCTCCGGCCGAATCTTCCTCGGCCGGCGAGGCTACTCCGTCGTCGGCGAGCACCGCCACCTCAACTCCGTCCGTCTCGACCCCCACCCCGTCTTCCTCGGAGGCACCCGCGCCCCCCTCTCCTCGCTCCCCGGCTCCGCCCAATACCGCTCGGCCTAAGGAAAGCGAAAGGCCTGCCTCTCCTCCCGTGGCAGCCTCGGAGCCCTCTTCGTCGGCGAGCGAGGCTTCGTCCTCGACCCACGCCCCCTCCGCCCAGGCTCCCTCGCTCCCCCCGGCTTCCTCCTCGGCCAGCGGGGCCTCAGAGGAAGCGCGACCAGGCGAGGGGGTGGCCTCGAGGCTCGACGGCGGCGCGCCAAGCCAAGAGCAGATCCAGCCTGGCCGGGCAGGTACGGCAGGTGGTAGCCGCCCTCCGTCCAGGGGGGTGCCTCGACGAGCGGCGATCGGCTCGGCTGAGCCCGTCGGCGTCGGGGAGGGAAGACCACGCGCGGGCGCCCTCCGTCGTGGAAAGGAGGCTTCCGCCCAGCCTGGCGCCTCTGCCCGGTCTCGCCTTTCCGCTGGCCAGGGGACAGGAGTCGGCCCTGCGGGGAGGACTCTCGCCCGTCCGGACGCTTGGCCTCGCTCGGGGGTACCCATTGCTGCTCGCCGCAAGGGACGCTCGTTCCCGGCTGCCCCTCTGCCTAGGGCGAGGCCTAAGGCCGGGGAGCACGCGCGGGCGAGGACGGGGCGGGCAGGGACTCTCCCCCTAGCTCCCCTCTTTCCTAGCCAAGCGGAGGCGACCCACCGAGATCGCGCCAAGGAGGGTCGGCAGGCAGCGGCTGGCGCAGCCGCCCAGGCTCGTCCGGTATCCGGGGCTCGCGCCTCCCTCCGCGCTGGGGAGAGAGGAGGGCCTTCCTCCGGTTGGCCCTGGCTTTGGATCGGGAGCGGTCTTACCCTCTCTCTCGTCGGGGCGGCAGCGCTCCTTCTCCGCCAACCCCAGGCAGGCCCGCCCCTCCTCCGGGGAGCGGGAGGGCCGGCGCCTATGATCTTCGGGAATGCGCTTCTACCTGACGACCCCGATCTACTACGTCAACTCGACCCCTCACATCGGCCACGCGTACACCACGATCGCGGCCGACATCCTCGTCCGGCACCGCAAGCAGCGGGGAGACGAGACCTTCTTCCTCACCGGGGTCGACGAGCACGCTACCCAGGTCTACCGCGTGGCCCGCGAGCAGGGGCTCCAGCCCCGCGAGTACGTCGATCGCATGGCTGTCGTGTGGCGGGAGCTGCCAGCGCGCGTCGGGGCCGAGCCAGACTTCTTCATTCGCACCTCGGACGACGGCCACAAGGCGTTCGTGCGCGACTTCCTCGAGCGCATGTACCGAGCGGGTGACATCTACGAGGGCACCTACGCAGGGCTCTACTGCGTGGGCTGCGAGGCGTTCAAGGCAGAGAGCGAGCTCGTGGGGGGGGCCTGTCCCGACCACGGCGACCGGGTCGAGTACATCGAGGAGCAGAACTACTTCTTCCGCCTCTCTGCCTACCAGGAGCGCTTGCTTCGCCTCTATGAGGAGCGGCCCGAGTTCGTGCTTCCCCGCTTCCGCTACAACGAGGCGCGGAGCTTCATCGCCCAGGGCCTGCAGGACTTCTCCATCAGCCGCGCCGGGCAGCCTTGGGGCATCCCGCTCCCATGGGACGAGAGTCAAGTGGCGTACGTATGGGCAGACGCTCTCGTCAACTACCTGAGCGCGCTCACCTACGCCCGGCCAGGGCAGGACTTGATCCCCGTGTTCTGGCCAGCGGCCCGCCACCTGATGGCCAAGGACATCTTGCGCTTCCACTGCGTGTACTGGCCGGCCATGCTCCTCTCCGCTGGCTACGACGTCCCCCAGCAGATCTTCGTCCACGGCTACCTCCTGTTCGACGAGCGGAAGATGTCCAAATCCCTGGGGAACGTGATCGATCCCCTGGAGCTGGTGGGCGTCTACGGGGCCGACGCGGTGCGGTTCTGGGCGGTTCGCTCGGTCTCCTTCGGCCAGGACGGAAGCGTCTCGGTGGACAGCTTGCACGAGCGCTACGAGCGAGAGCTGGGAAACGAGCTGGGCAATCTCCTCTCGCGCACGACGGCCATGGTCGCCCGCTACCGAGCGGGACGACTCCCCTCGCAAGGAGGGTCGAGCGAGATCGCCGCTGCCATCCGGGCCCTGTACGAGACGGTACCGCGACAGCTCGACGCCTGGGATCTCACTGGAGCGCTGGAGACGATCTGGGAGGTGGTGCGCCGCCTCAACGCCTACGTGGAGCAGACGCGGCCGTGGGGCCTGGCCAAGGACGATCGCCGCTCTGGCGAGCTCGATCGGGTGCTCTACGATCTCGCCGACGGCCTCCGGGCGGTGGCTGTCTCCCTGGCCCCGTACCTCCCCGCGACCGCCCCCCGCGTCCTGGCTGCCTTGGGCCAGCCCCAGGACCTGGCCTGGGAGCGCGTGCTCCCCGGGCAGCTCCGGCCTAAGACAGGTATCGAGCCGGCGCCTCCCCTGTTTCCTCGGGTGGAGCCGCCGACCTCGGCGCGAGGTGCCGCCTCGGGGGCGTGATCGACACCCACGCTCACCTGGACGCGTTCGGGGAGCGCGTCCCCGAGGTGCTTGACCGCGCCTGCGCGGCTGGGGTCACGCGGGTGATCGCGGTGGGATCCGGCCTCGACTCCTGCCGGGCCACGCTCGCTCTGGCCGAGCGAAACGAGGGCGTCTTCTGCGCGCTTGGCATTCACCCCCACCAGGCAGGAGCAGAGGACGCGGGCGGGCTGGCGAAGCTCGGCCAGCTCCTTCGTCACGAGCGGGCGGTGGCGGTAGGGGAGACTGGCCTCGACTACTTCCGAGAGCTCGCTCCCGTCAGCGCCCAGCGCGCCCTCTTCGAGGCCCACCTCTCCCTGGCCTGCGAGCTCTCTCTGCCCGTCGTCATCCACAGCCGCGCGGCGGCGAGAGACACGGCTTCGGCCTTGGCCAGGTTCCAGGGAACGGTGATCCTTCACTGCTTCTCCGATCAGGAGCTCCTCCCGGTGGCGCTGGAGCGTGGCTACTACCTCTCCTTCGCTGGCAACGTCACCTACCCCCGAGCGCACGATCTGAGAGCGGCGGCCGCCCTCGTGCCCGCCGAGCGGCTTTTGGTCGAGACGGACAGCCCCTACCTCGCGCCCCAGCCGGTGCGCGGCCGGCAGAACGAGCCCGCCTTCGTCGTACACGTCCTGCGGGCGCTGGCTTCCCTCCGCCGGCAGAGTCCCGACGAGCTGGCGGCTCGGATCGACGCCAATGCCGCCTCAGCGTTCGGTCTTCCGTGACTCGGCTTCCGGTCGCTCCCAAGCACGCCCTGGGCCAGCACTTCTTGGCCGACCCCAACATCTTGCGGGTGATCGAGAGACTGGCGGAGCTCGAGAGGGAGGACATCGTCCTGGAGATCGGGTCGGGCCTGGGCGCCCTGACCGCGTTCCTGGCGAGCCGGGTGGGGCTCGTGTACGCGGTAGAGATCGATCGCTCGCTGGAGCCGCACCTGCAGGCGGCGCTCGCAGGGCAGGCGAACGTGCGCCTCATCTTCCAGGACGCGCTTTCCCTCGACCCCTCCTCGCTCGACCCGGCGCCGGGGAAGCTCGTCTCTAACCTCCCCTACAACGTGGCCGTGCCCATCCTCCTGGAGACGATCGATCGCATGCCCACGATCGAGCTCTGGTGCGTCATGGTGCAGAGGGAGATAGCCGACCGGCTCTTTGCGCGGCCAGGCAGCAAGGCGTACGGCGCCGTCTCCGTGCTCGTCCAGCTCGCTGCCGAGCGAGCCGGCTTCCACCCGGTGTCGCGGGAGGTGTTTCGGCCCCGGCCCCGCGTCGACTCCGCGCTCGTCGCCTTCCGCCGTCGTCCCCTTCCTCCGAGATGGCCCCAGGTGAAAGCTCTCGTCGAGGCTGCCTTCTCCCACCGGCGCAAGACGCTCCCCAACTCGCTCCAGCAGGCTGGCTTCTGCGACCGCGAGCGGGCCGCCCGCGCCCTGGCGACGCTCGGGCGGTCACCGTCGCTGCGAGCCGAGGAGCTCTCCCCACACGACTTCCTGGAGCTGGCCCGTCTCCTCCCGTGAGTCAGCTTCCTGCTCCTGCCAAGATCAACCTCGCCCTGGTGGTGGGGCCGCGGCGGCCTGACGGAAAGCACGAGGTCGTGACCGTCTACCAAAGGGTCGATCTCTGTGACCGCATCGCGCTCTCGCCTTCCCTTCGCCTGCGGGTAGCGGGGTTCGCCGGGGACACCCTCGTTACAAGAGCCCTTGCCCTTCTGGCCGAGGAGGCAGGAGTGGAGCCCGGCTGGTCGGTGCGGATCGACAAGCGCATCCCTGTGGCGAGCGGCCTTGGGGGAGGAAGCTCAGACGCGGCCAGCGCTCTTCGCCTGGCCAACGAGACCCTGCCTTGCCCGCTCTCCAGCGGGGCGCTGTCGGGACTGGCCGCGCGCCTGGGCGCGGACGTCCCCTTCTTCCTCGCGCCCGGCCCCCAGCTTGGCCAGGGCGACGGGAGCGCCCTCAGTCCTCTCGACCTGCCCCAGGACTACTGGGTCGTCCTCTTGATCCCCCGGGGGGCGGTCAAGGTCGCGACTGCCGCCGTGTACGACGCGCTCGACCGGCGTCGGGGCTACGTCGGGTTTCCCGAGCGCCGGCGCGCCCTGCTCGAGGCGCTCGCCCAAGCGCGCAGGCCGCGCGATCTTGCCTCGCTCCCCCCCAACGATCTCGCGTCCTCGCCTCACGCCGACGCGCTTCGCGCTCTGGGAGCGTTTCGGGCCGACGTGAGCGGCGCGGGGCCGGCGCTCTACGGCCTCTTCGAGGAGCTGGGCGCGGCGCGGCAGGCGGCTGCCCGCCTGAGACGCCTGGGACAGACGTGGGTCGTCGCCCCGGCGTGGTACGGTTGACCGGTGAGCGACGAGCAGACAGCCGAGCGGGCGGCTCAGGCGCCCGGTCGCCAGGAACGCTCACGCCAGAGCTGGCTGTGGGCGAACCGGCTGAAGTTGGCGATCGCCATCGCCGTGATCGAGGGTCTCGTCGTCGCCTTCGAGAAGGACTTCTCCCGGATCACGGTCATCGTGATCGCCATCCCCGTGATCCTCTTCTACCTCCTGGCCGGGCGCACGCTGGAGACGAGGATCGCCCGCGAGCTTTCCTGGATCCTAGCTATGTCCCAAGCGCTAGCCGTGGTGGCCGCCATCCTCGCTGTCATCCTCTCCTGGATCGCCCTCGTCCTCGTGGGCGTGTTCGCCGTCATCGGCATCTTCCTGCTCCTCCACGACCGGCCTGACCGGGTCGCTCGCAGGGGCGGCTAGATCCCAAGCGGGGCTGCCACAATGTTCTCGACCTCGTTCGTGACCTGCTCGATGGGGCGTGGCCAAGTGGTAAGGCAGCGGGTTTTGGTCCCGCGATCCCAGGTTCGAATCCTGGCGCCCCAGCTTTGGTCGAGATGAGCTCGCCCCCGCTGGCAGTCATCGTCATGGCCGCTGGCCTGGGAACCCGTATGCGCTCGGCCGTCCCCAAGCACCTGCATACCTTGCTCGGTCGGCGGTTGGTGGACTGGGTGGTCGAGGCGGCTCGACCCCTCTTGCCCCAGCCTCTCGTCGTCGTCGCCTCCCCGCAGACGAAGGCAGCGCTCGCGGACACGGATGGCCTCGTCGTGGCCGTGCAGGAGCGCCCGCTCGGCACCGGGGACGCTGCCCGGGCAGCCCAGCCTGCCCTGCGCGACTTCCCGGGCGACATTCTCGTCCTTCCGGGAGATACCCCCCTCCTCACCCCCGAGCTTCTCGATGGGCTTTTGTCCGAGCACCGGCGGGCCGGGGCCGACGTCACCGTCCTCTCCTTCCAGCCGGAGGACCCCGGAGCCTACGGGCGCATCGTCAGGGACGAGGATGGCTCCCTCGCTGCCATCGTCGAGGCAGCAGACGCCTCCCCCGGGGAGCTCGCTCTTCGGGAGGTGAACAGCTCGATCTACGTCTTCTCTGCCCCCTCGCTTTGGCCGGCGCTCAAGCGGCTGGAGGCGAAGAACGCCCAAGGCGAGCTCTACCTCACGGACGCTGTCGGCCACATCCTAGCCGCCGGCGGGCGGACGGCCGTGTACGCCTCTCCCGATCCTGTCCAGCCGCTGGGCGTGAACACCCGCGTCGAGCTCGCCGCCGCCGCCGCCGTCCTGCGCCGACGGCTGAACGAGGCCCACATGGTGGCCGGGGTGGGAATTGTCGATCCCGAGACGACCTGGATCGACGCCGACGTCGAGCTCGCTCCCGACGCGATCGTGCACCCGTTCACCGTCATTCGCGGCAAGGCTCGAATCGGGCCTGGGGCCGAGATCGGCCCCCACGCCGTGGTGGTCGATGCCGAGGTCGGGCCCGGGGCGGTAGTAGGCCCCTTCTGCTACCTCAGGCCCGGCACCGTGCTCTCGACCGGGGCCAAGGCCGGCGCTTTCGTGGAGGTGAAGAACTCGCGCATCGGGGATCGAGCCAAGGTGCCCCACCTCTCCTACATCGGCGACGCCGACATCGGCGAGGATACGAACATCGGAGCGGGAGCCATCACCGCCAACCTCCCTCACGAG
This sequence comes from Thermoleophilia bacterium, assembly GCA_040289505.1. GTDB lineage: Bacteria > Actinomycetota > Thermoleophilia > Gaiellales > Gaiellaceae > PALSA-612. The sequence goes on along the minus strand of PSLH01000023.1, from coordinate 13,920 downwards.
CGAGGCCGGGGTAAGCAGCGCACCCGGATCGGCCGCAACGTCAGGACCGGGGTGGACAATTCCTTCATTGCTCCAGTTACGATCGGAGATAATGCGTGGGTCGCGGCCGGCTCGGTGATCACCGATGACGTGCCGCCCGGCGCTCTCGCCATCGCCCGTGCTCGTCAGGTGAACAAGGAGGGATACGTGGGTGGACAGCGCGGCGACTGAGGTCGCCCGCCTCCCCGGCTTCGACGTGCGCCGGGAGGGGGCCCAGGCGAACCCGAACCACTGGCTGGAGCGCGGCCCCCAGAAGCGCCTCATGGTCTTCTCCGGCCGCTCCCACCGGGACCTCGCCGAGCGCATCGCCGAGCGTCTCGGGGTCGAGCTCGGGGAGGTGGAGCTGAAGACGTTCGCCAACGGCGAGACGTACTGCCGCTACTGCGAGTCGATCCGGGGCGCCGACGTCTTCATCGTGCAGACAGGGTGCGAGCCGGTCGATCGCAACGTCATGGAGCTCCTGCTCATGATTCAGGCGGCCAAGCTCGCCTCGGCCAAGAGGATCACCGCCGTCGTTCCCTGGTTTCCCTACTCCCGCCAGGATCGCAAGGCGAAGCCGCGGGAGCCGATCTCGGCCCGCCTGGTCGCCGACATGATCCAGCTGGCCGGGGCCGACCGCATCCTCACCATGGACCTGCACGCCGGCCAAATCCAGGGGTTCTTCACCATCCCCGTCGACCACATGACGGCTCTTCCGCTCTTTGCCCGTCACTTCCGCGACCTGGGCCTGCGGGGGGACGGGGTGGTGTCGGTCGCCCCCGACGCCGGGCGGGCCAAGCACGCGATCCGCTTCGCCGAGATGATCGAGGCTCCGTGGGCGATCATGCACAAGACCCGGCCCGAGCACGACAAGGCCTCGGTCACGGAGATCACCGGCCGGGTTCGCGACCGGATCGCCATCGTGGGCGACGACGTCATCATGACCGGGGGTACCCTGCTTGCCGGTGCCCAGGCCCTGCTCGACCATGGGGCCAAGGAGGTGTGGGTGTTCGCCACCCACGCCCTCTTCAGCGAGGGCGCCATCGAGCGGTTCGCTGCCGCCGACCTGGCCGGGATCGTGGTGACCGATACCGTCCCCATCGACCCTCTGCGCCGCCCGTCCACCATGACCGTCCTTCCCATCTCTGGCCTGCTCGCCGAGACGATCATGAACGTCTTCGCCGACGACTCGGTGTCCGCCATCTTCGGGGGGGAGTACCAGCTCTTCTAGGCAGATAGCCCCCTTAGGGGCAGCTACAATCGGCCGCCGTGGCCGAAGAGCGAGTCCGCCTTACCGTGCTCCAGCGCAGCAAGCTTGGCTCGCGCGAGTCGCGGCGCCTGCGCCGGCAGGGCCTGATCCCCGGGGTGCTCTACGGCCGAGGGCGGAAGCCGCACGCGATCTCGATCCGCGAGCGCGACCTGCGGGCTGCTCTCTCTGGCCCCCACGGGCTCCACGCTATCCTCGACGTCGTCCTAGACGGCCAGAAGACTGCCCATCCCTCCGTGGTCAAGGAGGTACAGCGCGACCCCCTGAGGGGGCACGTCATCCACGTGGATTTCCAGGAGGTGCGGCTCGACCAGCTCATCCACGCCGCGGTAGCGATCGAGCTCGTGGGCGACTCGCCGGGCGTGCGAGCGGGCGGGGTGCTCACCCAGCTCGTCCGCGAGGTGAGCGTGGAGGCGCTTCCCCAGTCGGTCCCCGACGCCCTCGTCCTCGACGTCAGCAAGCTCGGAGTGGGGGAGTTTGCTCGTGTCTCCGACCTCGAGGTACCCGAGGGGGTCAAGGTTTTGGACGATCCGGAGACGATCCTCGCCTCGGTGGCCGCGCCCCGCCGCCCGGTCGAGGCGGAGGAGGTCGAGGAGGCGGCTGTGTCGGAGGCGCCTGCAGAGGCGCTGGCCGAGGAGGAAGGGCAGGCTAGCCAGGCCGGCGGCGCCCCCGAGGGGTAAGTGCGCCTTCTCTGTCGGGGCAGCCGGGCCTCGACGCTCGACCTGCTCGTGGCTGGCTTGGGCAACCCCGGCGACGAGTACGCCCGCACCCGCCACAACGTGGGCTTCCTGGTCGTGGACGAGCTTGCCCGCAGGCACGGCGGCTCCTTCCGATCCAAGTTCTCGGGCAAGGTGAGCGAGGTGCGAATCGCCGATCGGCGGCTGGCCCTGCTCAAGCCGGAGACCTACATGAACGAGTCGGGCCGGTCGGTGGGCGCGGCCGTCCGCTTCTACAAGGTCGAGCCCGGCTCTCTCCTCGTCGTCCACGACGACGTCGACCTCGAGGAGGGCAGGCTCCAGGCCCGTTTGGGGGGCGGTCTGGCCGGACACAACGGCCTGCGCTCGATCGCTGAGGCACTGGGCACGCGGGAGTTCATGCGCCTCCGCATCGGGGTTGGCCGTCCTGGACGAGGAGACCCCCGCTCGCTGGCGGACTGGGTCCTGTCGGAGCTTGCCCCCGAGACGGACGTAGACGCGCTCGTCTCCCGAGCGGCAGACGCGGTGGAGGCGATCGTCTGCGAGGGCCTGGAGGCGGCCCAGCGGCGGTTCAACTGAGCGCGACGCGACGTGGAGGGATCTAGACTGGGAGGCGGCGGAGCCGAGGCTCCGCGTTCTCCCATGGACCGACAAGCGCTGACAGCGAAAGAGCTCCCTGTCCTCTACGCCCTCGTCCGCGAGCTTGCGGCGAGCGAGGCCCTGCGCGCGTTCGCGGCTTCTCTCCCAGCGACGGCAGCCAGGGCGAGCGAGCCCGCCCTCCCTCTTGTCGTCGCCTCCCTCCACTTCCACCTCGCCCGCGGCCTGTCGGTGCTCGTCCCCGAGGACGGCGACGCTCGCGATCTGGCCGAGGCCGTGGGCTGGCTCGTGGGCGAGGAGGCGGTCGCCTTCTTGCCGAGCAGAGGGGTTCGGCCAGGCTCTGGCCTGGAGCCGCCGCCTCACCTCGTGGGCGAGAGGGCGCGGGCGCTGGACGTCCTCGCCGCAGGGGGAATCGTGTGCGTGTCGGCCTCTGCCCTCGCCCAAGGGGTGCCTCCAGCCTGGGCACGGCCAGAGCGAATCGACATCCGGCTGGGCGAGGAGCCGGGGCTAGACGGGCTGGCCGAGGGCCTAGCCCTGGCCGGCTACGAGCGGGTCGAGCGGGTCGAGGCCCGCGGCCAGTTCGCCGTGCGCGGCGGCATCGTCGACGTCTACCCGACCACGGGGCGCGACCCGGTACGGATCGAGCTCTTCGGCGACCAGGTGGAGGGGATGCGGGCCTTCTCTCCGTTCACCCAGCGGGCCCTGCGCGATCTCGAGGAGGCGACCATCTACCCGGCTGGGGAGCGGCGACTGGACGTGGCCGACGATGGTCACGATACGACACAAGACGAGAGGGCCGGGCTGGTGTCGCCGCTTCCTGGGCCTCCCGATCTCGTCTGGCAGCCAGACGCGGCCCGCCAGGCCTGGCAGGAGGCGGGGGGAGAAGGCGAGCTTCCTCTCGAAGGGGGGGTGGCCCTCGATCCCCTGCCCCGAGGCCAGCCGTTCGCCTTCGAGGCTCAGCGCCCGGCTCTTGCCGCCCGCGGCCTGAGCGAGGCCGAGAGCGAGCTTCGCTCGCTTCTCCGTTCTGGGCTTCGGGTGGTGGTGGCCTTCCCTCATCGCGGCGATGCCCTCCGCCAGCAGGCGCTCTTGCGGCGCGTGCGAGCGGATCTCCTGGAGGCAGATGGGGAGCTCCCCCCTCAGCCGGCGCTCCTCTTTGCCCTCTCCCCTGCCCGGCGCGGCTTTTTGTGGCGATCGCTCGGCCTAGCTCTCGTTCCCGACACCCAGATCTTCCGGCGACGAGCCCCCCGGGTCACCCGTCTAGGCCGGGCCCTGCAGTCGTTCGCCGACCTCCGGGCCGGCGACTACGTCGTCCACGAGGACCACGGGGTGGGCCGGCTGATCGGCTTCGAGACGAAGACGGTGGCCGGGGTCACCCGCGACTACCTGCTCCTTGCCTTTCGGGGCGACGACCGTCTGTACGTCCCTCACGAGCAGATCGGGAAGGTCTCCCGCTACATCGGCGCTGACGGCCGCCCGCCTGCGCTGTCCAAGCTGGGCGGCAAGGCCTGGCATCTGATGAAGAGCCGCGCCCGCGAGTCCCTGCGCGAGCTGGCAGGGGAGCTCCTCGCTCTCTACGCCCAGCGGAAGACGGCTCCGGGCATCGCCTTCGACCTCTCCTCTGACTGGCTGGAGCGGCTGGAGGCGTCCTTCCCCTACCGGGAGACAGACGATCAGCTGGCAGCGATCGAGGCGGTGAAGGAGGATCTGGAGGCGCCCCGGCCCATGGATCGCCTCATCTGCGGCGACGTCGGCTTCGGCAAGACCGAGGTGGCGGTGCGAGCCGCCTTCGCCGTAGCCCTGAACGGCCGCCAGACCCTCGTCCTCGTACCCACTACCGTGCTCGCCCACCAGCACTGGAGCACGTTCCGTGAGCGGTACGCTGACTTCCCGGTGCGGGTGGAGATGGTGTCGCGCTTCCGCCGGCCTGGCGAGGTCAGGGCGGTGCTGCGCGACTTCGCCCAGGGCAAGGTGGACGTGCTCATCGGCACCCACCGCATCCTGTCCCGCGACGTCATCCCCCACAACCTCGGCCTGATCGTCGTCGACGAGGAGCAGCGCTTCGGCGTGGCCCAGAAGGAGCTTCTCCGCCAGCTCCGGCTGGAGGTAGACGTCTTGGCCTTGAGCGCCACCCCCATTCCCCGCACCCTGCACATGTCCCTGTCCGGCCTGCGCGATATCTCTGTCATCGAGACGCCGCCGGAGGGAAGGAGGCCGATCCGTACGCACGTGGGGGAGTACGACCGGGAGCTGGTGAAGGCGGCGCTGGAGCGCGAGGCGGCCCGGGGCGGCCAGTCCTTCTACCTCCACAACCGGGTGGAGACGATCGAGGAGCGAGCCCGGGAGCTCATGGAGCTCTGCCCCGATCTGCGCATCCTCGTCGCGCACGGCCAGATGCGGGAGCGAGACCTCGAGGAGCGGATGGTGCGGTTCCTGCGCGGCGATGCCGACGTGCTCGTCTCCACCACTATCATCGAGTCGGGTCTCGACATCCCCCAGGCGAACACGCTCGTGGTGGAGCGTGCCGACTTGCTCGGGTTGGCCCAGCTGTACCAGATCCGAGGGCGCGTTGGTCGCTCGGACGTCCCTGCCTACGCCTACCTCTTCTACCCTGACGCATCGGCGCTGACCGGCGAGGCGCGCGCCCGCCTGGCCACCCTCGCCGATCACACCGAGCTCGGCGCCGGCTTCCGGATCGCCATGCGCGATCTAGAGATTCGGGGAGCGGGGGAGCTCCTGGGGGAGGAGCAATCAGGCCATGTGGCCGCCATCGGCTTTGAGCTCTACGCCGAGCTCTTGGCTGAGGTGGTGGCTGAGCTTGCCGGCGAGAGGCGGCGAGCGCCGCGCCCGGTGCGGGTGGACGCCCGGGTCGATGCCTACGTGCCCAGGGCCTACGTCGGCTCTGAAGCTCTCCGCATCGACCTCCACCGGCGGCTGGCCTTGGTCGAGTCGGAGGAGGAGCTGCGCGAGCTGCGGGCCGCGGTCGAGGATCGGTACGGGCCGCTCCCGCCCCCCGTCGACACCCTGTTCGCGATCCAGGAGGCGAAGGTGAAGCTGGCCGAGATCGGCGCCGACTACCTCGCCTACCGCGACCGCAGGGTCGTGATCGGCCCCTTGGCGCTCGGGAGCGCCGACCTCCGCCGCTTGCGCTCTCGTGTGGATACCGCTGTCTACGTCAGCAGCCGGCGGGAGGCCTCCCTGCGCGCGGAGAGCTTGCGCGAGGGGCTGCGGCTGGCCGATGCTATCCTCGACCTGCGCCAGGCGGCCTGACCGGCGCTCTTTCTATGCGTAGCCGTCTCGCTCTCGCAGCCTCCTTCCTCGCTCTCCTCGGCGGTGTCGCCGCTGGCTGCGGGGGCTCGGGCTCGGCCGGGCTTCCTCCAGGCGCCGTGGCGGTCGTCGCCGGCCAGGCCATCTCCCGCCAGGAGCTCGACGCCACCGTCGATCAGGCTCTCTCCCGGCTCCGGGCGCAGGGCCAAAAGCCCCCGGGCGCTGGCTCCGACCAGTACCGCTCGCTGCAGCAGAGCGCCCTCCAGTACCTCGTGCAGCGGACGGAGCTGGCTCTCGAGGCGAAGAGGCTGGGCGTTACCGTGAGCGACAAGGAGGTGGACGATCGCCTCCAGAAGCTGAAGAAGCAATTCTTCTCCGGCAGCGACAAGCGCTATCGCCAGGCGCTCAAGGCACAAGGGGTGAGCGAGCAGAGCGTGCGATCGGAGCTTCGCGCCCAGCTTCTGTCGGAGAAGCTGTTCGACAAGGTGACCGCCGACGTCGCCGTCTCCGACGCCGACATCGAGAGCTACTACCGGTCCCACCTCCAGGACTACTCCCAGCCGGAGACCCGGGAGGTGCGTCACATCCTGGTGAAGACGAGGAAGCAGGCAGAGGAGATCGTGGCCAAGCTCAAGGCTGGCGCCGACTTCGCAGCCCTGGCCAAGCGCTACTCGACCGATCCCGGCTCGAGGAGCGTGGGCGGCAAGCTCACCGTCCAGAAGGGCCAGTTCGTGCCCGAGTTCGAGAAGGTGGCCCTGGCGCTCAGGACCAAGGCCATCTCCCAGCCGGTCAAGACTCAGTACGGCTGGCACGTGATCCAGGCCCTGGGGCCGGTCAAGCCGGGGACGACCACGCCGCTCGCCAAGGTGCGGGCGTCCATCCGCCAGCTCTTGCTCCAGCAGCGAAAGTCGGAGGCGGCGGCCGCCTGGCTGGACGACCTACGCCGGCGGTACGAGAAGAAGATCACCTACGCCCCCGGGTTCGCGCCCCCGCCGCCTCAGGCGACCACCACGCCCACTCCCCCTGGCCAGTCTCGCTGAGCGGTGAGCCTGGCTCGCGCCCTCCTCGACCTCCAGGAGCTGACCGAGCGGCTGCGCCGGGATTGTCCCTGGGACCGCGAGCAGACGGCGGCCACCATCGTGCCCCACACGGTGGAGGAGGCCTACGAGGTGGCCGACGCGGCGTTAGCCGGCGACCCCGCCAAGCTCGCCGACGAGCTCGGCGATCTCCTCTACCACGTTTTCTTCTTGGCCTTGCTCCTGGCCGAGCAGGGAGGGAGCGATCTCGAGGCCATCGCTTGCGGCGTCCGCGAGAAGCTCGTCCGA